>CAYXEN010000110.1:0-1778 GCA_964464035.1 uncultured bacterium | reverse complement strand
TACTCGACGTGGGATGCGGCGCGGGGCACCTTCTCGTCGGTCTCTACAAGGAAGGTTTCGAGAATCTCACGGGCGTGGATCCGTTCATCGATCGTGACATCTCTTACGCGGGTGGAATCACGATCCACAAGAGGGAGCTTGGCGACGTCGCGGGAGAGTACGACCTCGTGATGCTGAATCATTCTTTCGAACACATGCAGGATCCCGTGAGGACCATGGCCGAGCTGGGGCGCCTTTGCAAGAGCGGCGGCCATGTGCTCATACGCATACCCCTGGCGGGCTCCCATGCGTGGGAGCATTACCGCGAGAACTGGGTCCAGATAGACGCGCCGAGACACCTGTTTCTCCATACGCGGAGAAGCATGGAGCTTCTCGCCGCCGCTTCGGGACTCGAGATAGCCGAAGTGGTTTACGACTCGACGGAGTTCCAGTTCTGGGGCAGCGAACAGTACGCCAAGGACATCCCTCTTCGCGACGATCGGTCGTACTCCGTGAATCCTTCCCGCTCGATCTTTTCCAAGAGCGAGATGGATGAGTTCAGGAGACGCGCCGCGAAACTGAACGAAGAGGGCCGGGGAGATTCGGCCTGTTTCTATATCCGCAAACCCGGTGCTTGAAGTTCAATCCGCTTTTCTGAAAAGGTTCGCTATCCCCATCCAAATGCCCGCGAAGTACCCTTTCATGTAGATCTTCTTCACTTCGTTCATGGGGGGATGGAAGCGGGTGTCCATCCTGGATCGCTTCGCGGCGAGACGGAAGCTCTCGTATTTCCAGAGAAGCAGTTTGAGGGCGAACACGTCGAAACGAACGACGTGCTTGATGAGGAAAGCGGTCCCTCCCACCGCGTAATTGCGGCAGATCTTTCTTATCGCCTGCGGGTCGTGGCGGCCGTGATCGTGGTATGAGCTCAACTCCGGGTCGAAGAGGATGTCGCCTCCCAGCTTCATTATGCGGTAGAACATGTCGGTGTCTTCCCCCGAAGCGGCGGGGGTTCCGGCTCCGAGACGCGTGTCGAACGGCCCGGCCTTGACCAGGTAGCTGCGCTTGAAGGCCATGTTGTTGCCTCGGCCGACCTCCCACGGCTCGGAGGGAAAAAGGAAGCGCTTCTTGCCCGGGGGAAAGCTGGATTTGAGGGCCGGGTGCGAATCCTCGTGGATGGTCACCGGCCCGGTCACGCACGCGGGAGGCGGATTCGTTGCGAAGTCCATGTGGATTCGCTCGAGCCAGTTCTCCGGGAAAACCATGTCGTCGTCGGTGAAGACGATGATTTCTCCTTTGGCCTCCTGCAAGCCGCGGTTTCTCGCCCGCGACAACCCGGTTTTTCGCTCCATCGTGTATATCAACGGCGTTCGAGTCCTCTTTTGGAGCTGGGTCACGACCTGCTTCGTGGCATCGCTCGAATCGTTGTCCACCACGATTATCTCGAACGTCTTGCCGGCGCCGAGCGATTGCCGGGCGAGAAGTTCTACGGTGCGCTGGAGAAGTTCGCAGCGGTTCCTCGTGCAGATCACGACGCTCATGTCGACCTTGCCGGGACCTGCGGGTGGTCGCATCGGGTTGTCTTTCTTTGGGTCTCTCATCGCGCTGTATATTATACACATCTCCGAGCCAAAGAGACAGGCAGAAAAAACGTATGCCGTCTTCTGCTTGAGAAAAAAACAAAAGAAAACACATATCAAAGTCAAGATCAGCAAACTAAAAAACAAGAGCAAGACAACAGGAGAATCTAACAAAAGCATAATAAAAACATAACAGATCTGATATATAATGCGGTAGGA
>CAYXEN010000109.1:0-1945 GCA_964464035.1 uncultured bacterium | reverse complement strand
GCGGAAGTCTTCACGGGGACGGCAGGGAAGTATGTAAAGATCCAGGACACGATCCGCGGTTTCAGGGAGATCATAGAAGGCAAGTACGACGAGATCCCGGAGCAGGCCTTCTACATGGTCGGAACCATCGAAGAAGTTCTCGAAAAGGCCAAGACGATCAGCGCCGCTTGACGAAGAGCACAGCCGGAGAGGAAGATCAGCGATGCCCACGTTTCACTTCAAGGTATTGACTCCGAAGAGCACTCCCCTGGACGCGCAGGTCACGTCGATCGTGGTTCCCGGGGAGACGGGCTACTTGGGCGCCCTGGCCAACCACGCACCCATAATATCCACCCTGGCGCCGGGCAGGATGAAAGTCACCTTCGAGGACAAGAGCGAGAAATGGTACGAGATCGGCGGCGGAATCCTCAAGATCACGAGAAACGAGGCGGTGGTTCTCACGGAAACCTTCGAAGAGGAGAATCCGTCCGCCTGAAACCACTCATCCCTTGGACGCATCTCCGGCAGGCCCTTCTTCGAGGAGGGCCTCTTCAGTTTCGACCGGCAGGGAGAACGTGAACTCGCTTCCCTTGCCGTACTCGCTCTCCACCCAGAGATCCCCGCCGTGAAGTCGCACGATGTGCTTGGCGAGAGCCAGGCCGATTCCCATCCCTCCCCACCGGCGCGAGCTCGACCCGTCCGCCTGCTGGAATGTCGTGAAGATATAAGGCAGCTTCTCCGGCTTTATCCCCGCACCGTTGTCCTTCACCTTGACGAGAATCTCTCCGCCTTGTTGCTCGGTTGAAACGACGACCTTTCCCCCGTCGTCGCTGAACTTTATCGCGTTGCTGAGCAGCGACAGCAGCACCTGGCTTATCCGGTTGTTGTCGAAATAGATCACCGGAATGTCGGGACCGGGATCGAATCGCAGCTCTATCGATTTTCTGGCGGCTTCCTTCTTCACCGTCGTGAACACGGAGCGCACGACGTCGTGAACGTGTGAAAGAGTAAGATGCAATTGATACCCGGAGACCTCCAGCTTGGAAAGATCGATGAGGTTGTTTATCAGGCCGAGGAGTTTCTCGCTGTTCTCTTCGATCACCCCCAGAAACTTGCTGCGCTCGCTCTTGGAAAGCTTCTCGCTCCTCAGCGACTCGGAATAGGCTATGATTATACTGAGCGGCGTTCTCAACTCATGGCTGATATTGGCCAAGAACTCCGTCTTCATCTTGTCGACTTCCATCAGCCTGGAGTTTATTTCCTGAAGCCGCTTGTTCTGGAATATGATCTGCTGCTCGAGCATCTTCCTCTGGGAGATGTCATGGATGATGACCTGGATGTAGGTCTTGTCATGTATGTCCAGTAGATTCGCGTTTATGTCCACGAAGATGATACGGTTGTCCCTGCTCACCATCCTCCGATCTATGAAGCTGCTCGACTTGTCGCTCAGCATCCGGATGAAATCTTTTCGCGCCTGGTGAAGGTCTTCCTCCGCGAAAAGATCGAAGTAACTCTTGCCGAGAAGATCATCCTGAGGATACCCGAAGATCAATTCGCACTTTCTGTTGGCCTCGACTATCTTTCCGGATTTCTTGTCTATCAGGAATATGATGTCGTTGGCGTTTTCCTGGAGCAGTTTGTAACGCGCGGCGAGTTCCCTTGCTTCATTGAGAAGCATGACGTGTTCTATGGCGACGCAAACGAATCGGCTGCAATTCTTCAGAACTTCGAGATCGGCATAGGTGAAAGCGTTTCTCTTGTAACTCCCCACGTTGAGCGTGCCTGCCAGTTCGCCCCGGGCGGTCAGGGGGACAACCATGTCGCTCTTCAAGGGTTCTTCGCCCACGATCTCCTCGAAACGGTCATCGGAGTCGATATCGACCCGCAAGACCGGCTCGCGGGTGAGGGCCACCCAGCCGATGACGCTCGTCGGCTTGACGTCTATTTCAACGCCCTCTCCTGGATT
>CAYXEN010000108.1:0-2326 GCA_964464035.1 uncultured bacterium | reverse complement strand
GTCCTTTCCGGCCGCCTTCCTGGCCAGTCGGGCCCCGGCTTGGTTGATCTCCCTGGCCTTGTCCTCGATGCCGAAAGCGGCGAGTTTGAAGCGATTCGCCCCGAAGGTGTTGGTCTCGATGATGTCCACGCCCGCCTCAAGATATTCGCGATGAATCTCTTCGACCAGCGCCGGGCGCGTGATGTTGAGCTCGTCGAAGCAGGTGTTTATGTAGATGCCCTTGGAGTACAGCATGGTTCCCATGGCGCCGTCGGCCAGGAGAGCCATTTGCTCGATTTTTTCCAGGATGGGTTTCATGTCTACTCCAACCACGAGAAATGATGTTACAATCAAGCCGGGAATCGTGGCAATATATAATTATCGAGTACAAATAGCAAGATTCCGGCCACTACGTCGAAGTACACGAGGAAGGAGCTTCAGTGATGAAATCCAGACGGTTGCTCTTGTTTCTCTTTCTCTTGGCGATCCCCGGTGCGGTCGCGGGAGAAGTGATCCGCCTGACCGATGGTTCGGCGATAAAGGGAAGATTGGTATCAGTCAGTGAAGACAGTGTCGTTTTCAGAACCTCCTTCGGGGCGAGAATCGCAGTATCACGTTCACAGGTGCGGAGTATCGTATTCGGGGATCCCGCGAATGCACCGGAGTTGCTCGGTTCGACTCGTGCGGCCGCCGAGGCGGGGAGCCTCCTCGTAGCGTGCTCGGGGCTCAAGCTCAGCAGCAAGATCGTGGTTCACAGGGAGCGCGGAAAGGACAGCGCATTGCGGGCCAACGCAATAGAAGAGGCATTGTACGTGGATGGAGAGAAAGTGTTCTCGTACGTGGACAGCACCGTCGACAAGATCGTTCGGGACGGCCCCGACAAGATATACAAGAACACGATCGAACTCAAGGACGTCAAGATCGGCCTCGGGGTGGGGCCGCATGTCGCTCGCCTGGTCGTGAGGAATCTCGGGTACGAGAGCGAGCGCGGTCGTTTCGATCACGGACCGCTGGACAAGCAGCTATCCTTGTATGACATCATGATCTTCGCGGGGAAAACAACCAGAAAGAAGGTCGGAATCAAGAAGAGCAGGTTGGGCCTGGGTGGATACAAGTTGGTCGTGGAAACGAACTGAGCCGGTGGTGCAGGACGGCCCGCGATCATCCGAATACGAATCTCAGAGTTTCTTCGAGGTCGCCGTAGTCGATGTAAGTGCCCTTGCAGGGGCCTTCCGGACGGATATTGGGTATCCCGAAAACAGGGATGCGCGCCGCCACGTCCCGAATGCCGCTTACGAGGTCCCTCTCGCAAGCTATTCCGATGACAGCGTCCGGCGCAAGTTGCTTCACGTGTTCCCTCGCCGCTTCACCACCCGCAACCGTTCTTACCGCAACCGGATAACGAGCGCAGATCTCGAGTACTCTTTTGCGCGATTGAGGGGAGAGGCAGCGCGGAAGAAGTATGAGCACCTTTCTTTCGAGCTTGGCTCTCAGCGAGGCTATCGCTATGGCGTTGGAAACCTTTATGAAAGAATGCCCGACCCTGTCCCTGGACAATCCGATCCTTCTGCCCAGCCTGGTGGCAAGATCGGATATCTCAAAAAAGAACTTGTTGCCGAGGCAGAAGCAGAACCTGCTGCTCTTCGTTTTTAGGATGAGCAGAACGGCTCCGAACCATAGAAAGGCGAGAATGGATGCGGCGATGAGAACGAGGTAGATCAAGTGCGGGAGCCTTGCCGAATATTGTGCGAGGCGGGGGGAAATCATATAGAGAAGCAGGAAACACGCTCCGATGAGAAGCAGGATCGCGGCCAGCAGCAGAAGCAGGAACAATCGGTTGCCGGCCCGTATTTCGCCGGGATCGATGAAGCTCCCGTCCCACTCCCTCCATTCATCACCGAGCTTTCTGTCGCGCGGCGCCGAGTCCCTCATGTCACGCGTGCCTCCGGTAGGTGGAAACGATGAACAATCCCCAGACTCCCGCTGCTTCGGATCGAGGAATGCTCCGGATGAGCGGGAAGGCATCCATGATGTTTCAAAACGGGGATTATTTCAACACCAAATATATTCTAAAGTCCGGTGATCGAGCTGTCGATCGATAATGGAAATACCGGCTCGCCTTTTCAGGTCTTTATCCGGGAGTCAAGATGAAGAAGACGATACTCGTAGTGGACGATGAGGACAGCGTTCTGGATCTCTTGCACAGCATCTTGACGGATGCGGGGTTCGGGGTTTTGAGCGCTCGAAACGGATTCGAAGCCATGAAACTCGCGATTAAGAAGGAACTGGATCTCGTGATCATGGATCTGATGATGCCCTCCATGAACGGTGTAGATGCAATCAGGGC
>CAYXEN010000107.1:0-2383 GCA_964464035.1 uncultured bacterium | reverse complement strand
ACTTCGGCCCTTGGTGCGCATCGGGCGGCCAGGGGAAGTCGTCCTTCGTGTCCCGCAGCGCCCAGTAGTTCGCGATCGGGCGATTGAGCAGCTCGACGAATCTCGTCGGGATCTGGCCGCCGCCGTTCCAGCGCTCGTCTATAATGAGAGCCTTCTTGTCGAGTTGCCCGAAGAACTGGCGCACCAGCTCGTTCTGTCCGTCGATGCCGGTATTGGGAACATATATGTAACCCACGGCTCCCTTGCTCTTCTTCTCGACGTAAGCGCGGTTTTTCTCGACCCACGCCCGGTAGCGCAGTTTCCTTTCGCTGGCGAGCAGCTTGACGACGACGTTGCGCGCCTTGTCGCTCATCTTCGGCTCTGAGCTCAGGGTCAGGGTCACGGTCTTGCCCGCCAATCCCTGAAACGCCGCCCATGGGTCCTTGCTCGTATCCATGGGGACGCCGTTCACCGCCAGGAGATAATCACCTTCCTCGACGTCCACACCCGGCTGGCTCAGCGGGCCTCGTCCGTCCACGTCCCATGGAGCTCCTTCGATGATCCGTGCGATCCGGTAGGCGCCGTCGGCAAGCTCGAAATCGCAACCGAGCATGCCCACCGATTCTTTGGGGGCTTTTTCGACGTCCCCCCCGAAATAGTATGCATGCCCCACGTTCAGCTCCGATATCATTTCCCTGATCACGTAGCTCACGTCTTCGCGGGAGGCGCAGTCGGCAAGCATCGCCTCATATCGTTCTCTCACTTTTTTCCAGTCGAGCCCGTGCATGTTCGGGTCGTAGAAGAAATCCCTCTGAATCCTCCAGGCTTCGGTGAAGATCTGGCGCCATTCCGCTCGCGGGTCGATGCGGGTCTTCATATCGGCCGTATTTATGAAGTCTTTCATCTTCTGCTTCGGCCTGGCGTCTATGACGGCCATCTTGCCCTCTTTCCTGACGAGAAGCTTCTTGCCGTCGCTCGACATGGAGAAGGATCCCGTGCCTTCCAAGACGGTCTTCTCTTCCTTTTTCTCGTCCTCGAGATCGAAGAGTTTTATGGAGGGTTTACCTCGCCCTCCTCTCACCGGCATGCGGGCGTAAACGAGCTGGCCCTTGTCATTGACGTTCAGGAGCGCGAACTTGCCCCGCTCCACGGGAAGCTGAACCGCTCGATGTTCGAAACCGTCCATGTCGATGACCACCGGCGTGGCTTTCTCTTCCTTTTTCTTCTTGGCTTTCTTGCCTTTCTTGCCCTTGTCACCATTCTTCTTCTCCGACTTCTTCTTTTCGCCGTTCCACTCTTCCATGTCGTTCTCCGGAGCGAGCGGTGAAGGAGCGTCTTTCTTGAGAGGAACGACGTATAGCCGCTCCGTGCCCGCGTACACCCAAGTGGTCCCCAGGTCCTCGTAGATCGGCGAGGAGAATTCCCGGTTGCTCGCGAAGAACAGGTATTTCCCTTCGCGGTCGAACGTCGGCCAGGAATCGTTGAACATGCCGCTCGTAACCTTGTGCTTCCTGCCCTTGGCGACGTCGTAGATCCAAATGCAGGATTGCCCGATCATCCCCTCGCCCCGCGCGTACGTGAGCCAACGCGAATCGCTGGACCAGGACACTCGGTGGCGATCGTTGGCCGGGGTCTGATCCAATTGCCGTGTCTTGCGCTTGTCGATATCGTGCACGAAGAGCCTTCCGTTCTGGTCCCAGAAAGCGATCTTCTTCGAATCGGGAGACCAGACGGGATCGTACAGATACCCCCGCCCCAAGCTCGTCAGCCTGCGGGTCTCGCCCCTGCCGTCGGATTGAGTGACGTATAGTTCGTAGTTTTCCCCGTTCTCGTCCGAGAAATAGGCTATCCATCGCCCGTCGGGACTCCAGGCGGGATTGCGTTCGGCCACTCCGCTCGTCCGGGTGAGATCGAGCAAAGCCCCCTTCTTGGCGGGAAGAGTCCATATGTCGCCCCTCGCTTCGATGACCACCCTTTTCCCGCTGGATGATATTCCACTCGAAAAGATGAAGTCTTTGACCGCGATCATCCGAGGTCTTATCTTGGGCCGATCCCCCGGAATCGTGACCCGGACCCGCGCCGCTTCTTCACTTCCGAGGTTGAGGAGGTACAGATCCGCCCCGTACTGGAATACGATCTCCCCTTCACCGTTGGTGCCGGGACCGATCGAAGGCCATTTCACGTCGTAATCCTCATAGTGGGTGACCTGTCGCCTGTCTCCCTTGTTCACGTCGTAGACCCATATGTTCAGCCTGTGTTCGTCGCCGGCGTCGGACAGGTAATAGACCTTGTCACCGTGCCACATGGGCTGGGTGTCCGTGCCGTCCCACTCGGTTATCTTTCTCGACTCGTGGGTCTTGAGATTGAAAAGCCATATGTCCGTCGCCATTCCGCCCCGGTAGCG
>CAYXEN010000106.1:0-3472 GCA_964464035.1 uncultured bacterium | reverse complement strand
GGCGATCTCACCCCACCGTGCTCGCTGTCGCTGCGCGCGGCGGGGGCCCCGAATCGCCGCCACCCGCTGCTTGGATGGATTCGTGTATGAGTACCGCCCGGTATTGACGGAATTCCCCGCCTCAGAGAATCCGTGTGACGCGAGCAGGGTCAGCGTGCAGGCGGTAAACGTAAGAAGAATCGTTCTTGCGAGTGATTTCATGCGTGTCCCTCCGCTGAACGGGGTTGTGTGTTGAAAAGCCTGGGAAACTGACTGGAATGCAAGTGATTATAAGGCGGACGGCCGATGGGGTCAAAGGGTTGCCGGCTTGTCGAGCGCTTCGAAGGCACCACATCCGAATCGCCCCCACCCGCTGCATGGGGGTGGGAAAGTTTGGCGCAACAATATCCCTGAAATCGTGTATATTATGGAGTAATCTCATTTTCACATCGAATCCCGCGCTCCAAGGAGGTCCATTGTCATGCGCAAGGCAGGGAATGTTTTCGCTCTTGTTTTCATGTTCTTGTTCGCGGCGTCTGTTTTGGCCGTCTCTCCGAGTGGGAGCGCGGCGGCAAGCGCCGGCACGGAGGCCAAGAAAGACACGGGCGAGAAGAACGAAAAGAAAGCGGAAAAACACCGCAAATCACGCAGCTATGCGGACAAGATCCGAGGGAGGTTCGCGAGACCTCATGTAAAACCGAAGAAGAAACCGAAGTACAAGAACTGGAGTGAAGTCACCAAGGACGCCGAGATCAAGAAGGGATTGTTCAAGGTCTACAAGAAGAGGGAGGATGTCTATTTCGAAATAGAGAAGGATCAATTGGACAAGCCTTTCCTCGCCGTGCTCAGCATGTCCAAGGGGATCGGCGCTCGCTTCGTGCTCGGAGGCCTCCCTATCGATGACATCATGTTCGACTTTCACAGGGTCGAGGATCACGTGCAGATTCGTCGCCTCAATACGCTGTTCAGGTCCTCGGGGGACGAGGCTGTTCAAAAGGCGATCGATCTCACGTTCGGCAACTCGATCCTCTTCTCCTTGAAGATAGAGAGCGAGAACGACGAAACCGGGGCGTTGCTCCTGAAGATGAACGATGTATTCCTGTCCGACCTTCCCGATCTCGCGTACTGGATGCGTCTGGTGTTGAGGAAGCCCGTCAGGCTGGATTCGAAGAGGCGTGCGTTCGGGGAGATCAAGGTGTTCCCCGGCAACGTGGAGCTCGAAGCGATGCTCACGTACGTTCCCGGCGATCGCCGCGGCCTCTACCTCCCCAGCGTGCCCGACCCGAGATATATCGAGGTCGGCGTACATTACAGCATCATCAATCTTCCCGAGAAACCCATGGAGCCCCGACTGGCCGATGACCGGATCGGCTATTTTCTCACTCCGTTCAAGGACTTCACGCGGGATGACAGCGAGTCCTTCATGGTGCATTACATAAACCGTTGGCGCCTCGAAAAGAAGGATTCCACGGCCGCGTTGTCCGAACCGAAGAAACCGATCGTTTTCTATCTCGACCGCACGATCCCGAAGAAGTACCGGAGATTCGTCGCGGCGGGGATCGAGGAATGGCAGAAGGCTTTCGAGGAGGCGGGATTCAAGAACGCGATCCTCGCCAAGGAAGCTCCCGACGATCCCGATTTCGACCCGGAGGATGCGAGATACAACACGATCCGCTGGATCGTCACGGACTCTCCCAGTTTCGGAGCGATCGGACCTTCGCGGGTGGACCCCCGGACGGGCGAGATACTCGACGCCGACATACTCCTGGACGGAAACATGGTCGCGGGCTTCAAGAAGGTCTATCGGCGTTACGCCGGCCCGGATGCCGTCATCAAGACCGATCCTTTCCTTCGCTTCATAGATCATCCGCTCAAGGATCCGAACGATGATCCCGTGATCGAGTTCTACAGGAACAACAAGTGGTTCTGCAGCATAGGGCGTGGAATCGAGAACGGCGGGGCTTTCATGCGCCTGGTGATGCTCGCGAACGGCGAGTTGGCGCCGGGAATGGACGTGCCGGAGGAATACATCGGTGAAGCTCTCAAGGAAGTGACCATGCACGAGGTTGGCCACACGCTCGGCTTGAGGCACAATTTCAAGAGCAGCGTCGCCGTTCCATACGACAAACTGAACGATCGCGAGACGATAGCGAGGACGGGAATGACCGGTTCGGTGATGGACTATGCTTCTCCGAACATTGCGAGGGACCGCAGCCGGCAGGGCTATTATTATTCTCCTACTGTCGGGCCTTGTGACAAGTGGATGATAAAGTGGGGGTACATGGAAGTCCCGGGCGATACGCCGGAGGAGAAGAAAGAGGTTCTCGAGAAGATCGCGGCCGAATCGTGGAAACCTGAATATGCCTACGGGACCGACGAGGACACGTACCCCGCGGGAGCACTGGATCCGCTTTGCAACATATGGGACCTCGGGGACGATCCGCTTCGCTTCGGCTCTGACAGGATAGCATTGATCGATGATCTCTTGCATAGCGGCAAGCTGGAGAAAAGGGTGGTGGAAAACGGGCAAGGCTACGCAGCATTGCGGACTGCGGTTCAGACCCTTTTCATTCAGCGTTACATAGCATCGATCATGGGGGTGAAGTACGTGGGTGGACAGTATACTTCCCGCTCGCACAAGGGTGATCCGGGCGGAAAGCTTCCCTTCGAACCGGTTCCCGCCTCGGAGCAGAGAAGGGCGATGAACTTCCTCGTGAAGAACGCCTTTTCGCCGGATGGATTCGCGTTGCCGCCCGAGGTGTTGAACAAGCTATCGGACCCGAAGCTCAACGACTGGGAGAACAATCTTTTCAGTTATGGCAGGCGCTTCGATTTTCCGCTGATCGAATGGGTGAGCGCTCTCCAGTATTCGGTGCTCGCCAACTTGATGCAACCGTACCTGTTGCAGCGGATCGTCGACGCCGAATACAAGGTGAAGAATCCCTACCGGCTCTCCGAGTTTTTCCGTTCGTTGAGCAAGGCGATTTGGCTCGACCAGCCGGTGGCCGAGGGCAGGACGGCGGCGATGCGGCGAAATCTGCAACGCCATTATCTCGGCTTCCTGATCAAGATGGTTGTCAGGCCGTTTCCCGGTACGCCGCAGGACGCGATCGCATTGGCGCGCCTGAACTTGAGAAGGATCCAGGCGCGTATCGACGAGGCGTTCAAGAAGCCGGGTTTGAGCGATGAGGCGAACGCTCATCTGCTCGAGTCGCGGGCGAGGATAGCGAGGGCGCTGGAAGCGAAGCTGCAGTCGAGTTTTTGAAAAGCCGCGGGTGAGGAGATGGCATGTCGAGCGCTTCAAAGGCACCACATCCGAATCGCCGCCACCCGCTGCGTGGGGCTTATAGCCAAAGTGCCGCGGGTCCTGTCGGCGATCTCACCCCACCGTGCTCGCTTGCGCTGCGCGCGGCGGGGGCCCCGAATCGCCGCCACCCACTGCGTGGGGCTTATAGCCAAAGTGCCGCGGGTCCTGTCGGCGATCTCACCCCAC
>CAYXEN010000105.1:0-3559 GCA_964464035.1 uncultured bacterium | reverse complement strand
GCACGGTGGGGTGAGATCGCCGACAGGACCCGCGGCACTTTGGCAACAAGCCCCAAGCAGCGGGTGGCGGCGATTCGGGGCCCCCGCCGCGCGCAACGTCAGTGAGCACGGTGGGGTGGGGCCTTTGCCCGACCAGGGGCTCAAATGAAAATTCCAATCCAGGGAGGTTCGAGATGCGCAAGATCAAATCCTTGCTTCCAGCTCTAGTGCTGAGCACCCTTTTCCTTGCCAATCCTCCAGCGCCGGCCGCGGCGCCGGGCGACGTGCAAGCCACCTTCGACATACCATGCAACTATCCTTCCGGCCTTGCGACCGACGGCAAGGCTCTCTACCTCGCCGATTGGCGCGAGGCGGTGATCTACAAGATCTCGCCGCGGGACGGTTCAGTCGAGAACCGCTACGACGCCCCTACCTTGAAGCCCCACGGGCTCGCATTCGGCGACGGCCTTCTTTATGTATCCGACGACCATACCGGCATGATCTACGCCTTGAATCTCGAGACCGGCATCGTCGAGAGAAGCTTCGCGGCTCCCGGGTCCCGCGCGACCGGGCTCGCCTGGGCGGGGGAGAACCTCTACATCCTCGAGCGGCGAAGCGGCAAGATATACAAGGTCCTGCCCGAAGACGGCACGATTCTGTCCTACTTCGACGTGCCCGACCGCTCCTGCGAGTCCCTCGCCTACGACGGCACCTATCTCTGGGTGTCGAACCGGATCGCCGACGAGATATACATGATCGATCCACGCGGCGGCATGGTGCTCGGGATCATCGACGCTCCCGGCCCGTACGCAGCCGGCATCGCATGCATGGACGGCGGCATCTGGAGCGTCGATTTCCAGGATCGAAAGCTCTATCGCCTGAAAATAAGAGACAAGGAGATGTATCGCCTCACCGACACGCGAGAGGCGCGAGTGGAGTACCTCTGGGCGCTCAACAATTACGGCCCCGGGGAAGTCAAGGACGTCGTCGTCAACATAGCCTTGCCCGAAAAGCTTCCCAACCAGGAACTTCTCTCGGACGTGAACTTCTCCATCCCGCCGTCCCGCAAGGTCGAAGACAGGTGGGGGCAGAAATGCGCCGTCTTCGAGCTCGGCGACATAGCGCCGGGAAGCAAGAAGGGCCTGACGTTCAACGTGAACGTGAAAGTATCCGCCATACATTATCTCGTCATCCCCGAGGAAACCGGATCCCTCGACGACATTCCCCGCGCGATAAGAAAGAAATACCTCGCGGACGGATCGCGTTACCGTATCACCAGCCCGTACATCCAGGACCTGGTCAAGAAGATCGTGGGCGACGAGAAGAATCCTTATTGGATCGCAAGAAAGATCTACAACTACATCATCGAGAACCTGCACTACGAGATGATCGGCGGCTGGGACGTCCCCGAGGTGGTTCTCAAGCGGGGAAGCGGCTCGTGTTCCGAGTACACGTTCTCGTTCGTGTCACTGTGCCGGGCGGCCGGGCTGCCCGCACGTTACCAGGGAAGCATCGTCGTTCGCGGCGACGATGCGAGCATCGACGAGGCCTTCCACCGCTGGGCCCAAGTGTACCTGCCGAACTATGGATGGGTCCCGGTGGATGCGAACCGTGGAGACAGCCCGTCGCCCGTGGGCCAGGCAAGGGGGATCGGAGATCTGGCGAACAAGTTTCTCATAACTACCCAGGACGGAGGAGGCTCGAAGTATCTCGGATGGAGCTACAATTCCTTCGCCACTTACAAGGAGAGCGGTTATTGCAAGGTCGAAGAAGACAACTTCGGCTTCTGGGAACCTCTTTCCGGATCAAAGTCTCCCGCAGTAGTGGATGTGAAATCCGCAGGCGAATGCAGACCGTGACATCCCGAGAGGATTTCCGGAAGGAGGCTTGAACCGTGATAGCACTCTTCGTCATCGCGATAGTTCTTTTCATCCTCGGCTATCGCTATTACGGGGCGTTTCTCGACAGGCAGTTCAATATCGATCCCTCGCATGCCACCCCCGCGCACACGAGCTACGACGGCCTCGATTACGTGCCCGCCAGGACGCCGGTTTTGATGGGGCATCATTTCTCCTCCATAGCGGGGGCGGGACCGATAGTCGGCCCGATCTTCGCCGTGGCCATCTTCGGATGGCTTCCCGCGGTCCTTTGGATAGTGCTGGGATCCATCTTCATCGGCGGCGTGCATGATTACTCGTCGCTCGTAATATCGATAAGGCACAAGGCCCGCTCGATAGCACAAGTGGCGAAGGAATTGATGAGCCCGAGGGCGCACAAGCTCTACCTCGTCTTCATCTGGTTCGCCTTGGTCTACGTCCTGACGGTCTTCGTCGATTTGACGGCGCTCACTTTCAAGAGCGACGGGGGCGTGGCGACTTCTTCTCTATTATATATCATGCTCGCCGTCATGCTCGGCGTATCGCTATATCGGTTCAAGCTCTCCCTTCCCGCGGCCAGCCTTGTTTTCGTCCCGCTCGTTTTCGCCGCGATTTACGTAGGGCAGCTGATCCCCTTGGGCTCTCCACCGGCGATCGCGCACGGCGACCCCAAGACCACGTGGACGGTGATTCTCCTTGCCTATTGCTTCATAGCTTCCATCACGCCCGTGTGGATACTCCTGCAACCCCGGGACTACCTCTCTTCCTACCTTCTCTTCGCATGCATCGTCGGAGGAATAGGAGGTATCTTCATATCGCATCCGCCTCTCGACACGAGAGCCTTCCTCGGCTTCCACAGTGAAAGCCTGGGTTATCTCTTTCCCGCCCTATTCATAACGATAGCCTGCGGTGCCTGTTCCGGCTTCCACTCCATAGTGGCGTCGGGCACGACGGCCAAGCAGCTCGGCAACGAGAAGTCGGCGCGGCCGGTCGCGTACGGATCGATGCTGGTGGAGGGGCTTCTCGCCCTGATCGCCGTGGCCGCGATCGTTGCAGCGGGCGGACACATACCCAAAGGAAGCGCTCCGCCCCAGGTTTTCGCCAGCGGCATGGGCAAATTCCTCGGCGCGTTCGGGATCCCCGGCAAGCTCGGGATCTCGTTCGGGCTTCTCGCCCTGAGCACATTTCTCTTGACGACGCTCGACACGGCGACTCGCCTCGCGCGCTATATTTTCGAAGAGCTCTTCAACATGTGGGGAATAAGGGCTCACATACTCGCGACCACCGCCACGCTGGTTCTTCCCCTCTGGCTCGCCCTCGTCCAGATCAAGGACCCCGCCACCGGGCAAGTCATCCCCGCGTGGAAAGCGATTTGGCCGGTCTTCGGCGCGACCAACCAGCTCTTGGGCGGATTGGCCCTGCTCACCGTCGGGGTCTGGCTCAAGCGCACGGGAAGAAGGGTGCTCTTCGCAACTTTGCCGATGGCTTTCATGCTAGCGGTGACGCTCTTTGCGCTGGTCCAGCTGGTCATCAAGCACGGGGTCGGAGTGATAGGCGTGATCGCTGCGCTCCTCTTCGTTCTCGCAGTCATCCTCATCATCGAAGCCGTTGGAGCTTTCTCCGGCGACTTGATCGACGAGTCCACCACCACCCAAGCAGCGGGTGGCGGCGATTCGGGGCCCCCGCCGCGCGCAACGAAGTGA
>CAYXEN010000104.1:0-3607 GCA_964464035.1 uncultured bacterium | reverse complement strand
CCTTTCATCATCCCCGTCTGCGGATTCTTCAGGAGGCCCATCGTGTTCGTCTGGCTGACCATCAACCCGTTTATCTTCTCCGCCGGGTACGTGATCCACCAGCCTATGCAGTACACTCTCTTGCCGTAGTCGCTGAGAATGTTCCAGAACGCCTTGGTCCTCCGGTGTCCGCTCGTATAGTAACGGTACCCTCCCCCTTTCGCACCTTCGTCTTGATAAACGAAGTTCAGGATTCCGTGCTTCTTGGGAATCTTGCCGGTCGCCACCGTGGTCCAGATCACGGCGGAATAGGTGGGCTGCATCGTCTCCAGATAGCCGAAGCTTCCACGCTCCAGCAGGCCCTTTATCGTGGGAAGCTCGCCTCTCTCGAGCATGGGCGCCATGATTCGCCACTCCAGTCCGTCCACTGCGAAAAGCATGACCGGAGGCGCGGGCGGGCGGACTTCCTTTCTCTTGGGTGAACACGATGACAACGAGGACAGCACTGCCGCCGCGAGAATCGCCGGGATCAAGCCCGCCAGGAATACGCTCGAGGATCGAATGAATCCGCCTCTCATGATTTACGCCGCCCTTTCCACTGCGAAGCCGGGGGTATGCCTGCGCGACCACCGAGAGCCGTGCTCACTCGCGACGCGGCCCACGCCGCATACTCGAGAGATTCTTCAGGCCTCCAACCTTTTAACAAGCCGTATATGAAACCGGCATGAAAGACATCTCCACATCCCGTCGTGTCCACCGCTTCCACTTCGTAAGCCGGCCGTCTCAGAGTCCTTCCGTCAAACCAGGCCGCGTATCCCTCGGCGCCGAGAGTCACGGCCGTCACCCTGGGCCCCATATCCGCGAGTTTTCTGCAGGCTCCCTCGGGATCCCCGGGCCCGACCATTTCCTCGGCGAACACTTGAGATGCTATGAAATAATCGCTCGCGCGCGCCAAGTCGAGCATCCCCTCCCTGAGAGTTCCCGCGTCCACCACGACTTCCACCCCCGCCCTCCGCGCCTCCCTTGCAGCCTCCAGGGACACGTCCATGAACAGGCCGTCTGTATGAAAAACGCGGGCCGCTTTCAGTTTTTCGAGATCCAGTTCTTCCATTCGGGGCGGATCGCCGGTGGGCCTCAACCAGAATATGGTTCGCCTGCCGACACCCGGCTCGGCCACGATGAAAGCGAACTGGGATTTGCCGCCCCGCCTTGTAACGAGGCCCGAGATATCGACGCCCTCGTCCTCGAGCGATCGCGCGATCGTCCCGCCGAATTCGTCGTCGCCGACGACTCCAGCTAAGGTGCATGACATTCCCCAGCGCGAGAGTGCGACGAGCGCCGTCGCCACCGGTCCTCCCCCCTGCATCGTCATTTCGAAACACTCACACTTCACGTCGGCAGGAGGATACTCATCGGTCTTCACGATGTAGTCCAGAGCACATTGCCCGAGCCCGAAGACGTCGCATGACACGTTGCTTCGCTCTTGATTGCTCATCATTCCGAAATGATCATACAACCCGGCCGCCCGCAAAAAAAGGGCAAAAAGCCCGGAGCTTCATCGAAATTGCGGTCTCAGCGCCGAACACGATGATTCGCATACTTCGCGACATTCATCCTGGCATTGGACGCGGTTCAATTGTTATAATCGCCCGCATTCTCATGCCTGTCTCGAGCGAGCACCCGTTTCAGAAAAGGAAAGGATAATGTCTACTGAACACAAACCCTTCGTCCCGGCCGGCGTCGATATGCCCGACCTCAACCTGAAGACCGCGCTCCTGGGGGTGATCCTGGGAGCAGTCTTCGGGAGTGCGAACGCCTACCTCGGGTTGCGCGTCGGGCTGACCATAAGCACGGCCATCCCTCTCGCCGTGGTTTCGGTGGCCGTGCTCAGGGTCCTGAGCCCGGCCGTTGGAAAGTCGTCGATCCTCGAATGCAACATTTCCCAAACGGCCGGCTCGGCAAGTTCCTCGCTCGCCTCGGGAATCATATTCACCATCCCCGCGCTGTTCATATGGGGCGTCAAACCGACGCTCCTGCAGATGACTCTGCTTGCAATATCCGGAGGCGTGATGGGGATTCTATTCATGATTCCGCTCAGGCAATTCTTGATCGTGAAGGAGCACGAGAACCTTCCCTACCCGGAAGGGACCGCAGCGGCCGAGGTGCTCATCGCGGCGTCGGAAGGCGGCTCGACCGCCAAGAACGTTTTCGTCGGCTTGGGGATCGGTGCATTGTACAAGAGCCTCGTGGGACTTCTTTACCTCTGGCCCGACGTGGTGAAGCTGAAAATCCCCTACTTGAAGAAAGCCGTGATAGGTGTCTCGACGACTCCCGCCCTTCTGGGAGTGGGATACATACTGGGACGAAGGATAGGCGCCATCATGGTGGGCGGAGGATTGATCTCCTGGGTTCTCATCATCCCGTTCATAGCCCACAAGTTCGGCGACGCCACGATATGGGAGACGACTCTCGTCTACCTCCGCTCGAAGGGGTTGGATCCATCCATCACCACCATCGGGCAACTCTCCTCGAAGCAGATATGGGAGGGATACATAAGAATAATAGGAGCCGGCGCCGTCGCCGCCGCCGGCATAATAACCGTAATAAGATCGCTGCCCACCATGGCCGAATCGTTGAAGATAGGATTGCGCGAGCTCAGGACCAGCGCCGCCGCCCTGCAGCAGGCGAGAAAAAGAACAGAGATGGACCTGGCGCTCAAATGGGTTCTGGCGGGCATCATCATAATAATAGGCATGGTGACCTTGATCCCCGGCATCATCGGAGAACACACTTTCCTGCTCATGCGTTTCGTGAGCGCTCTCGCCATCACTCTTTTCGCCTTCTGTTTCGTAACGGTATCTTCGAGGATCGTGGGGCTCATCGGGGTTTCGTCGAATCCCACTTCGGGAATGGCCATCGTCACCCTGCTCGGCGTGGGTATCGTCTTCAAGCTCCTCGGATGGACCGACCTCACCGGAAAGATCACCGCCCTCACCATAGGGACCATCGTTTGCGTCGCCGCATCGATCGCCGGTGATATCTCCCAGGACCTCAAGACGGGTTTCCTCATCGGAGCGACGCCTAGAAAGCAGCAGCTCGTCGAGATAATAGGTGCATGCGGAGCCGCTTTCTTCGTGTGCCTGTCGGTGTACTACCTTGGAATGGCCTACGGCTTCGGCAACGACACACTTCCCGCCCCCCAAGCCACCTTGATGAAAACCGTCCTGGACGGAGTGCTCGGCGGCAACCTGAGATGGGACCTGGTGGGCATAGGAGCGGCTTTCGCGGTGTTGGTGATGCTCTTTCGCGTGCCGCCCCTCCCCTTCGCGGTGGGCATGTACCTGCCGCTTTATACCATGACTCCCGTTTTCATCGGCGGCCTTCTGCGCCACTACGTGGACAGGAAATACCGACCCGCCGACAACGAAGAGAAAGGCAAGGACCAGGGCGTTCTCCTGGGATCGGGCTTGATAGCCGGGGAGGGACTGATGGGAGTGGTGATAGCGGTGATAGCGGTCATCATAAGCAGGGCTCCCAAGTACGCGGTGGTGGATTATTCGCCCGCTTGGGTCGGGGAAATGGTCTCGGTCGCAGCTTTCTCGGCCCTCGGGTATTATCTTTTCCGGAC
>CAYXEN010000103.1:0-4183 GCA_964464035.1 uncultured bacterium | reverse complement strand
GAACCGTAATCTGCGCCTGGGCGGGATAAAGGCGGTCGGTTTCGATCTGGACCACACCCTTGCTCACTACGATCCGCATCCCGTGGGGAGGCTCGCATACCACGCCACGCTCGCAAAGCTCATCGAGAACCTCGGCTATCCCGAGGATACCGCCGAGATCCCGTTTGAGCCCGACTCCGCCGTGAGGGGACTCGTGATCGATCTCGAACGCGGGAATCTCCTCAAGATGGACCGGCACGACTACGTGCAGAGGGCTTATCACGGCAAGAAGATCCTCCCCGCAGAGGAGAGGAAGCAGATCTATTCGTCGAAGCGCTTCTCCTTCTCGGGAAGCAATTACGCCTCGGTCGATACGCTTTTCCACCTGCCCGAAGTCTCTCTTTTCGCGGCCTTGATAGACTACTACGAGAGAAAAGGGCGTAGTTGCGACTTCAAACAGCTGTTCCGCGACATCAGATCCATGATAGATCTCGCGCATCGGGACGGAACGATAAAGAACCGGATCGTCTCCGAACCCGATCGTTTTCTCCGAGTGGAACCGTCTCTCGTCGATACGCTCGAAAGGCTTGTCGCCTCCGGCAAGCTCCTCTTCCTTCTCACGAACTCGGAGCCGGAATACGCGGACGCTCTGATGCGCCATATCTTCGCCGCGGCGGGCGCCAAAGGCTCGTGGAAGGATTACTTCCGGCTCGTCGTGACCAGAGCGAACAAGCCTTTTTTCTTTTCCCGGCGCAAGTCGAGGAAGCCTTCCGCCGAAATGGACGGTTCGACGGTCGCATGTGCCAACGCCTACGATCTCGAGCGCCTGCTTCGCTGCAAGGCGGACAAAATAATGTACTTCGGCGACCACACGTACGGAGACATCCTGAAAGCCAAGAAAGTGATGGGATGGAGAACCGGGATGATCGTTCCCGAGCTTGCCTCGGAGATCGAAGCGGCGCTCAAGATCAAGAGGGCATACAACCGACTGGTCGACCTCAGCATGCAGAGAAAGAAAGCGGAGAAGGAACGGGCAGAGATCGAGGAGATGTCATCGCGAAATCCCGGCTTCGAACCGTCCGAGAGCATCGACCAACTCGATCGCACGATAAACTGTCTCTCCGACGAAATAGACACTCTCGAGACCGAATGCCAGTTCGCCTACAACCCCCACTGGGGTTCGATCTTCCGCGAGGGAAAAGAGATCAGCCGGTTCGGCCACCAGGTCAAGGATTTTGCATGCATCTACATGTACAACGTGAGCTGCATATTGAACTACCCCGCGGATCACTACTTCCAGACCAACGTGGATTTCATGCCGCACGAGTTTTTCCTGTAACGACTTCGAACCCTTTTTGCTTGACAACGGCGACTTCATGCATCAGATTCTTCGTAAGCGCATGGAGGAGACATCTTGTATAGTGAAATGAAGAGATTATCGATCGACGCCGACGACATCGCATCTCCGGCGCTCCTCGCGGCGTCCCCGGTTCGCACACTCTTGCGGTTCGCCGCGATTCCCCTGTTCGCCGCCCTTACTTTCATCGGCTCGGACATAATGATTCCGCTGCAACCGGTCCCGATGACGCTGCAGACCCTTTTCGTGTTGCTCGCAGGGGCCGTTCTCGGCGTGCGCGCCGGTTCCCTGTCCCAGTTTCTGTACGTCCTGGGAGGAACCGCCGGGCTTCACATCTTCGCCGGACATGCGTTCGGTGCGGGCGTTCTCGCCGGCCCCACCGGCGGCTATATAGCGGGTTTCATCGTCGCGCCGGTCGTAATCGGAAGGCTAATATCACGGAAAGACGGTGTGCGTTGGCAGTCGTTCGTGTTTTCTCTGGGCGCCGCCGTGATCCTGGCTCTCGGTTTCCTCCACTTGTTCTTGTTCTACATCCATGACTTCCGAGCGGCCCTGCAGGCCGGAATCCTCCCCTTCCTCCCGGGTGAAGCTCTCAAGATCGTAGCGGCCGTTTCGATCTACAGATCGTGGAAGGGGCTCGAAGGCATCGTCAATAGAACCCCCTCCCCGGGGCGCGCTTCCTAGGATACCGCCAGTACGACCTTCCCGAACATCTCTCTGCTCTCGAGCTTGGCATGCGCTTCCGCCGCGCCTTCCAGGGGCAGGATGCTGTCCACCACCGGAGCGAGCCTGCCTTCCTCTACGAACTCAAGGACTCTCGCCATCTCTCCCTTGCTTCCCATGTAGGAACCGTATACCGTCAGGTGCCTTGCGAAGAGATGCCTGAGATCGAGCCTTGCGTCGTAGCCGCTCGTGGCACCGCAAGTGACCAGGCGGCCGTCGTTGGCAAGGCTCGCGATGCTCTTTTCGAAGGTCGAACTGCCGACGTGCTCGAAAACCACGTCGACGCCCCGTTTCGAGATCTTCTTCCTGATGACGCGGCTGAAATCTTCCCGGTTGTAGTCGATCGTGTAATCCGCTCCCAGCTCCCTTGCCTTCGCGAGCTTCTCCTCGCTCCCGGCGGTGGCTACGACCGAAGCTCCCAGGAGCTTCGCTATCTGTACGGCGGCGGATCCCACTCCGCTCCCGGCGGCGAGCACCAGGACGGTCTCCCCCGCCTTGAGTCCCGCCCTTCCCACGAGCATGTGCCAGGCCGTGAGGAATGTCAGAGGGAAAGCCGCCGCTTCCTCGAAACTCAGCCTGGCGGGCTTCTTGAGAACGTTCACCGCGGGAGCGCTGACGAACTCGGCATAGCCCCCGTCACGCATGTACCCGAACAAGGTGTATTCCGGGCAGAGATTGTCTTCACCCCGAAGACATCTTTCGCAATGCCCGCAGGATACTCCGGGGGAGAGAATGACTTCGTCGCCTACGTTCAAGTGCTTGATCCCGTCGCCTACGGCTTCCACCACTCCCGCTATGTCCGACCCAAGGATGTGGGGCATCGGAATCTCTATGCCCGGCAACCCTTTCCTCACCCAGAGATCGAGGTGATTGAGGGCGCAGGCCTTGACCCTGACCATCACATCCATACACCCCACCTCCGGCTCGGGACAGGTTTCGGATTTCAGAACCTCGGGTCCGCCATGCTCGTGCATTCTTATCGCTTTCATGATCCTCTCCTTTGCTTATCCCTCACCCGCTGATCTTACAACCTCTTGGCGGGCTTGCAAAGCGCACAATCGCCTCCGCCCGGGATTATGGCATGCATTTTGCCCATATATTTGACGCCATGAACGTTCTCAAGAGGAGAAAAGCTTGTTTCGTGAAATCGGCCGTCGTCTTCCTTGCCGGCATGGTCTTGGTTTCCTGCTCCTGGAACAAGCCCATAAGCTACACGTCTCCTCCGCGTTTCTCAACGTGGAATCTCACCCGCGCCCAGATAGATTCCCTGAACGCCTTCTTGGCCCACCTGCGGAAGCTGGAGGCGGAAAACCGGCGGTACAAGTCCCGCGTTCAGAACCTCACACTGGAACTGAAGAAACGGGAAGCCGAAGCAGACAATCTCATGCAGCTCAACGGCTATCTCAAGGACGAATTGAAGAACACCAAGAGCGATCTCGATTTCGTGGAAACGCAGTTCATCTCCCTGGAAAACAGGATCCAGAGCGCTGAAACGAAGGCTTCCGCCGTCGCAGCCCAGGCCGAGGCCAGGATCCTGCTGGACAAAGTCCTGAAGAACGATCCCGAGAAGCTCGATTCGCTCACCCTCCGTACGATACGCAAGAAGCTCGCTTCGAGCGACCGTTGCTTGAAGCACGACCAGTTCACCGCGGCCGCCTACTACGCAAAAAGGGCCCAGAGGTTGATCGAGATTGCATCCAAGAAAAGAATGATAAGCGCCATGGAAGGCAATGCCCGCATCGTCTCGGCTCGCCTTGCCAACCTCCGGGACGGCCCCGGCTCGAATTTCAAGGTCATCGAGCAGCTCAAGTTCGGTACGGTGGTGTTCCAGATCGCTGAAAAAGGCCGATGGAAACGAGTACGGACGTGGAGCGGAAAAGAAGGATGGGTTCACAAGGCACTGATCAAGTGACGGGTCTCTAGGCCTCGACCTCCGCCATACTCACCTTGTTCTTCCCCTTGCTCTTCGATATGTACAGTGCGCGGTCCGCAGCATTGAAGAAATCCCTGCGGTTTCCCTGGAAGACCGATATGCCGATGCTCACCGTCACCCCGGTGGTGATATCCGTCTCGGGGATCTTGAATACCATCGCTTCTATAGCTTTTCTTATCTTTTCGGCGGCG
>CAYXEN010000102.1:0-4431 GCA_964464035.1 uncultured bacterium | reverse complement strand
GGGGCCCCGAATCGCCGCCACCCGCTGCTTGGGGCTCGCAGCCAGAGTGCCGCGGCGGGCGGGTATCGAATGCGAATCAAAAATAGATCCTGAAAGACGTGTAATAGACGTCCGGGTAGCTCCCGAACTCGGAGGGGAAAGAGAACGGATTCCCGGCGGGGGAATCGCTCTCGCCCAGCCCTGCGAACATTCCCGCCTCCAAGTAGATGTCCCCCGTGAGACTGTACTCGACCCTCGGCGCAAAGAGAACCGATCCGTCGGACATGTTCCAGAGGATCCGCGACTCGGCGAGAGCGAGCGGCGTCGCCTGCCACGAGACGACGGGAGCGAGGTAATGCCTGCCCAGGAGATAGACCGCTCCCTCCCGGAATGCCGGCCGGCCGAGAAGCGAAAGATACGAGACCGGATCCTTTCCACCCGCCTCGCTGTAGTGATACTCGAGAGCCGTGTAGAGGTCGCCGCGCAGGTTGTATTCACAACCCAGCGACAGGCGAAGATAGCTTCGGGCGCTCGTCTCCCCGCGCCTCCTGAAAGCATCGACGTCGACATAGGCCGCCTCCAGCCATGCTCCCGCTCCGCCGATCGCCCGGGCCACGTCGAATCCGGCGAGAAGGTTCTCGCTGAAATCCATCACGATGACCGATACGTCGGCGCGCCCGAGATAGAACCTGCTCCTCGAGAAGAAGACGCTCCTCGCCGCTTCGGCGTGCTTTCCGGCCAGGCAGCCCAGGTCGATCTCGCCCATCCTGCCCGCGGGCATCCTCACGCGGAGCCCGTCGACCCCCACGCGGTCCTCCACGTCGAGCTCGTCGAAAGTGAAAGGCGCCACCACGTCGGTCGGGTTTATCACTCTCGCGCTTCCCCAGGATACCGCCTGGCGCCCCACGTATATGTCGGCGGGTCCGGCGTCTATCTCCAGGCAGGCGCGGTCGAGGTTCTGGATTATGTCGAAGCTCGCCGGGAGGTCGGCGTCGGCGGGGTAGAGTTTTCTTCTCAAGTCGTCCAGGCGGTAGTAACGCTGATCGATCACGGGGAAATAGACGGCTCGGCCGAAGTCGCGCTCGTGCACGCGAGGCGTGAAATCGTACGCCGCTTCGAACCTGAGGCGGCTGGTGATCGAAACGTCAAATTCGAGTCGCAGCCTGTTGGTCACGAGTCCCTGGATCGCATCGCTTCCGCCCGGGGCTCCGAAGCTCGAAGGATCCATCGCGACGGAGAAATTCTTGTAGTACCCGGAGAGCGTGAAGCGGGAGGCGCGCGCCGCCGTGCCACGGGAAAGGGAGGCGGCGACCACGAAGACGCCGAGAAGGACGCCTGCGCGGGCGATGCGACTAGTTCTTCCTGTCATCTACTATCCGGCCGTCCTTCAGTGTTATGAGCCTTTTCGCCCTTTCCATCACCATTTCGTCGTGGGTCGAGAAGATGAACGTGATCCCGCTGCTGCGGTTCAGCTTGTACATCATGTCGAGCAGTCCCGCCCCCGTCTTGGAATCCAGGTTGGCCGTGGGTTCGTCGGCGAGCACCAGGGCGGGGCGCGTCACGATCGCCCTGGCCACGGCGACTCTTTGCTGCTGTCCCCCGGAGAGCTGGGGCGGCATGCGTTTCTCGAAGCCTGCGAGGTCGAGCTCGGCCAGGATCTCGGCCACCCGCTTCTCTCTTTCTTGGCGGCCGATCCCCTGGAGGAGCATCACGTACTCGATGTTCTCCTCCACGGTGAGCACCGGTATCAAGTTGTACGCCTGGAATATGAAACCGACGTTGTCCCTGCGAAAGTCCGAGAGCTCCCTGTCGCTCATGCCGGATATGAGCCGGCCGTTGAGGTAGACCCGGCCGCCGGTGGGTTTGTCGAGCCCCGAGATGATGTTGAGAAGAGTGGTCTTTCCCGATCCCGACGGCCCCACGACGGCGGTGAACTCCCCCGCCTCGATCGCCATGTCGATTCCGTCCAGCGCCCGCACGGGAACCCCGTCGTCGGAGTACACGCGGGAGATCCCTCTGGTCTCGATCACGTTTTTCTCGGTCCGTTTCGTCCTCTCGGTTTCCATCTCTTCCACCTTTCAGAGACTCCTGCGCAGGGCGTCGGCCGGGATGAGCTTCGCCGCGTACCAAGCGGGATACAACGCCACCAGGGAAGTGAACAAGAACACGGCGATAGGATACTTGACGAACTGTTCCACCTTGAGCACGGGATAGAGGAGTTCGGTGAAAGTCACGCCGCTCAGCTCTATGCCGCGGTAGTCGATCCCCGTCCGCGAGACGATCCACGAGACAACGAAGCCGAGGATCATTCCGAGCGCCACGCTCAAGAGGGCGAGCGAAGCACCCTCGAAGACTACGAGGACGGCCACGCGGTACGGCCTGGTGCCCACGGCACGGAGCACGCCGAACTCGAACATCCTCTCGTGCAGGGACATGAAAAGTGTGTTCACTATGCCCAGGGAAACGACTCCGAAGAGGATGAGCCCGGTTATGAAAACGCTGAAATCGGAGAGCTCGAAGGCGGCCTCCAGTTCGGGGAGGATATCGTTCCACCCGAGCGCCTCGTTGCCGCCTTGCGAATACTTCCGCCAGAAAGGCAGGCTGCGGTCGCGTCCCCGCTCGGGCCGGTCGAACTTGACGGCGATCTCGTGCACGCCGTCTATCCCCAGCATCGCCTGCGCCTTGGGCAGTCGGATGAGGACGATCCCGTTGTCGACTTCTTTCACTCCCAGGTTGAATATTCCCGAGACGCGGAAGAGTTCCTCGGAGAGGTCGCCGCCTGCGGCGCTCGTGGTGAGGACTACCCGGTCGCCGATATCCACTTCGAGGATTTCGGCGAGCTTCTCTCCCATCACTATGTTTCTCTCGTCGGCTCCGGTGAAATAGTCGCCTTTCACCATGACGTCGTCGATCTGGGAGAGCATCTTCTCCTTGGACGGGTCCACGCCGACCATGACCACAGAGCCGAGATTGGCGGGGGAGGACAGCATCCCCGTGGCCATTACGCGCGGAGAGGCACAGTGGACGATCTCCTCCTTTTCGAGTTCGGCGAGTACGCGGTCGAGGTCGTTCACGGTTTTCTCCACGTCGCGCGTCTCCCTGAATCCCACGCGGTGAATCTGTCCTTCGCCGAGGAAGGACGAAGTGGCGGCCTTCACCATGTTCCTCTCCATCCCCGCTATTATCGCGTCGGTGAGGATCAGCGCGGCCAGCCCCAGGCCGATGGCGCTGCCCGCGATGATGGTCCGCCTCTTGTTGCGGAAAAGATTTCTCCAAGCCAATCGAACGAGCAGAAGCATGAATCTCCTAGTGCATCCTCATCGCCTTGGCCGGTCGCGTCCCGGCGGCGCGGATGGCGGGAAGAAGAGCGACCAGGGTCGCAGCCATTAGTACCGTCACGGCGGGAATCGTGAAACTCCTGATGTTCAATTCGGAATACATGGTGTCGAATCGCACCCCGCCGTAAGTGAACGAACGGGGAAGATGGATCCCGTGCAGAGACAACAGGTAGTTTGCCAAGGCGCTCAAGCCCGCGCCGATCAAGATGCTGCCCAGGGCCATGATGTTCACTTCGTAGATCACCAGTCTCACCAGTTGCCACGGCCGCATCCCGATCGCCTTGAGGACGCCGTACTCGCGCCTGCGTTCCAGGACCGACATCAGCACGGTGTTGAGGACTCCGACCGCGACCAGGACGAGGATGAGAAGAAGGGATATCCACATCCCCTGCTGGTCGGCTTTCATAGTCCGGTAGAACGAAGCGGCGAACTCCGTCCAGGGCGAGACCTCGAGCCCCGTCGACTCCAGCGTTTTCCGTATCCTCGAAGTGAGGGAGGGCACGCGGTCTGCGTCGTCCGCTATCACGATGATCTCGTGGACCTTGCCTTCGAGCGCGAGAAGTTCCTGCGCCTCGTCGAGCTCGAGGTAGAAGGCGGATCGATCCGCGATCTCGTCCCCCGTCCTCACGAGACCTGCGAGGCGATAGGCGTCGTTGGCTATCGAGCCGTCTGCCGCCTGCGAGACGATCACGATCTCGTCTCCGGGCGAGACCTTGAGCACGCGGGCGAGGGTCTCGCCGATGAGCACCTCGCGGCTCCCGTCTCCCGAGAAGAAGCGGCCCTGAACCACCTTCTTCTCGAAGTTGACCGCACGCCTCTCCAGGTCGGGGTCGATACCTATTATCTTCACCGTGGCGCTCTTCTTCCCGGCCGAGACGAGGCCGAACGAGTAGAGTCGCGGCGCCCATGCCTCCACGTGGGGAATCCCGGATATCTTTTCGCCTATCTTCCTGTAGTCGTCGATGTTCTTGTACAAGGACGGACGATCGAGATAGTCCCCCTCGTGAATCTGGATGTGCCCGAGCTGGTTACGGGTGAACATCTCGATTATGTTCGCATAGGTGCCGTCGGACCATCCAATCGAGACGGAGGCGAGCGTGAAACCTCCCAGCAT
>CAYXEN010000101.1:0-4850 GCA_964464035.1 uncultured bacterium | reverse complement strand
CGGGGACCAACCTGGACGGCATCAGGATGATGTTCAAGATGAAGTCGAAGATGAGAATCGGTTTCTACGCCGGCACGAAGGCCGACCCCTACAAGAGGGGATTCCAGCAGGATTACTCGATCTACGGCCTTTTCGGGGCGATAAGGAAGAGGATGTTCGATGCGAGCGCCGCTTTCACGACCGAGCTCTACAACGGCAAGTTGAACCGCGGATACGCCGTGTTGCAATCGAGCTTCAGGTACAAGACCCTTCTCAGGTTCTACGAAAGCATGACCGTCGACACGGACAGGAACCTGAAGCCGTTGTTCTTGACCTACTTGAACCTCGGCGCTTACGTCACCCCTCATCGAAGATTCAGGTTCTCGCTGGGCTATTCGAGGTATCAAGCGTACCAGGAATTCGCCCTGCCCGAGGTCGCGTACTTCACCAGCTTCTACCCGACGCATCGTTACAGCGTGCGGGGAAGCGCCGTGTTGAGCAGGCATTTCAGCATCGAAGGTTCCCGGAGCTGGAGTATCAGGACGTACAACGACACGCGGACGAATTACTATTCCGTGTCTCTCAATGCGAGGGGATGGTACGTGAAAGGGCTGAACTTGTATGTAAAGAGGAGCAGATCCTGGGGGGATTACTACTACAACGTAACATCGACACTTGGTGGTTCATACCTCATCGCAAGAAGGTACAGGGTGACGAGCAGCATTGCTCATCAGTGGAACCAGACGCAATTTGCGGCGGCTGAAGCTTCCGGCTATATTGTGAACAACTCGATAAGCGTGAACTTAATGGGGCGATACAGCCTGAGAGTCACACACTACTACAGCAATTCCGCGGGCCCGGCGCAAAACGGCCTGTACTCTCACGTCGCGTACAGGTTCTGAAAGGAGCCATGAAGAGCATAGGAGCATATCGACGGCGGAAACCGGCCTCCGGGCGGGTTGCGATCGTACCGGAAGGCCCGGCGTCCGTGATACTGGATGCATGCAAGCCCAAGGGTGAATTCATCCTCAAGCGCGGTTCGGTGGTGTTCGAGGAAAACGGCTTCGAACGCTCCGTCTACTATCTCCGCGAGGGAGAGGTGGAACTCTTGCAGAATTCCCCCGCTGGGAGCGTGCGAAGCGTCAAGCGGGTGTCCGCCGGGGAGTTCTTCGGAGTGTCCGCCTATCCCGGGGGCGGATTCCGTTACGCTTCGGCCGCGGTCCTCGGCCCTTCGGTCGTTCTGAAGTTCTCGTGCGCCGATCTCAAGAAGGTCGTGGAAAAGGACCCCGAACTCAAGGCCAGTTTCGAACGGTGGAAAAAAGACGAGAAGTTCATGACCCTTCTCCCCCGCTCGGATCATTTCGGGCGTCTCGCGGGGAAAGAGGCACGGAAACTGGCGGGTGATTGTGAGATCATCGATTTCAAACGCGGCAAGGAGCTGCCGATAGACGAAAGCGATCAGATCTTCGTCCTGAACGGGTATCTTTCGTTGCAATGGACGGACGGGGGTGTTGAGAGGATGCTCCTACTCGGCAAAGACGAGTTCTGGTGGGCCGACCTGTTTCGCCTGCCCGACGCGGTCGTTTCGGCGGCCACCGACGGTTGCGCTCTCAAGCTGAACTCGGAGATGATGAAGGAGCTCTTCTACGGGATGGCTTCCTTCCGAAAGAGCGTAAAGCGGCGCGTGTCCTCGCTTAGGGATGACATAGACAGGACGAGGAAGGATTTCGCGTATCAAAAGAAGATGCGCTTCATGCTCGAAAGCGGGATGGTACACGCCGAAGCCCCTCCCGTAATCGATCTCACCAGATGCATAAGATGCCATGCCTGCGAGAACGCGTGCATGAAAAGGCATGGAGAGAAAAGACTGGATATCGACGCCACGTTCAAACTCGATGTCTTCTCTTTCCCGGTGGCATGCCACAAGTGCGAAGTGCCGACGTGCATCCAGAAATGCGCCAAGGCGGCGATGACGAGAGGGCTGGATGGAGAGGTGGTTGTGGACACGGAAGCGTGCGTAGGATGCGGGGCGTGCGCAAAAGGATGTCCCTTCGACGCAATCAAGCTGATACCAGCCGACGGCACGGGGGATGAATACTCGGATGCGCGCTCGGCGCCCGGCGCCGGTTCGCCGGACGGTGTCGCGGGCAAGGCTGGAAAGACTCCCGTGATCGCATCCAAGTGCGATCGTTGCCACGACTATTGTGATCAGGCGTGCGTGCGCGAGTGCCCCACTGGCGCCCTGTCCCGAATATTGCCGTTCAAGACTTGATGAACAAGGCCGTCTACCGGGAGGCGAGCGACCCCGGCTCGAGTCGATCGTCGAATGATCCTACTGCTTCTTCTCGATGACCTTTTCGAGAAGGGTCTTGTCGTACGGGCAATAGAGATAATCCGCCGGAAAGAGACGATTGTCGGAAGGGCAGCGCTTGTAGATCGCCGGGCCCATATCGAAGACTATTTCCTTGACCAGGCTGAAAGCTATATCCTCGTCCTCGAGCACGCCCGTTTTGGAGTTTCTCACCTTTGCCGTGAACGTTTTCTCGGGAAAATAGGCGTTGTCCAGGACCACCTTCTTGCCGTTCTTGAGAGTAAGCTCCAAGGTTCCGCTCTTCTTTGTGAACTTGGAATTGTCGAAGACGTAGTCGACGCCGTCGGTAAGGAGACGTATCCTGGATATCCCGCTTATGCGGTATTCCTCCTCCTTGCCGTTCTTTTCACCGTAGATTATCTCGTCCTGAACCAGGACCTTGGCGAAGGATTCCACTTTGATCAGTTTCCCGTTTGCGAGGAAGACCGATCCACCCGGCTGCAGCGGTGATGCGGACGATCTCCGAGCGGGGAGGAGCGCGAGGATCATTGCAATGATGAAGAGCGATGATTCTATTTTCTGCATGATAGACCTCCGGGTTTCGTCAGCCTGAATGAGGAGAAAGGCGAAGCAGGCTCATGATGAAGAGAAGCTCTCGAACGAACTGACTTGAGCATCCGAGTAGGCGGCGAGCTCATCCAGGATCATTTCCAGCAAGGATCTGGCTTCGCTCGAATCGAATTTCTCGATTATCCCGCGTGCGTTGCCCAGGTATTCGCCGATTTCCGATCGCGTGTTCCGGATCGTTCCAAGTCTGCAGCAGGTCGAGACGATCGCCTTTTCATCGTCCGGCGTGAACTCTCCACGCTTGATTATGTCGATCAACGTTTCACGATGGCCGTCCTTCAAGCTTGAGAGCGCCTGCACGACGGGCAGGGACAGGTAGCCGTTCTTGAGATCGCAATCGAACGAGTTGTCGGAAACGTCCAACATGTCGTCGAGATCGTCGATCATCTGGAACGCCATCCCCAGGTTCCACCCGAAATGTCCGAGCATGTCGGAGAACTCGGATCGGATGGAAAGCGCACCGACCTTGCAACTCAGGGCGAAGAGGGAAGCGCTCTTCTCCGAGATGATTTCGTAGTATGTGGCGTCCGTCATGGTGAAGTCGTATTTGTGTTGGGTTTCCTTGCTTTCCCCGCGCACCAGCACTGCGATCGTTCTCAGGAACTCGGGCATCGTGTAGACCAGTCTGCTTCTCTGGACGAAAAGCAGCGCTTCGGCCAGGGCGAAATCCCCTGCCAGAACCGAGATGTAGTTGCCGTACTTGTTGCGCGCACTCGGCTTGCCACGACGTTTTTCCACGTCGTCTATCACGTCGTCGTGGAACAGCGTTGCGAGATGGATGAGTTCGATGGCACAGGCGAGGTCCACCATCGGCTGCTCGACTTCCTGGATCGATCCACCACGGGCAACGGTGGCCGAGAGGAGCATGAGAACGGGTCGGAGCCTCTTCCCGCCGTTTCTGAAGCTTTCCAGCGCTATGTCCGCCTCGCGAATGTCACTTGTCTGCAGGCTCTTTTCGACGGCCGAGTCGCACCTGTCGATCAAGTTTTTCAAGGGAGAGCTCTGCTTGATCACGTGGAGCATCTGTCATCGAATCCTTTTCAAGGTCGGGATGCCGTTCTCCTGCCCGCGCTGCGAAATCATGCTCCCGCTTCCGATGAACGTTTCGAAGATCGCCTTGACTGTTTCGACGAGGCTCTTGAGGGACCCTAGTCGCTCGATGTAGAAGTCGAGATCTCCTTGCGAAGACGCGGCGCCCACCTTGCAGTCGGAGGCGGCCGCCAGGGCCTTGTCGATGATCTCCAGGGCGGGATCCAGCTCCCTTTTCATCTTGCCCTCCGCTATCCTTACGGCGACTTTCCTTATGTCTTCCTCGATCGTGTAGTAGTCTCTGCGATCGCCTCTTATCAGCGTTTTCCGCACGACTCCCATGTCCTGCAGGGCACGCACGTTGAGGCTTATGTTGCTCCTGCTGGTCTCGAGTCTCGACGACATCTCCTCGAGGCTCAATGGTCGGGAGCTCAAGTAGAGAAGCGCATAGATTTCGCCCATTACCTTGCTTATTCCCCATTGGCTTCCCATGCGCCCCCATCCCTCGATGAAGATTTCCAGGGGGTCGTTGTCGTTCTGGAGAGACATTGTTATCCCGTTGTGTTAAATGTGATTACAAAGCTTTCTGAACATGCTGAAAGAGTAAAACACGGCGCGAGTGGAGTGTCAAGGACAATGTACTTTGCTGTGCAGCCTGGCCGTTCTCCACCCGCTGCTTGGGCTCATAGCCAGAGTGCCGCGGGTCCTGACGGCGATCTCACCCCACCGTGCTCACTTCGTTGCGCGCGGCGGGGGCCCCGAATCGCCGCCACCCGCTGCCTGGGGCTCATAGCCGAAGTGCCGCGGGTCCTGTCGGCGATCTCACCCCACCGTGCTCGCTGTCGCTGCGCGCGGCGGGGGCCCCGAATCGCCGCCACCCGCTGCGTGGGGGGGTGGCGCCGGC
>CAYXEN010000100.1:0-4918 GCA_964464035.1 uncultured bacterium | reverse complement strand
ATCTTGAGAGAGAATCTCTCCAGCCTCTCGCGATCGTAGAGCCCGAGGATGTAGAAAACCTTGAGCCGCGCGGAAACCCGCCTGGCGATCTTGTATTGGGGAGGATCGTTGAATATGACGACTTCGTGATCGTCGTTGCGGATGAAAGCCAGGTCCTTGACCGCCGCCTTGCACTCCATCCAGTCGCACGGCGCACCGCCGGGATGATAGATGGTGACTCTCTCTCCGCGGTCCACCAAACGGTTGGAGAATTCCAGCACTCTTCTTATGCCGCCGGAGATCCCTATGTGCGGCTCTATGAAACTGATCTTCATGGTCTTCCCGGGGGTTGCCGGGCGAGCGGATTCGCGCGAAGAAACAAGGCTAGCGGACGCGGAGTCTCAGATACCTTCTCTTGCCCACCCGGATGACGGTGCCGTCGCTTCGGCGAAGTCTCATCTCCAGATCGGATACGCGCTCCCCGTCCACGCTCACCGCGCCTTGGTTTATCATCCTTCGCGCTTCGGAGGCGCTCTTGCACAGGCCCGAGCGCGTCAGGGCGTGGATGATCCACACTCCATCCTCCCCGCCATCCAGTTCGAGGGAATCCATCTCGTCTGGGAGATCCTTCCTGACGTGCAGCGTGTCGAAATGCGCTTCCGCCTTTTTCGCCGCTGCCTCGTCGTAGAATTGCGACACGAGGTCCCTCGCCAGCTCCCTCTTGAGATGCGAAGGATTGGTCTTCGGATCCTCCAGCCTCTTTCTTATCTCCTCCACCTCTTGCGGGCCCTTCGTGCTCACCAGCTCGAAGTAGCGAAGAATCAGCGAATCCGGGATGCTCATGGTCTTGCCGAATATCTCCTCGGGCGGCTCGGTTATGCCGATGTAGTTGCCCAGGGACTTACTCATCTTCTCCACGCCGTCGGTCCCCTCGAGTATGGGCATGGTTATTATCACCTGCGGTTCCTGCCCGTAAGCCTTCTGGATCTCCCTCGCCATGAGGAGGTTGAATTTCTGCTCGGTGGCTCCCAGCTCTATGTCCGCTTCGAGGGCCACCGAGTCGTAGCCCTGAGCGAGGGGATAGAGGAACTCGAGAAGACTTATAGGCTTGTTCTCCTTGTAGCGCTTGAAGAAATCGTCCCTTTCGAGTATCCGGGCCACAGTTTGCGTCGCCGCGAGATCGAGAACGTCCTTGAAAGTGAGTTTCGCGAGCCAGCGGCTGTTGAAATCGAACACGGTCTTCTCCGCGTCCAGGATCTTCACCACCTGTTTCTTGTAGGTCGCTGCATTCTCGAGCAGCTCTTCGCGGGACATTCTTTTCCTCATCTCGCTCTTGCCGCTGGGATCCCCGATGAGCCCGGTGAAATCCCCGATGAGAAAAACCACCTTGTGCCCCAGGTCCTGGAACTGGCGGAGCTTGCGCAGGCAGACCGCGTGACCGAGGTGGATGTCCGGAGCGGTGGGGTCGTAACCCTGCTTGACGGTGAGCGGCTCGCCGGACTCGAGCGAGCGTTCTATCTTTTGCTTGAGCAGGTCCTCGGGAATGACGTCGACGGTTCCCTGCTTGATCAACGCGATCTGTTCACTTACGCTCTTCATCTCGTGAGTCCTCGGTTTCGTGTTCCGTTCGGCTGCGGTAGCGCTCTCGAATCCCGGCGATTATAACAAACGGACCCGGTCGAGTAAAGAACGAGGCGAAATGGAAATTGCCCTCACACCGAAATAATGCTAGCTTCTGCGTGGAGCCGGCATCCGGCTCGGAAATCGCCTCAAGCGCAAGAGGTCGCCATGGACAAGAGAAAGTTGATTCTCACCGGTAAGATACTCCTCGCCGTCCTCGTATTCCTCGCGGGTTCGATGCTGGGAGCCTACCGGTATTTCTCGCGGGATCTTCCCACTACGGCGAGACTGGAATCCATCGAACCTTCTCTCAAGACCCAGATCTTCGCCGCGGACGGAACGGTCATCGGCGAGTTCTACGAACAGGATCGTGCTCTAGTTCCTCTCGAAGAAGTCCCCGAGTATTTCAAGAACGCGATAATCGCGGTCGAGGACAGAAAGTTCTATTCCCACTGGGGAGTGGACATCTTCGGCATTGCACGGGCTTTCTTGAAGGACCTCATAGCGAGGCGATGGGTTCAGGGGGCGAGCACCATCACCCAGCAACTGGCGCGCAATCTCTTTCTCACCTTCGACGTCACCTTTCAGCGCAAGATAAAGGAGACCCTTCTCGCCATGAAGATCGAGAGGGCGTACTCGAAGGACGAGATCCTCGAGATGTACCTGAACCAGATCTATTTCGGATCGGGCGCATACGGAGTGCAAGCAGCGGCGCGCAAGTTCTTCGACAAGGACGTCAAGGACCTCTCCATCGGTGAAGCCACCCTGCTCGCCGGCCTGATAAAGAACCCGCGCGACTACTCTCCCCTCTACCACCTCGAGCGCGCCCTGCGAAGGCGAAGGGTCGTGCTTGACGCCATGGCCGACTGCGGCATGCTCACCAGGGAACAAGCCGAAGAGATAAAGAACTCCCCCGTCGCCGTCGCCAAGACCCACCAGGAAAAGGATCGATTCGCCGCCTACTTCCTGGAGTACGTGCGAAGATACCTCGAAAGCAGGTACAGTGCCGAGAGGGTCTACCACGACGGCCTCAAGGTCTACACGACGCTGGACCCGTACCTCCAGCAAGTAGCCGAAGACAGCCTCGAGGCCAAGATGGAACGCATGGAAGCGGCGCATGACTATCCCCAGACCAAGGCTTCGTACGAGAAGATGCTCGCCGCGGGCGAGAAAGTGGAGCCGCAATACCTCCAGTCGGCGGCCGTCGCCATAGATCCCCTGACCGGCCACATCAAGGTGATGGTGGGCGGGAGAAGCTTCAAGCACAGCCAGTGGAACCGCGCGGTGCAGGCGAAGAGGCAACCGGGGAGCGCGTTCAAGCCGTTCATCTACATAGCTGCGATAGAGAACGGCTACAGTCCCTCGGACATAGTCCTCGACGCCCCCATCGTCCTCGACATGCCCAACGGCGACGTATACAAGCCGCACAACTTTTCCGAAAAGTTCGAAGGGGAGATAACGCTCCGCCACGCCTTGAACAAGTCGATAAACGTGGCGGCGGTGAGGCTGCTCCTTTCGCTCGGACCAGCTTCCGCCATAACCTACGCCCACAAGCTCGGGATAAAGAGCCCGCTTCACAGCGTCTACTCGATCGCCCTCGGTTCATCCGAGGTCACTTTGCTCGAGCTCACCAGCGCCTACGCCACACTCGCCGCAGGCGGAATCAAGGCGGAACCGATAGCGGTGACCAAGGTCGTCGACCGGGACGGAAGAGTGCTCGAAGAGAACCCGGTCTACCGCGAGGAAGTCCTGAGCCCCCAGACGAGCTACGTGATAACCAACATGCTCGAGAGCGTCATAAACGAGGGGACGGGAAGAAACACGAGGCTCATGGGTTTCAAGGAATACGCGGCGGGCAAGACCGGCACGACGGACGATTGTACCGACGCATGGTTCATAGGCTACACGACGGAGATCGCAGTTGGAGTCTGGAGCGGGTTCGACGTGAAGCAAACCATGGGTAAGCACATGACGGGGGCGAGAGTCTCCCTACCCATATGGACGGACATAATGAAGGCGTACTACCGCGATCACGCATCGGAACCTTTCCCCGAGCCGCCCGGCATAGTGCACCGGGTGGTGTGCGAGGAATCGGGGCTTCTCATCTCTTCCGAATGCACGCGCATAAGAAGAGAGATCTTCATCGAGGGGACGGAGCCGACCAAGGTCTGCGACGTCCACCATCTCACCCGCCTCGATCATTTCGGCGACTGACTCCTTCGCCGGCAATCGATCCCGCGTTCATCGAGCGACCGCCGTCTTGCGCTTCTGCGTCGGGCGCTTCCTTTCCAGTGTGACAGCCCTAGAGAGGGCCTCCTCGGCGGACAGGACGGCTTCTTCGTCCCGGCCGAAGATCTCGACGAGAGGGTCCCCCTTCTCCACCCTGTCCCCCGTCTTGCGCTCGAACGACATTCCCACGCCGTGATCTATCTCTTCGTCGACCCGGGTCCTCCCCCCTCCGAGCCTTGTCAGGGCCGTTCCCACCATGCGCGCGTCGATCCCGGTCACGAACCCGTTTTTCCAGGCATGCAACGTCCGCCTGACTCCCGCCAGAGGAAGGCCGAGCGAAGGATCCTCGAAATCGAGTTTCCCGCCCTGAGCGTATATCCACTCCTGCAGCTTGAGGAAGGCCGCTCCCGAGTCCAGGGCGCGGCCGAGGAGCTCGGCCGCCGCCTTGGCGCTGTTCGCCGCACCCGCCGCCCTCACCATTTCCACCGCCAAGGTTCTCGTCACCTCGAGGAGATCGGCGGGTTCCTTTCTTCGCAAGAGCTCCACCGCTTCTATCACCTCGAGCGAATTGCCCACCGTTCGCCCGAGAGGCTCGTCCATCGGCGTCAAGACCGCCCGCACTTGCAAGCCGAGCTCGCGACCGGTACTCTTGAGCGAGGCGGCCAGCTTGCGGGCCGAAGTGACGTTGCGCATGAAGGCGCCCTTGCCGTATTTCACGTCCATCACCAGGGCGTCTATGCCCTCGGCCAGCTTCTTGCTGAGGATGCTCGCGGTTATGAGAGGGATACAATCGACCGTTCCCGTCACGTCCCTGAGTGCGTACATCGCCCTGTCGGCCGGAGCGATCTCGTCCGTCTGTCCCGAGATGAAACACCCCACGCGCCTCGTCATCTCCACCATCTGTTTCATGCTCAACCGCGACCGGTAGCCGGGAATCGATTCGAGTTTGTCCCATGTCCCCCCGGTATGCCCGAGGGCCCGCCCGGACAACCTGTGAACCTTGCTACCCCTGCCAGAGACTACGGCATGGCTCTTATCCATCCATTACGGCCCCGCCAGAGCGGAGAGGGTGGAGCTCTGTGGGGGGCGG
>CAYXEN010000099.1:0-5013 GCA_964464035.1 uncultured bacterium | reverse complement strand
TTCTCGAGGGCTATTGGTTCATCTACGAGATGAATGATCAATATGTCACGCTCGTGGGGCAGCTCGATCGCAAGGGAGGTGTACTCAGAATGATAAGAACAAAGAGAGGAGATATCGGATTGTAGAGAAGGAGGGGGAGTGAATCAGGTGAGTCGATACTTTTACCCGGGAACGGGCTTTCTCGAGAGGTCCTAGGGTGTCAAGGTCACCTTGATTCCCGCGACCAACCATCTTCCCGGCATCGGAACGCCGCCGATTTCCGTGTAATCCGTATTGAGAAGATTGGTGGCCTTTATGAACAGTTCTCCGTTGGGGAATCTTCTCGAAAGCTGCGCATCGAGCAGCGAGTAGCTTTCTCCACCGGCACGCTTCTCGTAGCGAAATTCGATGTCCGGCCGGAATTGGAAGAGAGAAGCACCCTCGATATTGCAAATGAACTGGTGCTCGAGGTGATCGAGTACGTATTTCGACTCGAGATTGCCTGCTTCCTTGTCCGAACCGATGTAAGTGTATCCGATTGCGATCCGCCGAATGGAGGAGTGACCGAGGAGGCGGGAAGGATCGAGTGTGAATCCTGTTTCGACACCGCTCGTGTTGATACTGGCGATATTGCGCGCTTCCCAGGGAACGCTTGCGCTCTCCCTAACCCAGTCGATGAGGTTGCGGCCTTCCCTCCTGAATATGCTCAAGTTCGCCGTCGCGTGTTCCGCTCGCCACTTGAAACCCGCCTCGTACGACCATGCTTCCTCGGGCTCGAGGCCGGGATTCCCCTGGTTGGCCGGGCTCGCATAGTAGAGTTCGGTGTACGTGGGCACGCGGAAAGAACGGCCGATCGAAGCGTAAAGGTGCGAGCTTTTTCCTAGTTTGTACCCCAAGTCGAGGCCGGGCCAGGTCTTCCATCCCCAGTCCGAGTAATAATAGGAAAACGCCCCGACGGTGAATACCGCTCTTTCCCCCAGCTTGGGCCGGTACTCGGCGAAGATTCCACCCTTGGTCCGCTCGTGGTCCCCGAGGTTCGAGCTGTCGATGGTCTCTCTTCCTGCTTCGCCGCCGATGGCAAAGGACCCCAGCCTGGAATAGATGCTCTGCTGGAGTTCGATGCCGTAAACGTCGGTGATGTGGTTGTTCATGTACCAGTCGGGTCTCTCCCTGTCCAACAAGAATTCATCCGTATGGTGGCGCCAGTAGAAATTGGATGAAAAAGCGAGGCGATCCTTTTTCATGCCGGCCCCGCCGTCGAGGAAGGTCGTCCTGGTGTGCTCCCACTGGTTCGGGAAGAGTTCCGAGTAGAATCCGTTGGCGCCGAAGCGCTTGTCCAGGTACCCGAGCGCCATGTCGGCTTTCAAGGAACCAAGCTCGATGCGCGAGCTCCAGCGTCCTTTCCAGATGTCGAAATCCGTGTTGTGACGGTAGCCGCTCGATTTGCTCCTGGCGACGGAGATCTTGTTTCTAGAGATTCCGAGGGGGTAAGACAAGGAGAATGCTGCATCGGCAAGGTCGTGTTCCCCGGCCGCCGCCTTGAAATTCATCTCTTTCCTGTCTCCCCTTCTCGTTATTATGTTTATCACCCCGCCGAACGCGTTCGGACCATACAACCTGGAACCGTGACCCTTCAGGATTTCCACGCGTTTAACGTCGTCGAGCTGCAAGGGCAGATCGAGATTGTGATGGCCGGTCTGGGGGTCGGTTACCTTGATGCCGTCTATCAGTATGAGTGTCTGCTCGAATGATCCTCCTCTTATGCTTGCGTCCGCCTGGACGCCGTAGGGCCCCCTCCGCCTGGAGTCGACCCCTGGAGCGTACTCGAGCAGGTCCTCCACGGACTCGATCGGCGCATGCTCGATATCGTCGCGGGTGATGACCAGGACGTTTCGCATCGTGCGGGAAAAGGTCGCAGGCAGCCGGCTCGCCGTGACGACGATGGGGTCTACTGTATAGACGGTGTCCCGTGCATCCCACCTCGGAGAGTCCCGGAAGAGCGGTTCATTCGGCTTTTGGATCCCTATCCGGAACGACCGAGCCCCGTTTCCGGCAAGCTGCAAGTGAGGTTCTACGAAGGCGCCGGCGGGAGAATATGCGAAGGAAGGTGAAACAAGGCCGATAGTACAAATGCCTAGCAAGGCAAGTAGGACGGCAAAGCTGAAAGGAAGAAAGGCAGCCCTTCGTGATTTGTTCAATAAATCATTGCTATCGATCATGTCTCTTCTTGTCTTTCGGTTTCGTGCCGGCGCGGAGGAGGAAGCAAGATCATAGAGCGACCCATTTGTAGGCGTCAAGAGGAAATGGGAGTAGGAATTCATGGCTTGCCTGGAGAGATCTTCCATGACGAAGAAAGGGAAGGCGCCACGCCTTCCCTTTTCCATGCGAATGTTTTCCCCGGTGCGCTAGGGTTTCGGCCTGCCGATGCCGGCCTTGCGAAGTTCACCCTCGTCGGGGCCTCTTCCCTCGCAGCATCCCGCAAGCTTGCCGTCCACAACCACCGCGGGCACCGAGCGGATGCCCAGCTGCTTCGCCCTCGCCGCGACCTGCGGGTCGTTCATGTCGAGCACGCTCACGTCGCACGAGGAGCAAGCGATGCCTTTCACCATCTGGACGGTTTCATCGCACGCGGGGCAACCGGCGGTGAAAACTTCCACTTTTCTCTTGGTACTCATTGTCGTCACCTCCTTGCCTTGTTTGGGAGACATTTTGTCGACGTTTCCCTGAATCTCATTTGGTCGCACAGGCCGGGCAGGATTCCTCCGACGCTTTTCTCTTCGGCCACGCGTTCCAGAAGGAAGCGCCGACCAGCACGGCCAGCCCGATGTAGACCAAGGGCGTGGAAACCACCACGAACTTGAAAACCATGACGGCCGCCGCGGCGATCGCACCCAGGCCCAGGGGACCGTATCCATGCCTCGAGCGGGCACGGAAACCGAGTGCGAAGAGGGCGAGCCCGAGGAAGACCGCGGTCACGGGGAACAGGTACTTGGTGTTGAAAAGGAACCCGAGACCGACGGCCGACAGAACTCCGGCGTACGCAGGCCAGCAAGCGGGACAGAAACCCACGGGAAGAAGAGCGACTCCCACTCCGGGAATCCCCGCGAGGAAGCTCCGGAGATCAAAGCGGCGGCCCGCCTGGCCGGTTGCATCCCCGGGAACGCTTCCAGCGTCTTTATTGATCGCGGCCCGGGCGTCTTCGACGTCGGGGCAATCGGTGTCGTATGTCGGTTCCGCTTTCTTTTTCATGATTCTTCCTCCGAATCCATCGCCTCGAGAATGGGGCATTGCGAGACGGGGGCCGCTTCGCCCGAACACTGATCTATGAGCCTGGACAAAGCTTTTCTCATCGCCTCCAGCGCGTGGATCTTCTCATCCACTTCAGCCATCTTGGCTTTGGCTTTCTTCTGGACCTCGGTGCATCGAGCCCTGGGAGCGGCGCGAAGCGAGAGGAGTTCTTTGATTTCCTTCAAGGTGAACCCGAGTTGCTGGGCTCTCTTGATGAAACGCACTCTCCGCACCGCATCCTCGGGATAGATCCTGTAATTGGAGGACGTGCGCCGGGGTTTTTCCATCAGCCCGCGGCGTTCGTAGTAGCGCAGCGTCTCGATGTTCACCCCGGCTCGCCGGGCCAGGTCTCCTATGGTCAATCCGTTCATTTCATAACCTCCTTTATCAATATAAAGCCCGTACCCAGGTACGGGGTCAAGGCGTTTATGGATTATTTTCGACTCGCGCCTTGTCTAATTATCCTTTTCAATTCAACGGACTTCCGGTAAAATGGGCGCCTCAGAGCCGGCCCAAGCACGAAGCAATAGGAGGAAATATGGCTTCTCAAGAAAAAGCGCGGAAATTTCCAGGCACCTTCTGGGTCGCCAATACGATGGAGATTTTCGAGCGGATGGCGTGGTACGGATTCTTCGCGGTTTCTTCCCTTTATATAACCAACCCCCGCTCCGAGGGGGCCCTCGGCTTCACATCCGAGCAGAGGGGCACCCTCCAAGGAGTGGTCACTTTCATCTTGTACATGCTCCCGGTGCTCACCGGGGCGCTGGCCGACAGGTTCGGGTACAAGAAAATGTTCATCATCGCCTATTCGGTTCTCACTCCCGCCTATTTCCTCCTTGGTCAGGCGCACTCCTACATAGGATTCTTCATGGTGTTCCTGCTCGTCGCCGTAGGGGCCGCGATATTCAAACCGGTCGTCGTGGGGACGGTGGCGAGAACTACGAACGAAGAGACGAGTGCGATGGGTTTCGGGATCTTCTACATGATGGTGAACATCGGCGGCTTTCTCGGCCCCATCGTCGCCGGAATAGTGAGGGGATGGGCCTGGAAATGGGTTTTCGTGATGTCGAGCATTTGGATAGCGTGCAACTTCATATGGGTCACGCTCTTCTATCGCGAGCCGACGACCGAGGCGAAGTCGGAGACGGCGCGAACGATCAGGAAGGTTCTGAGCGACATGGTCGACGTGCTGGGGAACGGCAGGATGTTTCTCGCCGTGTTCTCCATTTTCACGATCCTGGTCTGCGCCACCAACGAGTGGATAACCTGGAGATCCGCGCTCATCATAATAGCGGCCTGGGCGGTTCTCAACATTGTATGGGACTTGTTTCTGCGGGCCGGGGATTCTTCGGGCAGATCCTGGCTCCTGCAACCCGTCAGGGTGGGCAACTGGCGCTTCGTCACTTTCCTCCTCGTGCTCTCGGGCTTCTGGACGGCTTTCAACCAGATTTTCATGACCATGCCCGAATACATTCGCGATTTCGTGCATACCAAGGATATTCTCGTCTCGCTGTACGGCGCTGCGAGCACCTTGCACATGAACGGCCTGGCGATGAAAATCCAGGCCGCCATCGACAGCGGCTACGAGATAAATCCCGAGTACCTCATAAACATCGATGCGGGCGCCATCATAGCTTTCCAGGTTCTCGTGTCATTCATAATGAAACGCTACCCGGCTTTCACCACCATGGTCATCGGAACCATCGTCGCGGGCGTCGGGATCGGGCTCTCCGGCTGGGCTCACAG
>CAYXEN010000098.1:3362-5414 GCA_964464035.1 uncultured bacterium | reverse complement strand
ACGAGCGTGACATATTGATCATTCATCTCGTAGATGAACCAATAGCCCTCGAGAATCACGGGATCGACTCTCCTGGAAAAAAGATCCATCTTCTGGTCGCTGGAAAGGCCGCCTCTCATGTCGTAGATGGGAGTAACGATCGGGTAGCAATTACCCGCTAATGTGCATGCCTTCTGCATGCCCCAAACGTAGCCTCTTAAATGCTTCATCTTCCTAAGCGCATTTCCAGCCCACAGCAATCCGTAGCAAATGACATTGAAGCGTGGATCTATCTTGGCTAAGAACACCCGATAGCTGAGATCATCCTTTTTAAGACCGCCAATTATGTTCGCGTAGAAACAACCATCTTGCGATCCAATACTTTCATCCCATATGCCACCACTATCGATAATAGCGCCTTGAATTTCGCCTGAATTCATCGAGCTTATAATAGTTCTATACTTAAGCTCGTTGGGTGAACAATTCCCCAATGTATACCAATTACCAGTGCTGCTATCATGACTAGCCGCTACAATACGCGGATAGAACGGGATCTCCTTGTTCCAGATGATTCTGTCATGCCTTGTGTCATAGTATGTTAGAATGTTTGATCCTTCCCTCGAGCCATCGCCTATAAGCAGCACCTTATCTCCAAACGACCACAAGACGGCCATGTCCCTCTCCTTATCCCCAAGCGCCGTGAGCGGAGCCGATCTATCGGAGCCGTCTATGTTCATGAGCCTCCCTATATTTATCGATCTGCGCTCTCCACCGGGAATGACTATATATGCCGGCCTGGTATATGTCCTGGAGCGCCCATTCACGAGAAAGTCCCCTCGCGATGAAGGATAGGGAACCACCTTGCCGTACGTCTTGAAATGCAACTTCCCCTCTCCATCCGTTATGACGAACATCGGGCTTTCGTGGTACCCACCCTCAAGGCTTATAAGCGACCCGTCATCCGATTGGTGAATCTTGACGATACTCGCCCCCCCTATCGATATCTTGTTCAGAAGCACCCCCTCGGGGCTGAAGAACGACAAGTATTCATCGTCGTTGTCCGTCTCGTATATCCGCTCGCAATCCGCCACTGCATAACTGTCCCTTGTTATCACCAGGAGGTTTCCGTTCTTGAGCTTGTATATATCCTTGACTCCGTAGGGCACTTTCGCCTCCCATTTGACCTCGCCCTTGAGCAGCTCCGAACCCTTGATCAGCCTGTATCTGAACCTGAGATCCTTGCCCATCTCATTCACGACGGCACCCAGATTCACTGTTGTAGTAGCTTGTGCAGACGGATAGGGCAAATTAAGCAATAGAACAATCGCGCTATATAAGAGAATCTTCATAAACCCCCTAACAAGAATGCCGATTACTATTCATGCCTCTAAGTTACGGTAATACAAGGACTTTCCAATGATGAACGGGCCGGGGGGTGCGAAAGGAAGAAAGGTGTCGAGATTTCGACACAATGTCAGGATCTCGACACCAGATCTCAGAACCCGTTCTTTCTATTTTTGCTCCGCACCCCTTGCGACCGCCACCCAATTCGTGAAACAAACCGAATTCGGGACCAGGAACTCCGATGCTTCTCCGGCTAGGACCGTATAGCGCAAGTTGATGTCTTTCACTATCCCTTCGCATCCGCTCACCTTGATCCTGTCTCCGCAACGAAACGGATGATAGAACAGTATCAAGATGCCCGAGAGCATGTTGGAGATAGCATCCTTGAGGGCGAAACCCAATGCGAAGCCTGAGAGTCCCAACCCCGCCACCATCGCCGTGACGTCGATGCCCAACGTGCCGAGGGCCGTGATCAAGCCGATGATGATCATGACGGTCTTGATGATGGTTCCGAAGAGATTGAACACCCGCGTCCTGTCGGGGTCCGCACGATGCGCGAACCCGACGACGATCTTGGCGAGCACCAGCGCGATCACGTAGAAAGCGAGAAAAATAAAGATCGAGGCGAGCAATTTTGGAGAGAAGACAACGACTTGCTCGATTATCCTCGCGAATACATCATGGATGAACTTCGTCATTTTCGACAATCCTCCCTGTCAACGCCGCGCG
>CAYXEN010000098.1:0-3262 GCA_964464035.1 uncultured bacterium | reverse complement strand
CTCCAGGCTTTTTACCCTTGACTTGCAAGATATCACTTTGCTATAATGCGTACACGTTCGAAACAAGGAGAAGTGTATCAGAATGTCAATCGGCCACCAGGCAATCAGCGTAGCTGTTTATTACGGAAGCTCCGACTACCGTTGGTATTGGCTCAATACCGGCAGGATGGTGGAGCTTGTTTTGTCTGGTTCCGGCTGATCTCGTAGCAAGAGTTTTCTCAAGCCCACTATCCTGAAAGAAGGATAGTGGGCTTTTTTTATTGGCGTTGAGTCGCTTCGCAAAGGATCGAGACGATGAACAGAGTGCTTCCTCTTCGCAAGCGGATTCCCGCGGACCTGGACACGCCGGTCTCGGCGTTCCTCAAGCTGCAGGGTTGCGGGGCCTCCTGTCTTCTCGAGAGCGTCGAAAGGGGCATACAGCTGGGCCGGTATTCGTTCATAGTCGTATCCTCGTTCGCCGGCTTCAAGCTCGACAAAGGGTTCGTCCGGATCACCAGGGGGAACGATACGCAAACCCAAGAGCTGGGCAAGCTGGACCCCCTCGACCTCATCCGCCGCGAGCTCGCGAGCACGCTGCCCGTCGCCGGCGAAGGCCTCCCCGGTCCCTTCGCGGGAGCGGTGGGATACATCTCCTACGATGCGGCGAGATTCTTCGAAAGACTTCCCGCTCCCCAGGAACGCGGACTGGATCTGCCGGATCTCGATTTCATCTTTCCCTCCACGCTCGTCGTTTTCGACCACGTGCAAAGTGAAATAGAGATACTCGCCCTCCCTGTAGGATCGAACGCCGAGGTGGCCCACCGCCGGGCGGAGGATGAAATAGAGCGGTTGCTCGATGCCCTGGCCAAACCGGTTCCGGCGGCAAGCGCCGGACGCTTCTCTGAGGCGCAAGCACCCGCGCCCGCCGCAAGCGGCATGCGCGGGCCAATAGAGATCATCGCGAAGAGCGCAACACCCCGGGAACAACGGACTTTCAACATGACCGAGAGCTCTTTCAAGGAGAAGGTGTCAACGATCAAGGAACACATACTCGCAGGGGATGCTTTCCAGATAGTGCTTTCCCACAGGCTCGAAGGTGAGACATCGATTCCCCCGTTCGAGATTTACAGGGCTCTTCGCATACTCAACCCGTCGCCTTACATGTTTTTCATGGACTTCGGTGATTTCCAGCTCATCGGTTCATCGCCGGAGATGCTGGTCAAACTCGAAGGCCGCAACGCCGTCCTTTGCCCCATAGCCGGCACCAGGCCCCGCGGGAAAGGTGTTCAGGAAGACAAGGCGCTCGAGGAAGAGCTCAAAGCGAACGAGAAAGAACGCGCCGAACACGTGATGCTGGTCGACCTGGGGAGAAACGATCTGGGGAAAGTCTGCGAGATGGGCAGCATAAGGACCGAATCCTTCATGAGCGTCGAAAAGTACTCGCACGTCATGCACCTCGTGTCGAGAATCACCGGCACTCTCAGGGACGATACCGACATGTTCGACCTCTTGAGAGCGACTTTTCCCGCGGGCACGGTGACGGGGGCGCCCAAGATCCGCGCGATGGAGATCATAAACGAACTCGAGCCGGACCGAAGGGGCCCCTACGGGGGGGCACTCGGATATTTCGGCAGGCATGGAGACATGGACATGTGCATCGTAATCCGCACGATCATCATCAAGGGTGGCCGCTACTTCATCCAGGGCGGTGCCGGCATCGTGGCCGACTCCGACCCCGCAGCCGAATACTTGGAAACACTGAACAAGATCAAGGCTCTCTCGCGGGCGATCGCAATTGCAAAGGAGGGATCATAGAGATGCATCTCCTCATAGACAACTACGACTCCTTCACGTACAACCTCGCCCAGGCCTTGGGTTCGCTGGGATGCTCTGTCAAGGTTGCGAGAAACGACGCCATCGATATCGAAGAGATCGCCGCCCTCTCTCCCGAGTCGATAATAATCTCTCCCGGCCCGGGGCGCCCGGAAGACGCCGGAATATCGATGGAACTCGTGAGGAGATTTGCAGGCAAGACGCCCATCCTCGGCGTATGCCTCGGGCACCAGTGCATCGTCGAAGCCATGGGAGGAACGGTCGGCAGGGCGGAACTCCTGATGCACGGAAAAGTATCCAACATCTACCACGACGGCAAGACGATCTTCGACGGGCTCTCGAACCCTTTCATCGCCACGAGGTATCACTCGCTCATCGCCCATGAAAACCATTTGCCCCGGGATCTGGAAGTATCCGCATACACGTCGAGAGGCGAAATCATGGGAGTGCGCGTGAAGGGCATCCCCGTCGAAGGCGTTCAATTTCATCCGGAGTCGATACTCACGGTGGAAGGCGAGAAGCTCCTCTCGAACTTCCTCCAGGGGTTGGGAGTTTTGGAAACCTAGGCGTGTAGCGAACAGCGAGGGTTGCACACACCGCGACCCGCAACGAGGCAGAGAGAAAAAAGTGACTGATCAGCAACGGTGACAACTATGTCGGCGAGCAAGATCTTGAATAGACTCATGGAACGCGAAAATCTCACCGCGAGTGAGGCGGAATCGCTCATGCATTCCATCATGCGCGGCGATCTCACCCATTCGCAGACGGCCGCGATCCTGGCCGCGCTCAGAACGAAAGGCGAAACGGTAGAGGAGATCACCGGCTTCGCACGCGCGATGAGGGAAAACGCCGTCCGAGTGCTTCCCTCCAGGAACGGCCTTGTCGACACTTGCGGCACGGGAGGAGACGCCAAGCGGACTTTCAACATCTCGACCGCCGTGGCGATCGTAGCCGCCGGTGCCGGCATCGCCGTAGCCAAGCATGGCAATCGCGCCGTCTCCTCGAGATGCGGGAGCGCGGACGTCCTCGAAAAGCTCGGAGTAAAGATAGATCTCTCGCCCGCTTCCGTAGCCGCGTTGATCGACGATATCGGAATAGGGTTCCTCTTCGCTCCCGTGCATCACATCTCGATGAAACACGTCTCCCCGGTGAGGCGCGAGCTCGGCGTCCGCACGATATTCAATCTGCTCGGCCCCCTTGCCAATCCCCTGGGAGTAAAGCGACAACTCATCGGCGTCTTCAGGGAACGACTGACCGAACTGGTCGCCCGCGTGCTCAAGGCCATGGGCTCGGAGAAAGTGTACGTGGTGCACGGGCGGGACGGCACGGACGAGGTGTCAATAACCGATGAGACGGTGATAAGCGTTCTCGAGAACGGGGCCGTCAGGAATTTCACTTTCACACCCGAGGAAGCGGGTCTCGAGCGGACGAAGCTGGAGAGTATACAGGG
>CAYXEN010000097.1:0-5984 GCA_964464035.1 uncultured bacterium | reverse complement strand
TTGCTGAATGTTGTCGTCGCGGCGATGGCGCTCACCACGCCGTCGGCCGAGCGCAGTTCCTCGATTCCCCGATAAGTGATGTCACCAAGATTCCCTATCGGCGTGCTGACCAGCGTCAAGACACCACAAGTGCTTTCTTTTTCCGCCATAGTATCCGACCGAGCCCGGCTGAGGATCGGCGGGGGGATCATGCCGGGGCAAGACCCTTCAGAATCTCGCCCACTTCCTCTATGTCATCGGCGCTGACATCCAGATGGGTGACCATCCGAACCAGGTCAGGGCCGAATCGAACCGCCAGGACGCCCTGCGCTTCGAGTGAAGCAAGTACCTTTTCAACGCTGGAGAAGGACTCGTCCACCCGTATCACGACTATGTTCGTCTCCACGGGATAGGCGAGCGAAAGTCCGTCCACCTGCTCCACGATCTCGCCCAGCCGCTCGGCGTTCCTGTGATCCTGCCCGAGTCTCGCGAGGTGATGATCGAGGGCATAGAGAGCGGCGGCCGCCAGGATCCCGACCTGTCTCATCCCTCCCCCGAATTGTTTCCGCTTGCGCCTGGCCTTCGCGATGACGGAAGCTTCCCCGGCGACGATAGAGCCCACGGGCGCCCCGAGCCCCTTGGAAAAACACATGCTCACCGTATCCGCGCAGGCGGCGTACTCCGCCATGGGGACCCCGGAAGCCTCGGAAGCGTTCGCGAGCCTCGCCCCGTCGAGATGGACCTTGAGGCCGCGCTCGTCGGCCAGATCCCTGATCCTTTTCATCTCTTCCAACGGAAACACCCTGCCGCCGGCGCGGTTGTGCGTGTTCTCGAGCGCGATCAGCCTGGTCGTGGGATGGTGAATGTTCTCGGGCCTGATGTGTGGAGCTATCATTTCGGCCGTTATCACGCCCCTCTCCCCGTCGAGCGGGTTGAACTGGACGCCGGACAGCACGGCGGACGCAGCGACCTCGTAATTGAATATGTGGGATTGCCGGTCGAGAATCACCTCGTCACCGGCCTGGGTAAGACTGGCCACGGCCACCTGGTTGGCCATGGTTCCGCTGGGAACGAATACCGCAGACTCCTTGCCGAGAAGCCCGGCCACCCGTTTTTCCAGTTCTATCGCCGTGGGATCGTCTCCGAAAACGTCATCCCCCACCTCGGCCTCGGCCATCGCCCGCCTCATCTCCCCAACCGGCCGGGTGACGGTGTCGCTCCGAAGATCGATAATCTTCGTCATCGCTTGTCCTGCAGGAGCCTGGTTGAGTCCCAAGGGTGTCCCAACGAGCCATCAGGCGTTCGAGACCATATCCTTGAGCTCTTTTGAAACCTTGAAGATCGGGACCTTTCTCTCCGGAACCGGAACCGGCTCGCCCGTGCGAGGATTCCTGGCCATCCTGGCTTTCCTCGCCTTGACTTTGAAAGTGCCGAAACCGCGAATCTCGTAATGCTTGCCTTCGGCGAGAGCTTTGGAGATCGATTCCAGAAACTGGTCCATGGCTTGAGCCACGTCTTTTTTCGTCAAACCTGTTTTCGTGGCTATGTCCTCTACGATCTCGGCTTTGGTCATCTTGCTGGCCCTCCTTTTTGGAAACGGAATCACTATGTACTAGGATTATCTCATAAGTTGTGGAGAGTCAAGGATTTTTTGGGAAAATCGCCATCTCCGCGGCCATGCCTTCCCGGCCTCCCTCTCCACCGAAGAGGTTATTCATTTTGCATTGCGGATGCAATAAGCGATTGTTTTCGCAATAAGTTGGGAGACATTTTGAGGAACTATCATACCCAAGTCGAAAAGACCGCGATGCAGTCGATACGGCAATAACAGCGAAAAGCCGCATGCAGATGCGGAAAAGCCGCTTTTCCGGATACGTGAAAAAAATTGGTACACGCTTTGCTGATGGGGTCATGTGCTGCGGGGTAGTCGCCGCTAATGCTCAACTCCTCACATCGTACTATCTCGCAGCTTCGATTAAGCAAGGCAGGCCAGAGCACAAGTCCAAAGAAGGAGGCACTCGACATGGCTGCTAGTAAGTTTATTGTATTATCCATCGTTTTGCTGTCTGTCGCCGCCCTGATCGCCGGTTGCGGAAGCGATACGGTCGCTCCCACCACGAACAATCAAGAAGCTCCGCTTCTGCCTCCGCAGAACGTCGTGACGGCGCGCAGCGACAATGGAGACATTCTCATCACGTGGGAACCCAACACGCAGAGTAATCTCATGGGTTACAACGTTTACCGCAGTGACTTCGGATCGGATGTCTTCACGAAGTTGAACACCTCCGTCGTCACGCAGACCCAGTTCACGGATGCCACCACTCAACCCAACAAGCGTTATTCCTACAGGGTGGCCTGCGTGAGCACGAAGGGCACGGAAAGCAACTACACCTCCGTGGTGATCTTCAACGGGATCAACAGCAACACCGACAAGCACAAGAAGTTCGGCTTCTAGGAAACGGCTACACGAGATTGCAAGAAGCCTTCGAGCGAATCTCTCGAAGGCTTTTTGTTTGCCCTGTCAAAACGTGTTCACCAGGAATTGGACGAAACCGATGACGTTGCCGTATAGGAAATCCAGCGGGGGCAAGATGATCTTTCCCAGGATCCCGGTCCAGAGGAGAATGATCAGAATGAAGAAGCCGTACGGCCTGATCGAAGAGAAGGCTTCCGACCATTCGGGAGGAAGGAAGCGGAAGAGTATCCAGTGCCCGTCCAGCGGCGGAATAGGGACCAGGTTGAAGACCCCGAGCACACAGTTGATTATGAGCAGATTGCCGAACAGTATGTTGAAGAATTCGATCGTCTTGGCTTCTCCGCCGAAGGATGGAACGTGCTTGAAGAATATATGAACACCCGCCCATAGGAAGGCCCCCACCACGACCAGGAGGAAGTTGGAGGCCGGACCGGCCGCGGCCACGTAGGCATTGTCCTTGAGGGGGTTCCTGAAATTGGCGGGATTCACGGGAACGGGTTTCGCCCATCCTATGAAGGGAACGTTGCTGAGATAGGCCATGACGGGGATGACCACGCTGCCCACTGGATCGATATGCGGAAGGGGGTTCAGCGTTATCCTGCCGCTCAGCCTGGCGGTCGGATCGCCGAACCGTTCCGCAGCCAATCCATGAGCGCTCTCATGCACTATCACCGAGAAAATAAAGGTGACGAACCCTATCGCGGCTTTTACGAATCCATCCATGCTTCATCCTCCGGGCGGGATCACCTCACGCCGAGCAAGCGGTGGCATTGAGGAATGACGCGCACGTCGCTGAGCCTCCTCAAGGCCTCGCGTTGAAGTTGCACTATGTGTGCGACTATCGCCTCCCTGTCGAGACTCGATCCGGAAATATAATAAGTATCTGGCTGGAGGACCAAGGGGATTTCCGAGTCCACGGAAGCGATTATCTCGGCCGCGCGCTCGACTTCTTCCCTGCCGGTGCCGGAAGCCACGACCAGCTTGACGAACACTTCGGTCGATCTCGCCGCCGCGAGGAATTCCTCGTGCTCGCGCCAATAATCCCTGCCCGCCGCCGACGGCGGCTTGAAATCCATCGCCACCACGTCGATGAAAGGCGCCGCTCTTCGCATCGCACCGACGTGGATCCCGTTGGTATCCAGATACGTATGGAAGCCCTTTCCCTTCAGTTTCTCGGCGACCATGGCGACGAAGTCCGGTTGTTCGAGAGGCTCGCCGCCGGTTATGCTCACCGCGTCCACCGGTGCGAAGGCCTGCGCGACATCTTCCACTTCAGCGACCGTCGCTTCCACGCTCACGGGGTTGGGAAGAGCTTTCTCCTCCAGAGAATAAACCCGGCATTCCTTCGCCCTCGCCTTGCTGTACAGGGTGTCGCAATAAGGGCATTTTTCCTTGCACCCCGAAGTGCGGACGAAAACCTGATTCCTGCCCACATGCAGACCTTCACCCTGGATGGAAAAGAAGATCTCGGAGAGAATGCCTTCACTTTTCATTTTTTCGTCCTTGAAATCCTCCAGGTCGAGCCGGCTCGGGGCGCCGCCGCTCGAACGGGGAGAGGAACCGGAACTTCAGGGGACAGGCCTGACTTTGCGCTGTGCATGTGCGCATCCCGCCAATTCCCGGCCGTAGGCGGTCAGCAACTCGTCCAACAGATCCCTCGCGTCCACGCCCAGTTCGGCGAGACCGACGGCGGGTACAGGCGAGCCCTCGGGATCGACGTTTATGCCGGTGTGTATGAGGCTGGAACTCCGCGACGGCGCCGCGATCGAAACCGTGAGCTTGCGGTCTTTCACGTAGACGTCGTCTCCGTCTCTACGCGTGACGACGCCCCTCTCAGCGAGTCGCTCGCAAAGGATACACACCAGGATCCTCTGTCTCAGCACGGCCTCCGCGATCCGGCACCCGGGATGCTCTATGATCACGTGCGCCATGATCTTGCTTCGTATGTATTCCCCCGCGTTCATGTCGTCCATGTCGACGAGATCCTCGTTGGCCACTTCGCATTCTCCCACGAAACCGGCCGCGGCGTCTCCTTCGAGGCCGGTCGCCTCCCTCACCCAACCGCTTCTGAGCTCCCTGCCGCTATAGCGCAGGGGATGATCGATGATCTTGAAGCGAAATTTCATCCTTGCCCCCGCCTCCCACCGGGACCGTCGAACTCGATCCTGGGACGCATCTCCGCGGGTATCGACTCCAGGGCGCGCACCAGCTTCGAACAGGAAGCGCATCGCCCGCACATGACTTGCCCCCCGCGATAGCAACTCCAAATGCTCGCCAAGGGAGCGGACATTCCCACTCCGGCCTCGATGATCTCCCGCTTGCTCAAGGTTCCCGTGAAGCTGATCACCCGCACGCCTCTGAGGGTGGAGAGACACAGGCACCTGTTCAGCCTCGCCATGTACTCGAGGCGATTGTCGGGAAACGAAACCGCCTCTTCCCTGTTGAACCCCGTTACGACGTAATCGCAATCGTAGCTTTCGGCGAACGCCGCGGCGATGTTTATCATGACCCCGTTGCGATTGGGAATCCAGACGGATTCGAGGTCGCCGAGCGGAGAATCGTCGCGCCCGCCGGCCCCGGCGCCGCTTCGCATCCCCCGGGGCGAGATCTCCCCCAACCACCTGATATCGACTTCCTTGAAGGGCAGCGAATAATAAGTCGCTATGGCCATGGACGCCCCTCTTTCCTCTGCTACGGCCCTCTGGCCGTAATCGAAGAACAGCACGAGCCTGACGTCCAGGCTCTTCAAGGCGCAAGCGAGCGACACGGTACTGTCGAGGCCTCCGCTGAGAAGAACTACGCCTCTCTTCTTATCCTTTTTTTTCATGACGTGGAATCCCGGGATGCACCGCTTGGGGGCGCTTCGGTCGTTTCAGGCCAAGCCAGGGGCCCGCGCCGCTCAGTCCGACGGATCACTCTTCGTAGGCTACGAAATTCTCCGGCCCCTCCCAGACCTCGACCTTGCTGAGCCTGCCTCCGGACCCTGCGGGAGTCTTTGCAGCAAGGAGTCTGAAGAATTCCCGCGCCAGGTTCTCGGCCGTTGGAACCATCTCCGTGAATGGCTCCACATCGTTCAGATGACGGTGGTCGAACCGCTCTCTCACGATCGCGTGAAGCAGTTTGCGAAGGGCGGAAAAATCCGCTCCCATGCCCTTCTCGTCCAGGCCGGTGAACACCCACTTCGCTCTCACCCGCCAGGTATGTCCATGGAGCCTGTCACACGGCGGGCATCCGGGAAGCGCGTGGGACGCGGAAAAGGAACATTCCACCGAGAGCGTGTATCGTCCGCTCAATTTCTCCACCCCCATCGACCAGGTCGATGTTTCGGCGACGAAGAATCGTCTGCATCGCGCCGCACGAGACCCGTCGACCGAATGCCAAATAAAACTCGTTACCTGACACAACCTTAGCGCCTGGAAAGCCAAAAAGCAACATCTATTGGCCCGCTGCGACGGCCTGCCACTCGAATTCCCCGGCAGCGGGTGGCGGCGATCCGGGGCCCCCGCCGCGCGCAACGTCAGTGAGCACG
>CAYXEN010000096.1:0-6424 GCA_964464035.1 uncultured bacterium | reverse complement strand
GACAGGACCCGCGGCACTTTGGCTACGAGCCCAGGCAGCGGGTGGCGGCGATTCGACGTTTCTAGCATAGGGGCACCGGCATGGGGGCGCTCCGGCTTCAAACAGTCCTCGCGCGCGGATAATTATAGCGCGCTGCGGAACTCGCCGTCGACCCCCATACCGGCGCCGCTCCTCCAAACAGCAGGCGGCGGCGAAGAGTGAGAACATGACGAGGCCGGCTCGTCCATGAGCTTGCGATATCAGGACCCGGGGACCGTCACCTTGAAGATCCAAGGCCATCTCTTGCCCGTGAGATAAAAGAAGCCCGTGGAATCGTCGTAGGCGATGCCGTTGAGCACGTTCTCGCCCGTGGGGTTGACAATCGAGACCAGATTCGAGCAGTCCACGATCCTGACCACTTCGCCCGTGACCGGGCTTATCACGTAGATCGAGTCGTTCTTCCACACGTTCGCATAAATCCATCCGCCCGCGTACTCGAGCTCGTTCAGCGAATACAGCGGAGCTCCCCTGCTCGTCACGGGCAGCGCCTTCGTGATCTTGAAAGCATCGTCTCTGAAGTAGAGCGTGTCCGAGCCGTTGCTCATCACGTAGCTCGGGCCCATCACCGTAAGCCCCCAGCCTTCGCCGGCGTACGTGAACGTATCCAACAGAGCGAATGCAAGGTCATAAACATAAGCCCTGTGTGAAGTCCACGTGAGCTGTACGAGCGTATCGTTCTTGAGCGCCAGACCCTCCCCGAAGTCGCGCGAATCGAGAGAGTGCGAATCAACTTGAAACCCCGTCTGAGCATTCACCTTCCTCAACTTGGACTGGCCGTTCAAACCGGTACTCTCGTAGAGAAAGCCGGCGTCGTAGAGAAGCCCTTGCGTGAAAGCCGTAGGCTCATGATAAATCTGCTTCTCGATCACGGGGACGACGACCGGGATCGTGTCTGTGCCGCCCCCCCTAGTCGGATTCTCTTCCGAGCACGAAGTCCCCAGCACGTAAACCGCCGCGGCGAGCGCGAAGAACACGATCCTTCGGCGCAAGAGCTTCATCTCGTTCCTCTCGATGAACGGTCCCGATCGAACCACGTTTTCCAAGCAACACAGGTCATCCGACGACCCCGTACTTCCGCCCGACGCGCTTGAAAGCATCGATCGCCGCATCGAGATGCTCACGCTCGTGGGCGGCCGATATCTGCACCCTTATCCTCGCCTGCCCCTTGGGGACGACAGGGTAACTGAAACCTATCACGTAAATCCCCTCGCCCAAGAGATCGCGCGCCATGTCCTGCGCGAGCTTGGCGTCGCCGAGCATGATGGGGACTATCGGGTGAATGCCCTCTTTTATGTCGAATCCCGCCGCCGTCATCTCGCTCCTGAAAAACTTCGTGTTCTCCTCGAGCTTGTCCCTCAGCTCCGTCGTCTCGCTCAAGAGGTCGATCGCCGTCATCGCCGCGGTCACGATCGAAGGAGTCAATGTGTTCGAGAACAAGTACGGCCTGGAACGCTGGCGGAGGAACTCTATGATCTCCCTGCGGCCGCTCGTGAACCCGCCCGAGGCTCCTCCCAGCGCTTTCCCGAGCGTGGAGGTTATGATGTCCACCCTGCCCATGACGTTTCTGTACTCGGGCGTGCCTCGCCCGGTCTCGCCCACGAAACCGGTGGCGTGCGAGTCGTCGACCATCACGAGGGCGTCGTACTTCTCGGCCAGGTCGCATATCTCGTCGAGCTTGGCGATGTAGCCGTCCATGCTGAAGACCCCGTCGGTGGCGATCAGCCGCACACGATAGTTCGAGCATTCCTTCAGTATTCTCTCGAGATCGTCCATGTCACAGTTGCGAAACCTCTTCCGGTCGGCCTTGCAGAGGCGGATGCCGTCGATGATGCTCGCATGGTTGAGTTCGTCGCTTATCACCACGTCTCCCTCGCCGACAATCGCTTCGAATAGCCCGCCGTTCGCGTCGAAGCAGGAGCTGTAGAGAATCGTGTCGTCGGTCCCGAGAAAATCGGAGATCTTCCTCTCCAGCCGCTTGTGTATGTCCTGCGTTCCGCAGATGAACCTCACGGAGGACATGCCGTAACCCCACTCGTCTAGGCCCCGGTGAGCCGCTTCGATGATCCTCGGGTGCGAAGAGAGGCCGAGATAATTGTTCGCGCAGAAGTTGATCACCTCTCCGTCCTTGACCCTTATCCTGGCCGCCTGGGGGCTCATGATGATTCTCTCGTCCTTGTAGAGGCCCGCGCTGCGGATGGAGTCGAGTTCCTTTGAAATGCTCTCCCTTATCGTTCCGTACATCTCTTGCCCTCCTCATGGCTTGTCGATCAGGCCGGAAGAATCCGCGCTCCCGGCTCTTCACCACTTTATGATCACCTTGGGATGCTCCATTATCTTCTTTTCGAAGTCTTCCAGATCGTAGTCGGCGATGTCGACCACGGTGCCTTTGCCCTTGTCGAGTATCACGTCGTATATCTTGTTCTGGATCCCGTTCTCCTTGGATTCGAGAAGGTTTTTGGTGAGGTCCCACGTCTCGAAGATCCTGCGGCCGATGACGCTGTGCAGATCGATCCCCCTCACAATCATCCGCGAGAAATCCTCGATCTTGAAGTTGCCCGACTTTAGGCCGAAGAGCACCACCTCGCCGCCCCTTCGCACGGACCGGATCGCGTTGTTCACCGACGAATTGTAACCGGACATCTCGATCGCCACGTCGACACCGTCGACGCCGAAAGCTCTCACCTGTTCCACGATGCCGGGATCGCTCTTCCACGTCTCCTTGCCGGGGGTGAACCGGACCATCTCGTCAACGCCAAGCCGTTCGGCGAGATCCGCGTTCCTCGGGTTCGGTTCGATGCCTATGATCTTCGCCGTCCCGAGGGCACGCGCCACCAGTATGGTGAAAAGTCCTATCGTCCCGCAGCCGAAAATGGCGACGCTCTTGCCGCGGAGGTCCACCTTCGTGCAGGCGTGCACCGCGTTGCCGAAAGGCTCCTGGAGGCAGCCTACTTTCTTCCTGATCTTGCGGGGATCGGTGCGCCACAACACCCCGGCGGGGAGCTTTATGTACTCTGCGAAGCACCCGTCGAGTGTTATGCCGATTATCTGCTCGTTGCTGCACACGTGCGTGTCACCGATGAGGCACTGCCTGCATTTGCCGCAGACGATGTGCGACTCGGTGGAGACGATGTCCTTGGGCTCGTAGCCGTAATGGCCCCGCGCCACGGAGCCGGCCTGGATCACTTCACCGAGGAGCTCGTGCCCGAGAATCCTCGCCGTCTTCTTCTCGGTCTTGAGCGAACTGTATATCATGCCCTTGAAGGACTGGCGGAACCAGATTCCCCGGTCCGATCCGCAGAACCCGGAATAGATCACCTTGATCAGCACCTTGTCGGCATCGAGAGGATTGCTTTTCTCGTCCAGGACGGGCTTGGGCACGCGCACTTTCCTCAAGCCCCGCGTCTTTTCCCAGACGTCCTTGCCCTTGTCGAAAACGAGCGCCCACATTTGATCAGTCATTGCTTTTCGCCCCGCTTTCCTTGCGTTCTTTCTTCTGTCTTCGATCGCCGCTTTCATCTCGTCGTCTTTTCATCAGGCCTTGGAATCAATCCACGTGCGAGGTCACCTCGCCGTAGAGTGTTCCGCCCTTCGCCCTCTCTATTCTCACCTGCACCATGTCCCCGATCCCGCAACCGTTCTTCGGGAACACCGTCGCCTTGAAAGTGTCCGTCCTCCCCGTGAGAAACCGCTCGTCCTTCTTGGACACCTCCTCGGCCAGCACCTCGAACGTGGAGCCGACGAGGGACTGGTTCTTCTCGCCCGTGATCCTCTTCTGGAGTTCCACGAGGCGCACTATCCTTTCCGTCTTCTTGCCGGGGGGAACGTCGTCCTCGTAGTGCTTGGCGGCGTAGGTCCCCTTGCGCTCGGAGTACTTGAAGATGTAAGCGGCGTCGAAACGGATATCTTCCATCGCGCGGAAAGTATCCTCGAACTCCTCGTCCGTCTCCGTGGGGAACCCCACGATGATGTCGGTGGTGATCGCCACGCCGGGCACGGCTTCGCGAAGATCGGCGACCAGCGCTTTGAAGGACTCGATCGTGTACGTGCGGCGCATCATTTCGAGGATGCGGTCGTTGCCCGCCTGCAGGGGAAGGTGGACGTGATTGCAGACCTTCGGGTGTGACGCGATCAAGTCGATGAGTTCCCTCGGAAAATCCTTGGGATGCGGCGCCGTGAAACGCACCCGCGCCACGCCTTCGATGTCGGCCACCATCTTCGCGAGATCGGCGAAGCGATATTTGTCATAATGATAAGAGTTCACGTTCTGCCCGAGGAGAAAGACCTGCTTGTAACCCTCAGCTACGAGGACCCGGGCCTCGGCGACGACGCTTTCCGGCGAACGGCTCCTCTCCCGCCCGCGCGTGTACGGAACCACGCAGAAAGTGCACATGTTGTTGCAACCGCGCATCACGGCGATCCAGGCGTTCACGCCGCCGCTTCTAAGCGGATTCACGCCCGTGTACGTCTCGGTGCGCGAGAGCTTGAGGGCCTTGCCCCTCTCGCCCCCCACCCTCGCCTCCATGATCAGTCGCGGGAGTTCACGGTATGCGTCCGGCCCCGCGATGAAATCGATCTCGTGATGCGTATCGAGAAGTTCGTCCCTCAGGCTCTGGGCCATGCAACCGAGAATCCCGACCGCAAGGCGTCCCTGCTTCGCCGCCTTCATGCGCTTGAGCTCCTGGAGGCGCCCGTAGATCCGCAGATGGGCGTTCTCGCGCACGGCGCAGGTGTTGAGGAGGATCACGTCCGCCTGCCGGGCGTTCCGGGTGAGCGCGAATCCGCCTTGCGACACTATCGAACGCACGAGCTCCGAGTCGTACTCGTTCATCTGGCAGCCGTACGTCTCTATGTATACTTTCAGTTCTTCGGTCATCGTCGCCGCCATCACCGAGCCTCGCCCGGCACCCGCCGAGGCGCAGCGGCTTCTTCCATGGATTCGAGTTCGCCCAGGGCGAGCATCGATTCGCCGGTCCCGCCCTTCGAGCAACCGGTGATGCGCACAAGCCCCATCCGGTTGGCGAGAGGCTCCGCGCTCTGCACGCCCACCTTCACGTAATTGTCGGAAAAACCCACCCAGCAGCCGCTCGTTTCCTTTTCCTCGAAGAGGACGCGGAGGAGTCTCCCTTCCTGGCTCGCGTAGTATTGTCGTTTCTTCCGCTCTCCCAGCTCGTGCATCGTCGCGCTTCTCGCCCGCACGACCGCGCTTCCCACCTTGTTTTTCATCGCGTATGCCGCGGTCCCCTTGCGCGGAGAAAAGCTGAACACGTGTATGTGCGTGAATGGAAATCTCTCGATCAAGTCGAGCGAGGCTCTGAAAGCCTCTTCGCTCTCGCCGGGGAAACCGACCATGACGTCCGTACCCAGTCCCGCCCCTGGAACCTTGTCCAGGAAGCGCTCGACGAATGCGACGTACTCGGCCGACGTGTAATGCCTGCGCATCGCGCCGAGGATCCCATCGTCCCCGCTCTGGAGCGGAACGTGCAGGTAGGGGCAGAGCTTTCCCCCGGTCATGTATTCGAAGAGCCTCTCGTCGATAGTCGTCGGCTCGATCGAGCTCAAGCGGATTCTCTCGAGCTCCTCGATGCTCGACATCTCCCTTACGAGATCCGCGAGCCCCTTTCCGCCGTGATCATAAGTGCCGAGGTTGATCCCCGTGAGGATGATCTCGCGGTGCCCCTCGGCGGCCAGCACCCGCGCTTCGCGAATGATGTCGTCGAAGTCCCTGCTCCTCGCCGGCCCGCGGCTCCGGGGGATTATGCAGAACGAGCAGACGAAGTTGCAACCTTCCTGGATCTTCACGTTCGCCCTCGTGTTCGAGGGATAGTAGCCCGAATCCTTCACCTTGAAACCCTCGCGGGGGATCCTGTGGGTGAGCACGAGCGGTTCTGGGAGTTTCGCCGGTTGCGGGATCAGCTCGGCGAGACGGAGCTTGTCGGCCGTTCCGACTATGTAGTCGAGTCCTTCGACTTCCTTGAGCAGCTCGGTGTCGGTCTGGGCGTAGCAACCCACGGCGGCGATGCACGCGTCCGGGTTGATCCTGGCGATGGACCTGATCTTGCGCCGGCACTTGGACGCCGCCTGGGACGTGAGCGCGCACGTGTTGACCACACAGAGGTCGGCGGCCGACGCGTCCTCGACTATGTCGTATCCCTTTTCGAGGAACGATCTGTGAAGGCTCGCCGTCTCCGCCTGGTTGAGGCGGCAACCGAGCGTTTCGAACGCGACTTTGTAGTTCATGGGCAAATCCGCTCCCTTCGATCCCGTTAACTATAACAAATTGAACCGTGAAAGAAAAGGCGGGCATGGCGTGGCTGCAGGGTGCAACCAGGCAGCGGGTGGCGGCGATTCGGGGCCCCCGCCGCGCGCAACGACAGTGAGCACGGTG
>CAYXEN010000095.1:0-7288 GCA_964464035.1 uncultured bacterium | reverse complement strand
GACACGTTGCAGCCATAGCCCTTGGCGCCGGCGCCGTTCGAGGAGATCTCGTCGGCCGTCTTCTGCGCTTCCTCGGCGGCCAGGTCGACGACGGCCACCTCGGCTCCGCGCAGGCACAGAGACCTGGCTATCTCCCTGCCTATGCCCCTTGCCGCTCCGGTTACTATGGCTTTCTTGCCTTCGAATATCGTTTCCAATGTCTCATTCCCCCTGAAAGTCGCTTATATATATCAAAAACCGTCATCCGTTCAAAGTAAAAAGTTCTAGGCTTCCTTGAACACTTCTTCGAGGGCGTCCGCTTCGGAAAGCGGGTGCACCTCCACCGCGCGGTCTATCCTCGCCATCAGCCCCTTGAGCACGCGACCCGGCCCCACTTCGAGGACCCGGCGCGTACCGGTCGCTGCGAGAGACTTCATGCAATCGACCCAGAGCACGGGGGAGGTGAGCTGGCGTCGCAGCAGATCTATGACCTTCTCTTCGTCATCCACGATCCGGCCCGTCACGTTGGCGATCCATGGTATCCTCAATTTGCCGCGCGGGAACTTCTCGATGTAGGCGATCAACTCGCGGGATGACTCCTCCATGAGCGGCGAATGGAAAGCTCCGCTGACGTTGAGTTTGAGAGCCCTCTTGGCCCCTCTCTCCTTGGCCGATGCGACGGCACTCTCGACCGCGGCGACTTCCCCTGATATCGCCATCTGATTTGGTGAATTGTAGTTCGCAATCACAACTAAACCATCACTCGAAGCTTCCTCGATGCACTCTTCGAGAACCGCCTCTTCGAGCCCGATGATCGCCGCCATGGTACCCGGCCTCTCCAGACCGGCCTCATACATGAGTTCTCCCCTCCTGCGCACGATGAGCAGGGCGTCCATCGGCCTGAAGAATCCAGCAGCCGCCAGGGCGGAGAATTCCCCGAGACTGTGCCCCGCGACAACGGAGGGAGAAACGCCGCGCTCGGCGAGTATGGAGAGAACCACTATGCTGTGCAGGAGGATGGCGGGTTGAGCGTTTTTCGTCTTGGTGAGTTCTTCCATGCTTCCCGAGAAGGATATCTCGGTGATGTCGAAGCCGAGTTTGGAATTGGCCTCGCGGTAGAGCTCACGGGCGCTCGCGAACCTGTCGTAGTAGTCTTTTCCCATCCCCACGAACTGGGAAGCTTGTCCCGGGAATATCATGCCAGTCTTCATATCATGCACACCTCGGATGGAAATCGCCGAAATCCTTTGAAAACGGATAAAGCGCCTTGCGCCGGCAAGCCTGCGAAGCCCCTCCTACGGAATCAGGAATGACGCAGGAGCACCGATCCCCACGTCAATCCGCCTCCGAAAGCCACGAACAGAACGAGGTCGCCTTTTTTCAATCTGCCTCCCCTCGCCGCCTCGTCGAAGGCTATGGGGATGGTGGCGGATGAGGTGTTGCCGTAGCGGTCCAGATTGACGATCACCTTTTCAGCCGGTATGGACAACCTCCTGCTGATGGCGTCTATTATGCGGATGTTGGCCTGGTGGGGGATGAACAAGTCTATGTCCGCCAGATCGACGCCCGCCTTGTCTATGACTTTCACGATGGCGTCGGCCATCGCCCTTACGGCGTACTTGAAGACGCCGTCGCCTTTCATCTTTATGTAATGCTCTCTGCGCTCATAACTCCCTTCATCGAAAGGACGCCGCGAGCCGCCAGCCGGAATGTAGAGAAGGTCCGCAAGGGACCCGTCGCTCTTCATGTAGGTGCCGAGAACTCCCTCGCCTGCGTCGCATTCTTCCATCACCACCGCCCCCGCGCCGTCGCCGAAGAGCACGCATGTGGTTCGATCCTGCCAGTCCACGAACTTGCTCAAGACTTCGACTCCGACGACCAGTACCTTGTCCATATACCCCGAAGCTATGAAAGAGTGAGCGGTGCTGAGAGCGAAAACGAATCCGCTGCACGCGGCGTTGAGATCGTAGGCAACGGCGTTCTCGGCTCCCAGGCGCTTCTGGATTATGCAAGCCGTGGACGGGAACCGCATGTCGCCCGTGACCGTGGCCAGTATGACCGCATCGAGATCGGCGGCATCCACCCCCGAGTCCTTCATGGCGGCCCTGGCCGCGTTCAGGGCCAGATCGGAAGCGGCTTGTTCCTCCGATGCGATCCTGCGCTCTCTTATGCCCGTTCGCGTAACGATCCATTCATCGGACGTGTCCACGAGTTTCTCGAGATCCTCATTGCTCAAGACGCGCTCCGGGCAATAATGACCGGTGCCGATTATGCGTGAGCCCCTAAGATACTTTTGCAACGTCTTTCACCATTCCTTTGAATCTTTCTTCTATTCTCGCGTTGATGCCTTCGTTGACGAATTTCTGGGCCACGAGCACGGCGTTCTTTATCGCGCGCGCTGAGCTTCTTCCGTGCGAAATGATCGTGACGCCGTTCACACCGAGAAGCGGGGCTCCGCCGTATTCGGCGTAGTCGAGCTTGGCTTTCATCCCGCCGAAAGCTCCCATCATCATCGCCGCCCCGAGCCTCGCGAACAGCCTTTTCTTTATCTCGTTCCGGAGCAAGTGAGTCATGAAGAATATGATGCTCTCGGAGAACTTGAGCACCACGTTCCCCACGAACCCGTCACAGACGACTACGTCGACCCTGCCGCTGAAAACATCCCGGCCCTCCACGTTTCCCACGAAGTTTATCTTCTCCCCGTCCAGGAGCTTGTACGCTTCACGCACGAGCTCGTTTCCCTTGGAGCTTTCTTCCCCGATGTTCAGCAGGCCCACGCGGGGATTCTCTATGCCGAGCTGATGCTCGGCGAAGACGGTGCCCATCACGCCGAACTGGAGCAGGTTCTTGGGCGTGCATTCGGAGTTCGCTCCGACATCGAGAACGACGGCTCCGCGCTTCATGTTCGGCATGAAAGTGGTGATGGCCGGCCGACTCACGCCGCGCAACCGCCCCATGGTCACGAGGCAGCTGGCGATGACGGCACCCGTGTTGCCGGCGCTGACGAGGGCCTCGGCTTTTCCCTCCTTCTGGAGCCGGGCCGCCACGAGGATGGAGGAATCCTTTTTCTTGCGCACGGCACTGGAGGGAGGATCCGACATCTCGATCTTCTGCGACGCGTGGACGATGGCGACCTTCGCTCTCGGAGAAGCATTCTTCGCCAGGATCGGCCCGAGGATCTTCTCGTCACCGACGAGAAGAATCTCCAGGTTCTCGGGGTCGGTCTCCGCGGCGGATATCGCACCGCGCGCGATCACTTCGGGACCACGGTCCCCCCCCATGGCGTCGACAGCGATTCTCACCCTTCAGCTCCTCAAATCTCTTCCTCAGTCTTGATGACCTCGCGTCCCCCATAGTAGCCGCAATTCGAGCATACGCTGTGCGGCAGCTTGAGTTGATGGCAGTGGGAACAGCGGGTCAATCCGGGAGGATTGAGTTTCCAGTGCGAACGCCTCTTGTTCTTTCGGGATTTCGATGTTCTTCTCTTGGGAACGGCCATGTCTACTCCTTCTTCGGTTCACTCGGACTATCGATTCATCACTCGTCTTTCAGTCGTCTCAGTGCATCCCATCTCGGGTCGCCCGCCGGACGGCAACTGCACTTTTCTTCGTTCAGGTTCGCGCCGCATCCCGCGCACAACCCCTTGCAGTCGTCCTTGCACAGGATCTGCATCGGTATGTTCACTATCAGGTTCTCGTATATCTGAGAATCCAGCGTGACTTCGTTCTCACCCAGGGGCAGATGGATGAACTCCTCTGTTTCATCCTCTTCTGCCTTGCCATCTATAACTCCACCCCTTTGCACGACCACGTCGAATCTCGTTTCGATGGCGAAAGGAACCGGCGCCAGGCAGCGATGGCAGAACGTATCGAAGGTTCCGTCCAGTTCGACCGAAAAATGGTAGAGCTGCCCGCTCTTTTCCACCAATACTTCAACGCCGGTGTCGATCCGGGTCTTCTCACCCTGGAAGTCACGGAAGTACACCGTCTCCCTCCCCTTGACCACCTCCCTGCTTCCAGTCAGTTTCTCCAGATCGATTTTCATCTCGTCACCCGTGCCGCCGAAGGGAAAAATCATTCTTCGACCCGAGCCCAAAATCTATAAATCACCAAAGGCGATTGCAATCTCTTTTTCGGCCGCTCCGGGCGAATCCGAGGCGTGAACGGCGTTGCATTGAATGTTCTTGCCGTACATGAACCGTATCGTACCGGGGGCCGCCGCGGCCGGATCGGTCGGCCCGATAAAGGTCCTGATCTTCTCTATTATATCGTCGCCTTCCAGCTCGAGGGCTACTACGGGTCCGCTGGTCATGTACTCGATGAGCGACGAAAAGAACTCCTTGCCCCGGTGCATCTCGTAGAAACGCTCGGCGGTGGAAACGTCGAATTGAATCATCGCCATCCTCTTTATTTGAAATCGGTTACGCACCACCAGCGAAATGATCTCCGGGTAGAGCCCCGCTTCCACGATGTCGGGTTTTATCATCAACAATGTCTTCATCGGTTTCCTTCCCGCTCGTGCTGTTTCAGATCAGGCGCGGCTGCGGTGACGAGCGCCGTGATCTCGGAGGGCGTGGTCGCCACCGAGACTCCCGCCTTCTCGAAGGCGGCTACCTTCTCCTCCGCCGTCCCCGTGCCGCCCGAGACGATGGCGCCGGCATGTCCCATGCGCTTGCCCGGAGGCGCCGTACGCCCGGCGATGAACGCGACCACCGGCTTCGACATCTTCTCGGATATGAAAGCAGCCGCCTCTTCCTCGTCGGTCCCGCCGATCTCCCCGATCAACACGACGGCTCTTGTTTCGTCGTCGCTTTCGAAGAGCGACAAAGTGTCGATGAAATTGGTTCCGATCAAGGGATCTCCGCCTATTCCGATGCAAGTCGATTGTCCGAGCCCGTGGCTGGAAAGCTGGAAGACGATCTCGTACGTCAAGGTCCCGCTTCTCGAAACCACGCCGATCGGGCCCTCTTTCATGATCGAGGTCGGCAGGATACCGACTTTCACCTTCTTCCCGGGCGCGATGATCCCGGGGCAGTTGGGGCCTATCAACCGGCATCCCTTCTCTCTTATGAAGGGAAGGACCCGCGCCATGTCGAGAACCGGGATGCCCTCGGTGATGCAGACGACGAGCTTTATGCCCGCATCGGCGGCCTCGCATATGGCGTCGGGCGCATAGGGCGCGCGCACGTAGATCACGGACGTATCGGCTCCCGTCTCGGCGACCGCGGCGTGCATCGTATCGAAAATCGGCACCTTACCCTCGAACAGGTTCCCCCCCTTGCCGGGTGTGACGCCGGCGACGATACCGGTACCGTAATCCAGCATCTGGCGGGCGTGGAAAGAACCGTCCCTGCCCGTTATCCCTTGGACCACGACTCTTGTGTTTTCATCGATGAGAATACTCACGGCTATCTCCCTTCCCTCTCATGGTAATGCCGAAAATGCAGTCATGGAACGACTATCCCCCGGCGTCACGCTCCGGCGGCGAGGGCTATGGCCTTCTTGACGCCTTCGTCCATCGTCGACGCCGTCTGGAGCTCGATAACGGAGAGAATCTCTCTCGCCTTGTCCTCGTTGGTCCCCGTCAATCTGACGACCACCGGCAGGTCGAGCTTCATCTTCTCGAAAGCCTTGACCAGCCCTTCGGCCACGTCGTCACACCGGGTGATCCCGCCGAATATGTTGATGAAAATCGACTTCACGTTTGGATCCCTCAAGATGATGCCGAGCGCGGTGATCACCTTCTCCGGATTCGAGCTTCCGCCTATGTCCAGAAAATTGGCCGGCTCGCCTCCATAGTTCTTGACCAGGTCCATGGTCGCCATGGCCAACCCGGCGCCGTTCACTATGCAACCCACGTCGCCCTGGAGTTTCACGAACGACAAGCCGGCGTTCTTCGCTTCCAGTTCGCCGGGGTCCTCCGCCGCGACATCGCGTAATTCTTCGAGGTCCTTGTGGCGAAAGAGGGCGTTGTCATCGAGATTGATCTTGGCGTCGATCGCGACCACCTCGCCGTCCCGGGTCACGACGAGAGGATTGATCTCTGCGAGACTCGCGTCGCTCATGACGAAAGCGCAGTAGAGCTTCTCCATGATGGAGCCGATGCCGCGCACGACGTCCATGTCCCCGCCGAGCTTGAGCGCCAGAGCGCGGCATTGAAACGGCATGATCCCGTGCAGGGGATCTATGACCATCTTGTGTATGGCTTCGGGTTTGGTCTTCGCCACTTCCTCGATCTCCACCCCTCCTTCGGAAGAAGCCATCATTAGAGGCTTGCGGCTCTTGCGATCGACGATGATCCCAAGATAGATCTCGCGGGCGATGTCGACCGCCTCCGTCACGAGGACCTTTTCGACCTTGAGCCCCTTTATATCCATTCCCAGAATGCTCTTCGCCTTGTCTCTCGCCTCGTTGGGATCGGAGGCGAGCTTCACGCCGCCGGCCTTGCCCCTGCCTCCCACCAGGACCTGGGCCTTGACGACCACCGGTTTGCCTATCCGCACGGCTATCTCGAAAGCCTCTTCCGGCGTCCTGGCCACTTCGCCGTGAGGAACCGGGATCCCGGCCTTGCGAAAGATCTCCTTGGCTTGATACTCGTGAATCTTCATACCCCATCTCCTTACTTGACGACTTTTTCGCTGACAAACTCGTCGATGATCTCGTCCAACGTCGGACTCCCCATCTCCGCCAGGTCGTAGCGCACGCGAACACTCGGCTTGCCTATCTCGATCACCTTGCTGAGGTCGATCGGCGTTCCGACGATGACGAGATCGCAATCCACCGCATCGATCGTACCCTTGAGGTCCGCGATTTGCTCGGGACCGTATCCCATGGCGGGAAGCAGGGCTCCGATGTCGGGATACTTCTTGAAAGTCTCCGCTATCCTGCCCACCGCGAACGGCCTGGGGTCGATGATCTCAGCGGCACCATTGTCTCTGGCGGCGACCACCGCCGCACCGTATTTCATCCCCCCGTGGGTTGCGGTCGGGCCGTCTTCTATGCAGAGAACCCGCTTGCCCCTTATGGATTCGGCGTCGCCTTCGACCGTGACGGGAGAGGCGGCCTTCACGAGCGTGGCTCCGGGGTTACGGCTCGCCACGTTGGCGAGAACGGTCGCAACGTCTTCCTCCGCGGCCGTGTCCATCTTGTTGACGATGACGACGTCGGCTTGGTAGAGGTTCACTTCGCCGGGATAATATCTTATCTCGTGTCCCGGCCGGTGGGGATCCACCACTGTTATCCAGAGATCGGGCTTGTAGAAGGGCATATCGTTGTTTCCCCCGTCCCAGAGGATCACGTCCGCCTCCTTC
>CAYXEN010000094.1:0-7313 GCA_964464035.1 uncultured bacterium | reverse complement strand
GGAATATGCCGTGTATCCCGGAGTGAATCGTCAGAATCTTATACCGGTCCGCACGTAGGGATAGACCCCCCCGTGGGAGTTGAAACCGAGATCGAGTCTCACGACGTCCTGAAACGGCGAGTAGATTCTCAAGCCGAATCCGGCGCCGCCGTGAAACCTCTCGGCCTTGAAACTCTCCTCGTTTTCCCAGACTATCCCGCTGTCCACGAACAGGACTCCCGCAATCGTCACATCGACATACTTGACGAAAGGCAGCTTGAAGACCCTGCGGGGAAGGAGGGTGAACCGACTCTCGACAGTCTGAAACCAGAGATGCGAACCGGAAAACTCGCCCGCCGGGTAGCCCCGGAGCGTGGACGACCCGCCAAGGTTGATGCGCGAGTATTCGGGAAACTCGCCGAACTGGTAGTTGAAACTCGATAGCAACGCCAGCACGGAGTTTCGGCCGAGCCGCCGGAAGACCCTGATGTCGTTCCAAAGGCGGTAATAAGTCTGTTCCCTGCCGGACACGGTCCTCCAGCTCTGAAGGGCAAGGTAGAAGAAGTTGCCGCGATGGGGTTTCAGGGGGCTGTCCCGGCTGTCCGCGCGGATTCCGAGCAGCGGGCTCAAGAACTGTTGCTTCTCGATCGGGCCCCTGGTGCTCCCCGTGCTTCTTCTTTCGAAAGCCAATCTTCCTATGGCCTGGACGAACGATATCCGGCTGGCGGTCAAAGGAATACCCAGATAGAGTGAGCCTCCAACCTGGTCGAGTATGGTGCTCGACTCCGGCACATCGCTCCGGTTGAAGAACCAGAAACCAACCCCCGTCGCTATGTGACGCATCCCCAGCCAGGGCGCGAACCATCCGAACCCCACGTTGTCATCGTTGTCCGCGCTACGGATGTAGGATGCACCCAGAGACTCCCGCCTTCCCCGGAAATTCCGGCTGCTCCACCTGACACCGTAGGAGAAGCCCTTGTCGAAATCATAGTTGACCACGGGAAGGATCGTCTCGAGAAAGTATCTCGAGCGTTCCTTGACCTTGAGATGAACGACGCATCCATCATCGCCGGTGGAATCCACCTCGGCGGAAATATCGGCGAACAGCCCTAGGTCGTGGAGAAAGCGGAGGTCCCTTGCAAAGACCAGGCTGTCCAGCGGCGCGCCTTCGCGCGATTCCATCTCACGCGTGAGAACGTAATCCTTGGTCTTGGTGTTCCCGCTTACGATGATCGAATCGATCACCAGTCCGTAGAACCTGGATAAGGAGGCTTCTTGTTCATCGGCGAGTGGGGCGATCGCGGCCCAGAGGACGGAGAACAACAAGAGGACGGTAATGGACAGCCTTGTTTTACCCATGCAAGCTAATTTACTTGCAAGCCGTTTTCGGGGAAAGGATAAAATCTCCCTGCTTCTACTCACCGGCGGGCGCAGCCGGCGGGGGTGCGCTTTCTCCGTCGGAGAACGTGATCGTGTTTTTTCCGAATTTGCTCATGACCAGGGCTCCCAGGCCGGTCACGAATGCAAAGAGAAAGATCACCTTGCCGAGAATCCTAAGGGCCAAACCCACCGGGGAGAGGAATGCAAACATGCTCAACCCGTATCCCACGAATATGGGCAGATGGAGAGCGGCCATTCCCACTGCAAGTATCCAGAAAGGACCGGCGATGGCCAGATCCAGTCTTTCATCCAGGCGCTTGCCGAGGTCGTAGGCGAATACGGTCCAGGCGAGAATGAGCACCCCGACGAGCAGGAACGCGATCAGTATGTCCAGAGGAATACCGATGATCGTAATGGCCAGGAGTATGAGCAAGACGGGAATGATGAATATAGCACCGAAAGATATCGCGAACCCCCATCCGAAGCTGCGGAGATATTGCGCGTTCAAGAAGTCGCGACTCTTCTTCACCCTCTCCTTCATGAACAGCAAAGCAAGGGAGGACAAGATGAGAACGAAGATGAACTTGACCACGACCCCGACCAGCCCGATCAGGGTGGTACCCTGATGTATGAAGCCTCCCAACCTCCAGACCGGCAGCCACGTGTTTATCACGACTCTTTCGCCTTGTATCACCGCGTCGGAGTCTTCCTTGAGCTTGCCTCCTATGACGACGGCCTCTCCGTTGATCTCGGCTCCGGAACGCAGGTTCAAGTCGCCTCCGAAGACGACGACGTCCCCCATGACTCTGCCCAGCACCGTGGCGTCCCCTCCGAAAACGACCAGGTCGCCGGCCACCACTTCGTCCTTGTCTACGAAGACATCCTCTCCGAACTTGACGATATCGTTGGATCTCTCCCGGTTGCGTCGCCTGGAGGTTTCACCAGAGACCGTTTCTCCATCCCTGGCCTCGATGACTTTTTCGTGTCCTTCTCCCGCTTCGACGCTGATGCCCTCGTCGCTTATGTGTATCTTCACCCTCTTGCCGTCCCGGCCGATCTTTCCCTCGATGGACACCGTGTCCGCCTTTTCGGCATGGGCAGCCGGGCCGGGACACACGAACAGCATCGCCGCCAGGGCCACTATGCCCGAGAACACCGGCAATCTGCTAGACGAAGAAAAGTGCATTGTGGGGTCTCCTTTTTCGCAGGTTCCTCGCGATCAATACGCCGAGCGTACTCGCGAAGGCGATCAATAGAATACCGGGGAGAAGCATTTGCTCCCCGGACGACAAAGCCACGGCATAAAGAGATTGCACGATCCTACCCGCCAACGTAACGTCTTTTTCGAGCATCTCGAAAAGACGGTAGAGGAAATCGAATCCGCGGACGTAGTCGCGCGCGGCTATGAGTGCGTGCGACATCCAGACCGCCATTGCTGCTATGCCTTCCCTCGCGCCGCCCCACAACTCCACGGCAGGCAGGTAGATACCGAGCGCGAGGAGTATGCCCGCCAGCGGGTAAGCCACCCTCCGGGGGATACGGCTCACGATGAAAGCGGCGAGGTCCAGGATCGCGGCGGCGGATCCCTTCCTCGGCTTCAAGAGAGACTCGATCCTGCGAAGTACATCCTGCTCGAAGCCCTTCGGCGCCTCGACTCTCTCGAGGCGGGAGAGCAATGCTATCGCATCGCGCTCAGCATCCGCTTCACGGGAACAACGGGGGCACGCACGGACGTGCGACTCCACGTCTTCCGCCTCGGAAGGGGAAAGCAAACCTTCCACGTAGTCAAGAATCTTATCGGATACTTCTTCGCACTTCAATTCTTCCATCCTTCATTCTATTTCCCCGGTATCTCCCTGAGATTGACGCTGCCGCTGGCCGTCGAGATGACGAGGGATGATCCTCCGTTCCCGACGATTCCGCGCAGCCTGCGCCTGCTCATTTTATCCATCTTTATCGTCATGTCGCCGCTTATCGTGCCGCTCGCCGTAGTGACGTCGAGAACGAAACCGTATCCCTTCGAAGCGTGGAACTTCACGTTCACGTCGCCGCTCGCCGTACTCAAACTGTAATCATGTTTGCCCACCGGCGAAAATACAAGCACAATATCCCCGCTCGATGAACTCGCCTTCAAGTCGCCCCCTACGTCATGGATGGTCATGTCCCCGCTCGAACTTCCCACGGTAACGTTTCCCTCGCAGTTGTTGAGTTTGAGATCTCCGCTCACGAGGCCCAGGACGGCGTCTCCGCTTACATTCGCGATATGCATGTCCCCGCTCGACGTGCTGGCGTTGACGTTCCCGGAGACGTTCGTGATATCGACGTCGCCGCTCGCAGTCTGCGCATTGAGATCGCCGCCCACTTCGTCGACATCGACGTCACCGCTGGACAATCCTATTGTTACGTTCCCTCCCACCACCTTTGCAACCACGTCACCGCTGGCGCTGTTCACGACGGCATCGCCCTCGATGCTCAGAACCTCGACGTCGCCGCTTGAACTCGCCACGTGAACGTTGAGATTCTCGGGCACTTCAATGAAGTAATCTATGTAAGCCGAACGGCCGATGGATTTCAAGAAACCGAGGAAGCTTTTTCTCCGGCGTCTCTTCTCCGGGTATTTGGTGACGATCGAGATCTTGTCCTTCTTGGTGTTCACCTCGATCCTGAGTTCCCTTAGCAGCTCGGCGGCCGTCTCGGCGTCGTCCGCCTTTACTTTCTTCACTGCGACGAGGCGGATCGAACGCAGGTGATTCTTGCCGAGAACCTTGGTAGAACCCTTCGCATTCCGTATCTCTATGATCGATTGGCCGCCGACCTTTATTTCCTTCTTCACTTCCTCGGTCCGCTTGACGGAGGACGCGGAGGCGAACATGGGAAGAAAGACGAGAGACACGCCCAAGGTGAGCGCCAACGCGACCGCCGGCCCGGTTCCATAGAGAAGCCGGGACTTGTCTCGGAATGCCATGCAGGAAATTCGTTTCATTTCACCATCTCCTATACTGCTTCCGTTCCGCCGCCCGGGTCGTCACCCGGCTCTAAGTTATTACGAGACGGAGCGGAAAAAGTTTTTAGCAAACTTCCCGGCGCACCAGCGCCTGCCTCCTAACTTAAACAATAGCTTGAAATGCTTGATACAGTAATACATGCGACATAGCTAATCATCCATCTCCTCGAGGATGGACCTGAGCATCGACCTGGCCCGGTGGATCCTCGCCTTCACAGTGCCGATCGGGACCTCGAGAGTCGCCGCTATCTCCTCGTAGGAAAGCTCCTCCTGGTGCCTGAGAAGAATCATCAGCCGGTAGTGCGGTGGAAGCGCTTGGATGGCGTCCTCGAGCATCTTGACCGCCTCGACCTTCATCAGCTTCTCCTCCGGATTCGCGCCGGGAGATTCGACTTGGCGTTGGAACTCTCCCTCTTTGCCGGAAAGCGGCTCGTCCAGCGCCACCAAGGGGAGCCTGCGCTTGCGCAGGTAGTCGATGCAGAGATTGGAAGTTATCTTGTATAGCCACGTGGAAAAAGCATACCTCGGATCGTACTTCCGAAGCATCCTGAAGACTCTGACGAAAGCATCCTGCGCCAGGTCTCGGGCGTCTTCGCGGTTTCTCACCATCCGCAGGCAAATCGAATAGACTGCGTGCTCGTACTTCTCCAGCAGCGACCGGAAAGCGTTCTCGTCGCCGCGGAGCGCGTCTTCCACTAGTTTCTTGTCGTTTTCCGTACCCAAGGCCGTCTCCCGAGGTCGGACGATTCTAGCACAGCACCGGGAAGCTACAAAGAGCAAGAGTCTCGGGAAAACGCCCCGATCCGCGGGGCGTTTTAATCTCTTGACACCAAACGACCCTGTTCATAGAGTTTGCCCTTGGAGCGTGCGCGCAGCGGTGCCGGGCCACCGCGCGTGTTCACCGCGCGCAAATACGTGCACCGGCGCTCCGGCATCGATGGCACGGAATACACGCGACGATCCGAATTGTTTGAAAAGATTTCTTCCGACCATACATTCCAACGGCAGGTGCAAATATGACGAGTATCGAATTCATACAAGCCAGAGAGATTCTCGATTCGCGGGGAAACCCGACGATCGAGGTGGACGTGGGACTTCAATGCGGGGCCTTGGGCAGGGCGGCCGTTCCCTCGGGAGCGTCCACGGGCGTGCACGAGGCTCTCGAGCTCAGGGACAAGGACAAGAACCGTTACCTCGGCAAGGGAGTAACCAAGGCCGTCGACAACGTGAACGAGGTCATAGCTCCCAAGCTGCTCGACCTCGACGCAACCGACCAGGCCTACATAGACGACCTTCTCATCGAGATCGACGGCACCCCCAACAAGTCCAAGCTCGGTGCCAACGCGATCCTGGGAGTCTCGCTCGCAGTGGCCAAGGCGGCGTCCGAAGCGCTCGATCTTCCCCTCTACCAGCACATAGGCGGCGTATTCGCGCGAACTCTGCCCGTTCCGATGATGAACGTCCTGAACGGCGGAATGCACGCGGACAACAGCGTCGATCTCCAGGAATTCATGATAATGCCGCTCGGCGCGGATTGCTTCGCCGAGTCGCTCAGGATGGGGGCGGAGACCTTCCACGCGATGAAGAAGTATCTCAAGGAAAAAGGCTACAGCACGGCCGTCGGGGACGAAGGCGGCTTCGCTCCCGATCTCAAGTCGAATGTCGAAGCGATCGAGGTGATACTCGAGGGGATCGCGCGGGCCGGTTACAAGCCGGGCGAAGACATAGCGATCGCGCTCGACCCCGCCGCGAGCTCTTTCTTCAAGGAAGGCAAGTACGTCCTCGAGTCCGAAGGGGGCAAGGCGCTCACGGCGGACGAGATGATCGAGTTCTATTCCCGCTGGGTCGACCAGTACCCCATCGTCTCGATCGAAGACGGTCTCGCGGAAGACGACTGGGAGGGGTGGAAGAATCTCAATTCCGCCCTGGGAGGCAAAGTCCAGCTGGTGGGGGACGACATCTTCGTCACCAACAAGGAGAGACTGCGCAAGGGCATCGAGCAAGGGTCCGCCAATTCGATCCTCATAAAGCTCAACCAGATCGGGACCCTGACGGAGACCCTGGAGACGATAGACACCGCCAAGCGCTCGGGCTTCACGTACGTGATATCCCACCGGAGCGGCGAAACCGAGGATGCGACCATCGCCCACGTGGCCGTGGCGACCAATTCCGGCCAGATCAAGACGGGAAGCGTCTGCAGGAGCGAAAGGATAGCGAAGTACAACGAACTTCTGCGGATAGAAGAGGAGCTTGGGAGCGTGGGGGTATTCCCCGGCTGGAGCCTGTTCAAGTGATCGAGCTCGTCATCACCGTCCCGCGCAAGGTGCGGGCTTCGGATACATAAACCTGAACCAATTCGCTTCTATGAGATACTGGGACACGCGAACGGGAAAACGTCCCCCCCGCAAGAGATCGGGGACCAAGCGCAAGGGCTCGATCGCATCGGGCGGGAGACTCAAGAACTCGCCGTTCCTTCGCAAGTTCTACCAGCACCACGCCGAGATAAGCGAGGGGCTCCAGAAGTTCTTCTTCTTCCTGATACTTGCAACCCTTATCTATACTTTCGTCCTCGGCGACGGCGGGGCCATCCGCATATTCATTCTCAAGAAGAAACAAGCGGCCCTCGAGGAAAACCTCACCTCCCTGCGCAAGCAGGCGGCGCTCCTGGAGCGCGACATCGGCCTGCTCGAGACGGACCCTTTCTTCATGGAGAAGCTCGGCCGGGAGAAATACGGCTATATCCGCCCGGGCGACAAGGTCTACAAGATCGTGCCCCGATCGGGCGAGGAGACTCCCGAGAAGAGATGAACCCATCGCTATTCGTCTATTCCGCTTGACATCCGCCGGGATGCGGTTATCATAATGAAAAAGCCAATGCCGCGGGGTGGAGCAGTCAGGTAGCTCGTTGGGCTCATAACCCAAAGGTCGGAGGTTCAAATCCTCCCCCCGC
>CAYXEN010000093.1:0-7314 GCA_964464035.1 uncultured bacterium | reverse complement strand
GTACTTGAGTTCTTTGCCGGGCCCGGGCGAGGCGGCGGAGGCCAGCAGGAGACACGTGAGCGCAGCGGCCGCGATGAATCCTTCGAGCCGCGAAGCCGCTCCGCTCGCCCGGTCGGGCCCCGCGGGTTTCGTGCGCGTCCTTGTGCGGGATTCTTCCCTTGGCATCGTTACCGGTTCGCCCGCAGGAGGAGAATTCCCCCCACCAGCAGAAAGATGAAATTTCCCATCTCCGCCCCGAGGAACGGGGGGATCACTCCGTTTTGTCCCAGGGTCCTGCCCGTCCTGAGGATCCCGTAGTAGAGGAAGCTGATGATCAGGGTCGTCCCGAATCCGGTCGCTATGGATTGCTTGCGCTTGGCCGACGTGAAGGCCACGCCGATGAGCACGAAGATCGCTCCGGCCAGCGGGAAACTGAACTTGAAATACAAGTCCACGAGGTACTTTTCCACAGCTCCACCGCTCTTCCTGATCTTGGAGATGTATTCCCTGAGTTCACTCACGTTCATGTTCTCTTCTTCGATCTCTTCCTTGGCGAAATCGTTGGGAGTTTCTTTCAGACCTTCGACGACCAGCTTGTCGAAAGCCGTGACTTTCTCGCTGTCCGCTTCGAATACCCTGTCGAACCCTTCGTGGAATACCCACTCCTTCCCGTCCCATTGGCATTTCTTCGCGTCGATTCTCCTGCGCAGCGTGTTGTTTTCGAATTTCTGGAGAACCGCGTCGTACAGTGTCTTGTCCGAGTGGGTGTACTTGCTGGCGAGGAATATGATGCCCCCTTCGCCGAGGTAGTGCAGGTTTTCCTTGTACAGTGGATTCTGCCTCTTCCTTCCCTCGATGTCGTAGTGCTTTATGTTCAGCCGTTCGCGGTTCGATCGCGTGACCACCACTTCGTTGAAACCTATCAAGCCGACGCTGATGACGAAAGCGGTGATGATCATGGGGGCCGCGACGCGCATGAGACTTACTCCGGAAGAGATGAGGGCGGTGAGTTCGTTTCTTCTCGCCATCACGCCCATGGAAAAGATCGCTGCTAGGAGGAGAGAGACGGGCGTGACGTACGTTATGATGTACGGCAGGGAATAGAAGTAGTAGAGAGAAACCAGGTGTATGGGGGCTTTCTTGTCGATGAAATTGTCGAGTTCTTCGAACAGGTCGACGACTACGTAGACCGCGGCGAAGGCGATCACGCTGAAAACGAAGATCTTGATGAACTGCCTCAATACGTACTTATCATGAATTCGCATGTGCATCTTGACGATAGAGTAACCTCAAGGGGTTGAGTTTGTACCATCTGATCAATCTCTGCTCGCGGGTCGTCTGCCGTATCAGCAACACGCCGATTCCTCCGCACAATATGTTGGCTCCCCACATGGCCAGCCACGGACTGATGATACGCCGGTCGGCGAGTTTTTCTCCACCGATCAGACTGACGTAGTATACGAGAAAGAAGAGAATGCTGATTCCCACCGCCGTGTTCATGCCGGAGCGCCCCGTCCTTATGGCGAGGGGAGCCCCGAGAAGAACGAAGACTATGCACGCGAAGGGAATCGAGAACTTCTTGTGGATCTCGACCTTGTAGCGGTTTATCTGCCGGAAGTAGGATTCTTTTATCTCCTTCTGGCTGGCGAGGGCCTTGAAGGTTATGTACTCCTTGCGCCCCCTCTTGGGCATGCGGAAGTTCTCCGGTGCTCCCGTCACCTTGATCGAGCTCCGGACCCTCACGTCTTCCGCGCCGGCGCCGGCCGGGGGGCGCGGTTTGAGCTTGGCGCGTTCGCGTTCGAAATACCTCTCCCTCTCCTCGGGATCCAGGAGTTTCAGGACTCCCCGCACTTGGGTGTCGGCCCCATGCACCATCTTCGTATCGATCATCCTGATGTCGTCCCTGATCTTTTCGATTTTCTCGTTCATCTGTTTTACGCTCATCTCGCGGTCGCCGCGGTATTGGCGGTCGGAATGCTTGAGCGACCTGTCCACGTCCTCGATGGTCATTATGTAAGTCTTGAAAGTCGTCTTCCTGTAAGTCGAGGGGTCCGTGCCGTCGGGCATCTCGTGGATCTCGCCGTCTTCGAGTTCGAAACGGAGGACGTGCTGTTTCTCCAAGTACTGCAGCTTGCCCCTCTTCGCCACTATCGTGGTCGGTAATTCTCCCGGCTCGAGTTTCTTGAAGATCTGGATGTCTTTTATCCTTCCCGTCTTGTCGTCTTTCTTGCGCACGTATATCGTGTAGCCCTTGAAGGCGTCGATGAAAGTATTCGGTTTGATGCGGATGCTGGGCTTTTTCCGGTAGATGTCGATGAGAAGGTTTCTCAGTTTGTGGTTGGATTCGGGAAGGAGGTGGTTGTTGTATACGATCATTCCCGCCGTGAGGAAGGAAGCGAACAAGAGACCCGGCAGCACCATCCTGTAGAGACTGATCCCGTTCGCCTTCATCGCGGTTATCTCGTTCTCGGAAGTGAGAGTGCCGAAAGCCATTATCGTTGCAGGCAATACGGCCATTGGTATAATTAATGCAAACATATGTCCCAAGCTGAGAGCGAAGACTTTGAGGATCACTTGCAATCCGATACCTTTCTTGAGAAAGGGATCGATGTAGCGAAGGATGAAATCCATTACGAATATGAAAGTTAATATGGCGAGAGAGAAGAAGAAAGGGCCGATGTGATGCCTGATTATGTATCTCTCGATTATATACATGTTTCACCTTTGAATGTCGAACCAGAGAACTCGTTCTAAATCATAAGAATAATTCTTTTGTTTTCAAGCACTTTATGCGCCTGCTCCCCTTCGCCCGCCAAGAGGACGAAGGCAAGGGGCAGGAGCGGGCTTTTCTATGAAATTGTATCTGAAAGTGACATTTTCGATCTAAATTGTATACATTATTGGACAGTCAGGTTGCTGTCGAGAGGTTTTTCACGCGGTTTCTTCCAGGCTCGGGAAATCGTTTCTTCGCCTTTCGTATCTTTGATACGCGGGTTTCCGAAAGAAAGTTCGAACCGCCAGAGGTTTCGCGCGTACTCGAACTTCATCCTGTCTTCCTTCTGATTGAGGCCTTGGATTCGAGAAGATAGTGTGCAGGATATCGTTCTCTTCAGAATTCACGAGAGAAGTCGCGGAGCTTTCCCCTCGGGTTCTCTTTTCGGCCGTTCTCCTGCTTTTGCTGCCGGTTCTCGTCCACGCCCAAAGATTCGAATTCTCTCTCGATGACCTGCCCGATTACTCGACCGAAACCGTGTGGGATACGCTCGGTCCGGGCGATATAACCCGGCTTCAACTCGGGCCATGGCACAAGGTCCCCAATTTTCTCGAGAGTGATTTCTCCCGCGACCGCGTGATCGAGGAGTTCCACGAAGACGGCCGCATCAGGATCACCTTCCGTTTTCCGCCCATATATCCTTTCGATTTCGAGGAGGAAAGACAGGGCGTGTTCTACGTTTTTCGTCCCCGGGACCTCGGGATCCCCGGACTGGACATAAAGATCGATTTCCTCGACGACATCGTAGCGGAAATCGAAAAGGATTCAAGGGATGAAACATGGCGCTCCAACGTCCGGTCGTCGCTCATGAGGATGAAGAGGGAAGTGGCGGCCAGGAAGGGGCTCATTCACGTCGACATACCTATCCCCTTGCCCAAGACCGTCGAGCGGATAATAGGAAAAGGAGAAGCGAGCAACATAGACATCTCCGGCAGGGAGAACATCACTTTCTCGGGAGAGTCGCGCAGGATCAGCCCCTTCATCGGCGTGGAAGGGCAGCAGAAGCAACCGCTTTTCCCGTCCCTGGACATGAAGCAGGAACTCGACGTCCGGCTCCAGGGCACCATCGGGGAAAAGATAAACGTGCAGGTCGACCATACGAGCAACGCGGTTTCCGACAAGCAAAACCGGATAAGGCTCAATTACAAGGGGTTCGAAGACGACGTCGTGAAGCTGATCGAGATGGGCAACACGAACCTCTCCCTGCCGGGCTCGCAGCTGGTCAGCTTCTCCACCAATTCCCAGGGGCTTTTCGGGATCAAGGCCCTGGCCCAGGTGGGTCCCGTGGATGTGACGATGATAGCCAGCAAGCAGGAAGGCCAGGTATCGAGGACCAGCTTCACCCCGCGCGGCGCCGCTTTCACCCAGACGGAGACGAAGACCATAAGGGACATCGATTACGTCAAGAACAAGTACTTCTTTCTCGATCTGCCGGCGTCGAACGTGTTCTTCACTCCGAAGGAAGGGGAGATAGAGGTCTTCGAATCAGTCTATTCGTGGGAAAGGACGGTCAACCCCGACCTCGTCACCTTCTACGGCCGCGCTTGGGTGGACCGGTTCGGCGACGGCAGCGATATCAAGAACGCCGTCAGCTTGCTCAAGCAAGGACAGACTCCGCCCCCCTTCCAGGAAGCGGATTTCAAACTCCTGCAGCTCGGCGACGACTACCGCTTCGTTCTGAATTCGGAAGACGAGTCCGTGCTCGGTATCGAGCTCGTGCAGGCGATAGAGGACAACAAGATCCTGGCGGTGCGTTACGTGAACGATCGCGGGGACACGATCGGGAATTACAATGATTTCACGGACACCTTGGCCCTGGAGATCATAAAGCCCCGCGATCCGCTTCCCACCGACGACTTCGGCTACACGTGGCACTTCATGATGCGCCACATATACAACCTCGGGCTGTCCAACATCGACGGCGGGACCCTGGAACTCGAGATAGAAGATACCTCGAACAGGCTGGAGACCAGCACTCCGGAAGGATCCACGGTTCCGTACCTCAGGATCTTCGGGCTGGATCGTACCGACGAGTCCGGGGTCGGGCCGCCGGACAACAGGATCGACTTGACCACGGGATTGATCGATCTACAGCAGGGGATCCTCACTTTTCCGACCTTGCGGCCGTTCGATCCGCCTCCCGACCTCGTGGCCGAGTGGACGGACAGCTCGTTCTCCTTCACGGGGGATTACGCGGACCTGCCGATCCCGGAGCTGTACGACGATTTTCTGAGTGTCCCCGCCGATTACCACCGGTTCAACATCGTCGTGAAGGCGAGCAGCATGACCAAGACGTTCTTTCTCAATGCTTTCAACATAATCGAGGGGAGCGAGGTTGTGACCCTGGATGGCAGGCGTCTCCAGAGGAACCGGGATTATACGATAGACTACGACACCGGCGAAGTGGAGCTCCAGGGTGATATTCTCAACGAGCTCACGCCGGCTTCGCGCATAAACATAGACTACGAGTTCAAGCCCTTCGCGGGAGGGGCCTCCAGCTCACTCGTCGGCTTCAATTCGCTCGTTCATCTTTCCAAGAACTCCCGCGTGGGAACCACCTGGCTCTACGAGTCGAAAACGAGCGGCGCCGGCAAGCCCAGGCTTGGTGAAGAATCTTCCCGGAGCGTGGTGGGTGACATAGACAGTTATCTCCAGTTCCATCCTTCTTTTCTCACGTCCCTGGTGAACAAGCTCCCCCTGGTGGATACGGACGCCAAGAGCATGGTCACGATAAGCGGCGAGATGGCGATGAGCATTCCCGACCCCAACACGAGGGGCGAGGCGTACGTCGACGACATGGAAGGAGTGGAAGATTCGGACGTGATTCCCATGACGCGGAGGAGCTGGGTGGAGGCCAGTCCGCCTCTCGACCCCTCCCAGGGTCAGGTGGCCGGAGCGCTTCCCGCGTCGCTCAGGGAAAAGTTCTTCTGGTACAACATCGAGCCCGAGCTCGGAGTGCACAGGCTGGACTGGAATCCCCAGCTCGACGAGCGGGAGAACACCCTGATTCCGTCCATCGATATCGAGATGGACACCATGACCGTCGATTCGACGAGGTGGGCCGGGATCATGACCGGTTTCCCCGGCGGCGGTCTGGACCTCTCCCGTTCCCAATTCATAGAGATATGGGTGAATGATTTCAAGCCCGATACGAGTTCCCGCGACGGCGTGATCTACATCGAAATGGGCAACATCGACGAGGATTTCTTCGAGCCTGACAAGGACGAGTACAACACGGAGGACAAGAACCGGGACGGGTTCAACGCTTTGACCGAGGATACCGGCCTGGACGGCGAGTACGATGACCAGGGAGACGTGGACGTAGCCGGCGACGATTACGATCCGGCGAGGATAGACGGCCGGTTCATCAAGATAAACGGCACCGAGCGCAACGGGTACCTCGACGACGAAGACCTGGACGGCTCCGGGCAGATGGAAAAGGACAATTACTATTTCAGGTTCGCCGTGCGTCTCGCCGACAGCGCGATAATAGACGTGCGAAGGGATTTCCCCGGCCAGGTCAGCGACAGCTACGATTCATGGCGGATGTACAGGATAGACCTGTCGCAGGCCGAAATCGTCTCGCAGACGGGGACGCCGCCGAGGATGGAAAGGATCAGGCATCTGCGGGTATGGTTCGACCATATCAACAAGGTTATAAATCCCGCGACCAAGAGGTTGCAGATAGCCGGTTTCAAGGTGGTAGGCAACAGGTGGGAGGAAGACGGCGTGAGGGACTCGACGGAGACCCTGCTCACCAGGGCCGAAGCGGGCGGCACCGAGTTCAAGCTGGGTGTGATAAGTACGAAGACGGATCCCATCAAGTACTCTCCGCCTTTCACCCCCGGCGAGCGGGACCAGATAGTGGAAAAAGAGCAATCACTCTTCGTCAAGTTCGACGACCTCGGGCCCAAGACGTCCTTCAGGATTCGGAAGCGTTTTCCCGGCAACGGCCTCGACTTCACCACGTACCGCGATTTGAATTTCTGGATGCACACCGACGTGCGCAGCGATTCGCTGGAGTATTTCTTCCGCGTGGCTTTCGACAGCCTGAACTTCTACGAGATCACGATACCCATGACGGATCAGTACCTGAAAGCCTCGGGTTGGATCCTGGCGAGCGTCAAGCTCACCGATCTTTCGGCGCTCAAGTTCCTCCCGCGCGATTCGCTCGTTTCCGATTACGTGAACGATATCGTCGTGCCTTCGCGCAGCTACAAGGTGAACATGATCGGCAGGCCGAACCTGTTCAATGTGAAGTTTTTCTATGCCGGGTTGCGCAACAAGAGCACGCAAAGGGTCTATTCCGGCGAGATCTGGATAGACGATATCTACCTCGGGGGGGTCAAGCGTGACGTGGATTTCGCCCAGCGCTTCAGCACGTCGATCGCCCTCGCCAACGTGATGAACCTGAACCTCGGATGGAGGAGGACGGGGCCGGACTATCACGGATTACGCCAGAAGACAGGGTCGGGCACGGAAACGAGCTCGCTCAACATGAACGGCAAGACCAGGCTGGAGTACTTCATCCCTCTCTTCGGTTTCAACATCCCCATTTCGGG
>CAYXEN010000092.1:0-7477 GCA_964464035.1 uncultured bacterium | reverse complement strand
GAGGCCCGCCCGAGCCCGCTCGTCCGCCGACATTTCCAGCAGGCTTCGGCCCTCGAAGAGGATGTCGCCGTTCGTGACCTCGTAGCGGGGATTGCCCATCATGACGTTTGCCAGCGTGCTCTTGCCCGAGCCGTTGGGGCCCATCACCGCGTGCACCTCGCCTCGGGGGATCACGAGGTCCAGGCCGGATATTATCTCCTTGCCCTCTATCTCGACGTGAAGATTCCTTATCTCAAGGTGATTCTGCATCAATTGCCTCCCAGGTCGTTTATGGTAGTGTTGGAGAAGCTCTCCAGCATCTTGTCCTTCAATTCCTGCCAGTAAGGGTGAACGCAACAACCTTCCGAACGGTCGCAGGGCTTTCCCTGGCACTCGACGAGTGCGAGCGACCCTTCGAAGACTTCCACCACGTCCCGAACCGTTATCCCTTCGGGCGCCCTCCTCAACTCGATGCCTCCCTTCGCCCCCTTGCTGGTCACGATGATGTCGCTGCGGGCCAGCTGGTGAACGATGTTCGCCAGGAATCGGCGGGAAATGTTCAGGGACAGAGCCGCCTCCCTCACGTTCCAGCGGTGGCCGGGCCTCTTCGCGAGGTTGGTGAGGAAGAGCAGCGCGTAATCGGTCGCCTTCGACAACTGCAACATGGTGGATCTCCTTGCAGTGATATATCACTTTTACTATCGTATTAATGATATATCAAGACAGCGGCACTGTCAACCCTTTTTATCCCTTGAAATTGAACAAGTTGGGAGAGATATCAAGAACCTGCGCGGGCCCGGCTCACGATTCCTTCAAGGCCGATATCAGCTCGAGCACGGCTTTCTTGCCGTCGCCGAAGAACATGAGCGTATTGTCCAAGGCGAAGAGTGGATTGGGGATTCCGGCGAATCCCGGGCTCAGGCTCCTCTTGATCACCACGACCGTCCTCGCTTTGTCCACGTTGATGATGGGCATTCCCGCAATGGGGCTCGAGGGATCGGTCCTCGCCACCGGATTCACCACGTCGTTGGCCCCGATGACCATCGCCACGTCGACTTCCTCCATGGTGGGATTGATCTCGTCCATTTCCTTGAGCTTGTCATAGGGAACGTTCGCCTCCGCCAGGAGGACGTTCATGTGTCCCGGCATCCTTCCCGCCACGGGATGTATGGCGAATTCCACTTCGATTCCCCTGCTTTCGAGGAGATTGGCCAGGTCCCGCACCACGTGCTGCGCCTGAGCGACCGCTAGGCCGTACCCGGGCACGATCACCACCCGTCGCGCCGTATCGAAGAACATCGCCACTTCCTCGGCGGAGGTGGACTTGACCCTGCCCGCGTAGATGTCGTCGGCGCTGGGTCCTTCCTCGCTCGGACCGAGAACCCCGAAAAGCACGTGGGTGAGCGATCGGTTCATGGCCTTGCACATGATCTGCGTGAGAATTATCCCCGAAGCCCCGACCAGCGAGCCGGCGATTATGAGTACGTTGTTCGAGAGAACGAACCCTGTCGCCGCGGCGGCCAGGCCGGAATACGAGTTCAAGAGCGCGATGACGACCGGCATGTCGGCCCCCCCGATGGGAAGCACGAGCAGCACGCCGAGGATCGATGCAACTCCCACGAGGAACCAGTAGAAAGAGATCGCTCCCGGGTTGAGCACGACCCAAACCCCGAACCCGATCGCTGCCAGGCCCAACAAGGCGTTTATCGTCTTTTGCAAAGGATAGTGAACGGGATTCCCCGATATCACCTCTTGAAGCTTGCCGAAAGCTACGAGACTCCCCCAGAAGGTCACCGCGCCGATTATCCCCGAGGCGACGGTGGCGATGGTAAGCTGAAGCATCGACGCGGACGGGTTGATGTTGCTTTCCACGAGCGCCGCACCGGCCACCAGCACCGACGCCCCCCCGCCGAAACCGTTGAACAGGGCCACGAGCTGCGGCATGGCGGTCATCTGGATCCTGACGGCGAGGATCGCTCCCACGGCGCTTCCCACCACGACTCCGGCCAGGATTATCTCGTAGCTCACTATCCTCTGGTCGAGGAGGGTTACGACTATGGCGAGGAACATCCCGAGTGCACCGAGGAGATTGCCCCTTACGGCGGTGCGCGGATGAGCCAGGCCCTTGAGACCTAGAATGAAGAGAATGGACGATATCAGGTACGTGGTATTGATCAGAATCGTATGCATGATCTATTTCCTCATGGTTATTGGGCGTCGCGAGCCCGTGAACGTCCCGCTCCGAGCCCGCATCGGAATTTCGAGAATGCCCTAGTCCTTCTTCTTGAACATCTTCAACATCCTGTCCGTCACCAGGAAACCACCCACCACGTTGATCGCGGCGAAGACGACGGCGGTGAAACCGAGCACGGTCGTGAGGGTCGTCTCCTGAGAGCCAGCCGAGATCATCGCGCCTATGAAGGTTATCCCGGATATGGCGTTGGACCCCGACATGAGCGGCGTGTGCAAGGTCGGCGGTACCTTGGTGATCACCTCGAATCCCACGAATATGGCCAGTACGAAAATGGTGAGCACCATTATGAAGGCTTCCATTACTCTCCTACCTCCTTGATCGATCTCATGCGGTCTTGGACTCCATCAACTCGCGCACCCGTTGATTCACTACTTCCCCGTTGCGGGTCACGAGGGTCTCGCGGACGATCTCGTCCTCGCTGTCGAGGTCCAGGGATCCGTCCTTAACCATATTGAGAAGGAACGACGTTATGTTCTTTGCATACATCTGGCTTGCATGGTACGGAGCGGTCGAAGCGAGATTGACGGGTCCGTCGATTATCACTCCATCCACTTCCACGATTTCCCCCGGCTTGGTGAGCTCGCAGTTCCCGCCCCTTTCAGCGGCGAGATCCACTATCACGGAGCCCGTCGCCATCCCTTTCACCATCTCTTCGGTGACGAGGATCGGGGCCTTCTTGCCGGGAATCGCCGCGGTCGTTATCACCACGTCGTTCTCCGCCACGACCCGCATCATCATCTCCCGCTGCTTCCGGTAGAACTCCTCCCCCATCTCCTTGGCGTAGCCGCCCTTGTCCTCGGCGTCCTCCGCCTCCAGCTCGAGCTCCACGAATTTGCCGCCCAGGCTCTCCACCTGCTCTCTCACCGCCGGGCGAAGATCGTAGGCGCTCACCACCGCGCCCAGGCGCCTTGCGGTCGCGATCGCCTGCAGGCCGGCGACACCGGCCCCGACCACGAACACCCTCGCCGGCGTTATCGTGCCGGCGGCCGTCATGAACATGGGAAACATCTTGGGCAATCTCGTTGCGGCCAGCAGCACGGCCTTGTAGCCGGCCACTGTCGCCATCGACGACAGGGCGTCCATGCTCTGGGCCCGCGTGATCCGCGGAATGAGTTCCATGGAGAAGGAGGTGATCTTCCTATCGGCGAGGGATCTCACCGCGTCGAGTTCGGTGAGAGGTTCCGAGAAACCGACCACGATCTGGCCTTCCCGCATGAGCTCGAGGTCCGACTTGCCTGCATCAGGGTTGGCGCCGATCGATCTCACCTGGAGTATCACGTCGGCGGTCTTGAACAGCTCGCCGCGCTCCGGCAGGATCCGCGCACCCTTCTCCTGGAATTCCTCGTCCAGGAACCCCGCATTCTTGCCCGCCCCGGCCTCCACCACGACCTCGAGGCCCGCCTTGGTGAGCTGCGGCACGACCTTGGGCACGAGCGCCACGCGCCTCTCTCCGGGAAAAGTCTCTTTGGGTACTCCGACAATCATGATCGTTCCTTTCCTTTCAGGTCAAAATTAGACGGAAAGATAATATCAACGTCCCGGACGCGCAAAGGTAAAAAGATAAAAACGCCCTGGAAATCAGGATTTTTCGATGATCGAACGTCGATGCCGCCCGCCGCCGACCTCGCTTCTCCTTGTCATGGTGAGGACGAAATGGCTTTGAAGGAAGTAAGCAGCTACCCGATTCCCAAGCAGGCGCCTTCCCAAGGCGCCGAGCGAATTGAACGAAGTCCATCTTATCCTCGGCTCGGTGAAACCGACCTGCTCGAGAAGTTTCGCCCACAAACTCGGGGATTGGTGCTTGTGCCACTCGATGTTCGGATTGAAAGGATTACGCAGGTTGAAGAAAGCAAAGAAGTTGTAACGGGCGCAGTCGGCAACCACGATCTTTCCACCGGGTTTGCAAAGCCCGTGCAGTTCGGCGAATATCTTCTTGTATCGCTTCACTGAATGGATGTTCCGCCCCAGAGTCATGCAGGCTTCCTCGTCCAGATGGTTCACCGAGTTGTGAAGGAGGATCACGTCGAAAGTCCCCGGGGAAGAGAATTCCTGGAACGTCTCGGCCCTGAGTTCCACGCTCTCCGGGCGGCCCAGGCGCGAAGAGAGGGCGTTGAACCTGTCGAGGACCTTGGAATCGGAGCCCGCCGCCGCGGGTTCGAGGCAAACGACGCGATCGGCGCCCGAGGCCGCGGCGTAGAAACTGAACATGCCCGACCCGCCCCCGATGTCCAGCATCGATACACCTTCGAGCGGCACTCCCTCGAAGACGTACTCCATGTAGAACCGGACGTTTTTCTTGCTTGGATAGTAGCCCGCTTCGACGATCGAATCATAATACGTTTCCAGATCCATGGTCCGGATTTCCCTTCGAAGAGACCGCCGCGGCCGGATGCCGTCGATGCCCGCTCAATCCTCGAGGGCCGCGTAACGCACGATCACGTAGCGATACTTCTCCGTCGCCCGCATCCTTGCGGAGACGGCTCCGTGAAGGTGCTCATCCCACGCGCTGTATTCCTCGACGAACCTGCGGGCGGCAGCCTTGTCGCCTTCGTATTGCAGGCCGAGGACCTTGGAAAGCATTTCTTTTATCGTAGAGGCATACTTGCCGTAGTCGATCTTCAACACCGACCCCGCGGGATCGAACTCCAAGAGCCCCCTGGAAAGGAAATAATTCATCTGCATCAGTTCCATGGTCTGGTATGTCTGTCCCTTGTGCGGCCGGTTCTTGAGAAGAACCCTCCTTATTCCGCTCGCGTAGACGGCACGAGCCGTTGCATCGTCGTAGTACCCTTTCTCTCGGAGCTTCTCGACCAGAAACAGCGACACGAGATCGGCTTTCAATTCTTCGAGCACCTGAGAGTACTCCTCGAGCGCCTCGTTCAAAGTTCTCCCCTTCTTGTCCCGGTCGGGGCCCAGGTAGTGCCCGATCTCGTGCCAGAGCGTTCTGTAGAAATTGCCTTCGAGCTTGAAGTCCCCGAAGTGCCGCTCTGCCACGGCTGCTTTCCAGGAATCCTCCGCAATTGCGAAGAGCCTGGGATTGGTCAATATGTTGTAGCGGATGAGGATCGTGCGGCCGTATTTCGAGGCCAGGTAGTTCTCGTTGGGAAGGATCGTCGCCGTGTTCGTTCCCCTCGCCTGGCCGAAATCAGCCAGCACGTTGTACACCCCGACGGGGATGTCCTCTTGCACCTTCTTGTGCACGTCCACGGGCAGGCTCTCCTCGAACTCCTGAAGGCTGGAAAGCGCCGAAACGAGCTTGGAACTCTTCTCCTCGTCCTTCAAGAGCAGGCTCATGCCGAAGAAAGTTTTCGTTGCGTAGAGCTCGTCGTCGTACACCTCGTACGAACCTATCTGCGCGTTCAAGTGCTTGAAGCGCCCCCTGACCCAGGAAGCATCCCCCGCTTCGTAATCGTCGCGCAGAAGATCGACGGCCCGGTTGCGCAGGAATCTGGCGAACTCGACGTCGTCCGAGGCGACCAGATCGGCCGCCGAGTTGAGAATATAATAGACGCGGATCAAGTCGTTCGCATAGGCCACGGAATACGGAACGGCGTAGAGCCGGTTTTCGTCCTCGTTTCCCGCGAGGGCTTCAAGCCTCGATCTCAAGCCCGGATGGAGCACGTCGATGACGGGATACCGGTCGAGCGCGGCGAGGTCGGCTTGGATCGCGTCCTTCTCGGTTCTCCTCACCACGTAACGCAAGTGTCGGATCGACGCCGCTTCCCCGGGATTGGCCTCCAGGAAACCGTCTATCTCCTCCTTCGTGATTCCCCACGGATAGACGTTCTTTCCCGGAACCCGGGCATCGACGGGAAGGATCGCGACGTAAGCGTTGTCGAGATTCCTTATGATCGGTCCCTTGAAGAGATAGAAGAGCTTGAGGAGATTCTGCGTTGCGGGGGGAGAACCTAGAGCCTCGTCGGTCGCCATGAGGGACTCGTACGCGGTCCGGGCCTGATGGTGAAGAGAATTCTCATAGAGCTTTTGCAGGATCCCTCCCGCTTCGAGAAGTTTCTGGGCTGCTCCCCTCTCGGCCGGGGTCAGGATCGACAAATCGGGGGCGAGCGTCACCTCGAGAGTCTTGTCCAGAACCTCCTGCGATTCCTCGAGCGGCATGTAGCCCTCGGGAAGATCGACTTCGCCCGTTTGCTGGGCGGCGGCCTGTACCCGGTAAGGGCCTATGGTCGCCGATACCGCCAACAACGCCAGAGTCAGAATGATGATTCTCATTTGCATCCTCTCCCTCGAATCCGAAAAGGAATCGTTCCGCCGAACCGCCTCGCTGGGAAGGGCGCGTCGGCTCCGGTCACTCGTTCACCCATTCCTTTCCTATCTCGCTGAATTTGTCCATGTATTTCCTGAAAACGGCCTTGATCTCGTCTAGGCGTTCGGGGGTCTTCGCCTCGAACCTGAGAACGAGGATCGGCATGTTCGAGGAAGCCCGCACGAGGCCCCAACCGTCCTCGAAGACCACGCGGGCGCCGTTGATGTCTATCACTCTCGGAAAATCGCGCTTGAACTCCTCCGTCAGCCTGGCGACGACGTCGTATTTCTTGTCATCGGGGCAATCGACGTGAATGGTCGGCGTGGAAATGTAATATGGAGTGCCGGCGATCACTTCGGAGAGAGGTTTGTCCGATCGCGACACGTATTCCGCGAAACGAAGCGAAGCGTACAGCCCGTCGTCGAATCCGTAGTAATTCTCGACGAAGAAGATGTGACCGCTCATCTCCCCGGCCAGCAGGCCCTTTTCCTCGTGCAGCTTGGCCTTTATGTGGGAGTGCCCGGTCTTCCACATGATCGGCACTCCCCCGTGGGCCGCGATATCCTCTTCGAGCGCCTGGGAGCATTTCACGTCGAATATGATCTTGCCGCCCGGGTTTTTCTCCAAGACCTGCCTGGCGAGAATTATCATGTACCGATCGGGCCATATCACTTCGCCGTTTTCATCCACTACGCCCAGGCGATCCCCGTCACCGTCGAAAGCGAATCCAAGGTCCGCCCCTTCTGCCCGCACGCGCCCGCCCAGGGCCTCGACGGTTTCCTTCAAGGCCGGGTCCGGCTCGTGGTTGGGGAATTCGATGTCGAGATCGCAGAACTGCTCGACGACCTCGATGCCCGCTTTGCTCAAGACCCGGGGCGCTATGGCGCCGGCTGTGCCGTTGCCGGCGTCGACGACGACTTTGAGCTTTCTGCCCAGCTTCACCCTTCCGGTGAGATCGGCGGCGTAGGCGTCGAGGTACG
>CAYXEN010000091.1:0-7636 GCA_964464035.1 uncultured bacterium | reverse complement strand
AGATGGATACGCGCGGTTGCGGCGGCTCCCGGGTTGTGGACGCTGGTCGAGCTCGGACGCTCCAAGGGCGAACTGGGTTTTCCCTGGGGCGATCTCGGGTATGCGCTTTCGTACCACGCCAACGCGATCCAGCTCGCATCCGTGCTCGGGCTTTTCGGGCTGAGTTTTTTCATCGCGGTCGTGAACGTGCTGTTCGCTTCGGCCGCCCACAAGAGGCGCCTCGCCTCGAGACTCGTTTTCATAGCGACGGCGGTCGCCTTGATCATCGTGAACGAGATTTGGGGGAAAGGAGCCGTGGAGAGAATCGAAGGCACCAGACCAGTGCGCTTGTTCAAGGTGGCTGTGGTTCAACCGGACATCGATCTGAGAATCAAGTGGGATCCGGAGTACACGGATTCCATATTCGACGTCATGGAGACGATGAGCAGGCAGGCCGGCACCATGTCGCCCGATCTTCTAGTGTTCCCCGAGACATCGGCACCGGTCTACATAAGATACGAATCCGTCTATGAGAACCGACTCAAGAACGTGGCAGGTGAAGTGGGTGTTCCGATATTCATAGGCTTTCTCGACGCGAGGAAAACGGCGAAGGGGGAGATAGACATCTACAACTCCGCGGGGTTGTTCACCCCGGACAGGGGGCTCGTGTCGCAATACGACAAGGTTCATCTGTTGCCGTTCGGCGAGGCTCTGCCGCTGAGCGGAAGATTTCATTTCCTCAGGCGCATAAACTTCGGCCAGGCCAACTTCCAGCCGGGAGGAGCCGTCGTGCCGGTTCCGGTGAAAGGCACGTCCTTCGGTCCGCTCATCTGTTTCGAGTCCATCTTTCCGGAGCTTTCCAGGCGCCATGTGCTCTCGGGCGCCGGGTTTCTGGTCAACATCACCAACGACGGCTGGTTCGGCGATACGCCGGGGCCGGTCCAGCATGCTCAGATGAGCATCATGAGAGCGGTGGAGAACCGAAAGGCCTTGGTGAGGAGCGCCAACACGGGAATATCGATGGTAGTCGATCCCGCCGGACGGGTGCGGGAATCGCTGGGGCTGAACGAGAGGGGGACCATAATCGCCGAGATCCCTCTGTTCGACGAGGAAACCTTCTACACGAGGCACGGGGAAACGCCGGTGATCCTCCTCTCCCTTTTTCTGCTGCTCGGGTTCGTGATCCCGGGCAGGCGCCGCGGTTGATTCAGAACTTCAATCCCGCGTCTATCTCCCATCGCCCCTGTGAACGGCGGTTCCAGGCGTAATCGAACCTGATACCGGCCGCGTTCTTGGTGAGGAGAGACACGCCGAGCCCGAAGCTCCCGTGGAAGTCTTCCTCGCGCAAAGTCTCACCTTTCTCCCAGGCCGCACCCGCTTCACCGAAGAACTGGACCGCCAGGCCGAGAAGCACGTCCTCCACCGGCTCGGCCTTGCAGAAGTTCACGGGGACCCGGTATTCGATCGTGCCGATAAGCGAGTTGACCCCGTGAAAGGTTCCGTAATCGTATCCCCGGAGCGTGTTCGAACCACCGACGTGCTCCCTTCGGTACAGGGGGATCTTTTCACCGTCTCTCCAGGTTCCGGTGAGTTGCGCGGCCAGAACGTTTCTACCGATCATGCTTACATATTTGCGGGCGTCGAGCGTGCCTTCGACGATCTCGTAGTCGGGATCGCCGGGGCCGACGTAGACGATGCGCGCGCGGATCAAGTCGGAGTCGAAGGGAAAGGCCTTGCTCTTGCGCGAATCGCGCTCGAAAGTCAAAGCGGCTTCGTAGTAGGAATCCCTGTCGTCGAGGAGGGTGACGCCGGCGACCGGGCTCCGCACGGTTTCGAAAATGTTTGCGAGAGTTATCCGCTGGTCGGATCCCAATGGGTGGGAGAATCCGAGTTCCACGGTGACTCTCTCGATGGAAGCCCCGTTGAAACCCGCGCCCACGTCGTCATAGACGTACTTGTACCGCTTGTACGAAACCTTGAAGCCGATACCGAGGTGCAAGTCCCTGCCGATCCAGGGATTCTCCCAGCCCGCCTCTATCAGCGTGTTCCCCCGGAAGAGGCCGGCGAAGTGCAGCTTCTCGCCTCTGCCCCGGAAGTTGTCGTCCAGCGCTTTCAAGCCGAAAGAGAGCTTGTTCTCGTAGCCGCGGCTCGTGAGCAGGTGACCGTGAATGGTGGGCTTCTCCGTTATCAATATAGTTATGACGACCGCCGAGTCCTTTGGAACGTAGGCAACCCTTATGTCGGAAAAGTCCACGCCGGGTATGCTCCGGATGTGCTCCCTCGCGGCTTCCAGGTCCTCCTCGTCGAAAGCCTCCCCCTGCCTGAAGGGCAAGGCGCGCAGGAGCACGTATGGTTTTATCTTCTCGTTGCCGAACACCCGGATCCTGTCCGCCGTGAGCCTGGCTTCACCGGCCCCAGCCGGACGGGGCACGGCGGCGCAAACACAAAGGGCGAGGATCAACAGCGAGAACCTGGTTCCTGGCATATGGGTCTAACTCCCGATGGCAAACAAGGTTAAACAAACTCTCCCCCCGCGACAAGTGATTTAAGCAGACATCCCCCTTTCCCGCAATCCCAAAAAATAGCTCAATGTCGACACATCGCCGCCGAAGAGTATGAAGAGTATGATGAAGCAATGAAATCGTCTCACGTATCGTGCACTGGCGGGGAGTCGACATGAAAGACCTCGAAACGGACAAGGCGACCGTGGAACAGTTCATTTCCTATACGGTCGGCGGCGAAGAGTACGGCATCGAGATCTCGAAGATTCACGAGATCATTAGAGTCACATCCATAGCCGGGATTCCACACACGCCGCCCTTCGTGGCCGGCGTGGTGAATCTGAGGGGGGAGATAGTTCCGATAATAAGCATGCGCGAGATACTGGGATATCCTCACGCCGCGCCGACGCGTAACAGCCGCATCGTGGTCGTGGGGGTCTCGGGAACCACTGTCGGATTGCTCGTCGATGCCGTCTACCACGTTCTTTCCCTGCCGGAGTCGAGTCTCCTTCCCCCGCCGCCCGTCCTGGAGACCGGGAACGTAAAATTCATAAAGGGCGTCGCCAAAATCGGAAGCAGGCTCATCATTTTCATCGATCTCGAGAAACTGATCGATTTCAAGGAGCTCGAGGTCGTATCAAAATCGATGAACCGGGCGGTGAGTCGACCGGGGGAATAGGATGGGACTCGACCTCTCCGAATATCTGGATGATTTTCTCCAGGATGCGAAAGAACTTCTCCAGGATCTCGACGAAAACCTGCTTCGACTCGAGAAACATCCCGACGACGCGGAAACGATAAACGTCCTCTTTCGTATCGCCCACAGCCTCAAGGGCTCGTCTTCTCTCGTCGGGCTCGACGAGATGAAGGAGTACACCCACACCCTGGAATCGATAATAGCGAAACTCCGTTCGAATGAATGGCGGATGGACGGCGAGCTTTTCAACGTCCTGTTCGAAGCCTTCGGCTTCCTCAGGGAGTCGCTCAAGGCCCTCGAAGAGCAAGGGAAAGAGGATTCCGAGGCGCTGCAAAGAAGGATAGGGGAGCTGAAGGAATTCCTGGGGCGCACGAGAGGGAAGGGAGAATCCGGCAGCGGGAGCGAACGGGAAAGCAGGTCGGGGAAGTGCGCTTCTCTGAATCTCGACTTTCCCGAGCTCGGCGATACGATAAGGGTGCACGTAGGAAAACTGGACGACCTGCTGAACAACCTGGGAGAACTCGTGATCGCGAGGACGAAGACGATGGAGCTGCTGGAGAAAGCGTGCGTGGCCGACGGGGGGGCGGTGAGGGACGACCTTCTCAAGCTCAAGGAGAGCCTCTGTGAGGAAGGCAGGATCATCGCCGGAGTGCAGGAGGCGATCATGAAGGCGCGAATGCTTCCCATCCGGCACCTCTTCGAGCGGTGTCCCCGCATCGTGCGGGAAGCGGCTTCGAAACTGGGCAAGGAGGTTGAAGTCCGCGTGTCGGGAGCGGCGACCGAGCTCGACAAGAAGATGATCGACGCGCTGACCAAGCCTTTCATGCATCTCTTGACGAATGCGGTCTGCCACGGCATCGAGGACGCCGAATACAGGGTCCGGCAGGGGAAGCCGCGGGCCGGGTCGATAAGAATAGACGCATTCAACCGGCACAATCAGGTAATCGTGACGGTCGAAGACGACGGCAGGGGAGTGGACCTCTCGAAAGTTCGAGAGAAGGCGCGGGACCTGCGGTTGCTCGAGGAGGGAGAAGAGAGGGAGCTGACGCCGCAGGAGCTGTTCGAGGTCCTGGCGACGCCGGGGTTCTCCTCGGCCGAGAAAGTCACGGAATTGTCTGGAAGGGGGGTGGGGTTGGACGTGGTGAGATCGGGAATAGAAAGCGTGAACGGTTCAGTGGAGGCGACCAGTCGCGAGGGGAAAGGAATGAAGTTCACCATCCGGCTGCCTCTCACCCTCGTGATCATGCCCGTCGTGATGTTCTCTTATAGAAGCACGGTGTTCGCCGTTCCCATGGCCTACGTCCAGGAAGTGATAAGGAGAAGCGCCGCAGTGACGAGGAGTCTCAGTAACGGCGGGTCCATGCTGGAGATGAGAGGCGAAGTGGTTCCGATAATCGATCTCGACAGGTTGATGACTTTCAGGGAAGGTGAAGCGGGGGACTGCCCGTACCTCCTCATCGTGGGATTGGAGAGCAACCGGGTGGCCGTATCGGTGGAAAAGCTCCTCGGCGAAAAGGAGATCGTAGTAAAGAACCTTCATCCCCTGACGATGACCTCCAACCTGATAAGCGGAGCCTCCGTCCTGGGCAGCGGCGACATCGCCCTGATCCTGGACGTCTTTTCTCTTTTCAAAGCAAGGAATTCGCAGCGGCGAAGCGTTTCTTCCCAGCATAGTCCCGGAGATTCGCCCCGGGCTCGTTCTTGATCAGGGCGCCGCGGCGATGCACCCCGAACCCTCCCGCGGGCGGCCCGGAGGAGAACCGTGACCGGCCGCGCCACCAAGTTTCCCTTGTAAAAGCCCCCCCCCGCGCTTATCCTTAATCCAGTGAAACTCAAGGAGGATCGGGAGAAAATGGACGTCATCCTGCTCAAATCCAAGATACATCGCGCCAGAATCACGGGCGTGGACATGAGTTACGAGGGAAGCATCGTGATCGATGCCGACCTGATGGAGGAGACCGGAATCGTCGCCTACGAGAAAGTTCTCGTAGCGAACATAGAGACGGGCGACAGGTTCGAGACGTACGTGATCGAGGGCGAGCCGGGGTCCGGGAAGATCGCGCTGAACGGTGCGGCGGCGAGGCTGGGCCAGGTCGGAGACAAGGTGATAATTCTGGCGTTTGCGCGTGTTCCGCAATCTGAAGCCAAGGGATTCACCCCCAGGATCGTTCAGCTGGACGAGAACAACAAGATCATCCGGAGATCTTTTGCCAGATGAAGAAACGGAATCCCAAGTTGCCTGAGCCCGGTCCTTCCACTCTGGCGGTCCATGCCGGCGAGGTCGAGGACGAAGTCGTTCGACCGGTGAATATTCCCATCTACCAGTCTAATGCGTATGGTTTCGAATCGACGGAGGAAGGCGGCAGGGCCTTCGCCGCCAAGTTCGACCGCTACGTCTACACCCGTCTCGGCAATCCCACCATAAGGGCGTTGGAGAGAAAGGTTGCGGCGCTGGAAGGGGCCGAAGCCGCGGTGGCGACCGCGAGCGGAATGAGCGCCGTTTCCACCGCGGTCCTCGGCGTATGCGGAGGTCCAGCGCATATCATAAGTTTTTCCACCATATACGGAGGTTCCTTTCGACTGCTGAACGAAGTCCTCCGCCCGCTTCGGATCGAGACCACGTTCCTCAGGCCTTCCCAGCAGGGCGCCATCGAGGAGCACCTGCGCGATGATACGAGAATGATATATTTCGAATCGCCGATGAATCCTTCGATGGAACTGGTCGACATCGAGGCCGTGGCGGATATCGCTTCGGCCCGCGGCCTGCTCACCGTCTTCGACAACACTTTTGCGACGCCATGCTGCCAGAAGCCTCTCGAACTGGGAGTCGACGTGGTGGTCCACAGCGCGAGCAAGTACTTCTGCGGCCACGGTGACGCTCTGGGCGGAATCATAGCCGGGCGCGGGGAGATCCTGGACGAGATCAGGGACAGGGCGCTCGTCACGTTCGGGGGGGTGATGAGCCCGTTCAACGCTTGGCTGATCATCAGGGGAATGCAGACGCTTCCCATGCGGATGGAACGACATTGCAGCAACGCGCAAGCGCTCGCGGAATTCCTCGAGGGGCACGCAGCGGTCGAGAGAGTCAACTATCCGGGGCTCGATTCCTTTCCCCAGAAGGCCCTTGCCGAGAAACAGATGAACGGATGCGGAGGTGTGTTGTCATTCGAGGTTCGGGGTGGTTTGGATGCGGGCAAGAAGCTCCTGGACGAACTACGGCTCGTCACTCTTTCCGGGAGCCTGGGCGACAGCAAGACGCTCGCGATTCACCCCGCGTCCATGTCTCACGCCGGTTTCACCCCGGAGACGCGGAGAGCGGCCGGCATAAGCGAGGGACTGGTCCGCGTCGCCGTCGGGCTGGAAGACGCACGGGATATAATCTCCGACTTCGAACAAGCCCTGGCCTCGATTGCTTGAGAATCCGAACGGCCTCCGCGATCGGCTGCGAAAGAATTCAGTCGAGTCACTCATGAAAAGCTCTCGAACCAAGAAACTCTACCTGGTCGACGCCTACGTGGATTCCTTCGAAGCGCGGATCGTCTCGTGCACTCGAGCCGAAGACGGGTTCGAAGTGATCCTCGACGCGACGTATTTCTACCCGACTTCGGGGGGGCAGAGATGCGACCTGGGCACGATCGAAGACGCGGTCGTAACGAGCGTCCACGAATCGCCGGAGGGGGAAGTGATTCACGTCACCGCGTCGCCTCCGCCCGAAGGAAACGCGGCGTGCAGGATCGATCGGAACCGCAGATTCGACCACATGCAACAACATACAGGGCAGCACATCCTGTCCAGGGCTTTCATCGAGGTGGCGGATGCGGAGACGGTTTCCTTCCACATGGGCGAGGAGACGTGCACGATCGACCTGGCTGCCGGAGATATCTCTCCGCGGAAGATAACGGAGGCCGAAGAATTGGCCAACCGGGTGGTTTGGGAGGACCGCGAAGTGAGGGTCGAGGAGGTCGATTCGTCCAGGGCGGGGGATCTCGAGCTGAGGAAACCCCTTCCGCCCGGAGTCTCTAACGTGCGCCTCGTCGAGGTGGAAGGCTTCGATGTCTGCCCGTGCTGCGGAACCCACGTGCACAGGACCGGCGAACTTGGGCTCGTCAAGGTGGTTAAACTCGAAAAAGCGAAGCAGGGGACGAGAGTGCATTTCAAGGTGGGGGCCAGGGCGTACAAGGATTACTCCGCCAAACATGAACTCGTATCGTCACTCATGTCCCGGTTGACGACTTCGTCGGAGGGAATCGGCGACAAGATATCCAAGTTGACGGAAGAGAACAGGTCCCTCAGGAGGAAATTGAAAGACGCCGAGTCCCGACTCGTGCTCGTGGATCGGGAGAGGCTCCTGGCCGACGCCCAGGACTTTAATAAGGTAAAAGTCTTCTTGGATGTGATATAACAATGTAATCGCGCGTTCCTGCGGCACGCAAGGCATTGTGGACAAGCTCACAAAACA
>CAYXEN010000090.1:0-7969 GCA_964464035.1 uncultured bacterium | reverse complement strand
CTCGCCGACATCACATACCTCTCGTAGGCCTTCTCCAACTCCCCTCTGCGCTCCATCTCCATAGCCACCAGATACTGCGCCTCCGCGAAATCGTATCCCATCCGCCCGATGGCAGCGAGCAGGCTGTCCGCCCCGGCAGCGTCCCCTTCCTTCCTCGCCCTCTCCCACAGGCCCTGGAGGTAGCCGATGGCGAACTTGCGCGTTATGAAATCCATCCTCCCGGGATCGCGCTCGAGCACGCCCAGGTCGTACGAACCAAGGAGGATCCCGTCGCGGTTCCATGATCGCTCACGCTCGCCGGACGCCCCCTTCCCCTCGCCCGCCGCGTCATCTCCACGAAACTGCTTGCGGACCGCCCGGAAGAGCAATCCTTCCCTCATGAGCACCCATCCATGAAGCGGCGAGAGATTGCAATAGGTCGCGAAAAAAACCGTCCGTCTGCTCTCGAGTATGGCCTTCTCCCAGGTCACCGTCTTTTCGGCGAGTTCCGAGTGCTTCGATTTCCGGAGCCCTTCCGGCGCATCGAACATGTAGCCCTTTCGATGCAGGAGCTCGACGTCCGGGCGCAGCCCAAGCGCCTTCACCAGATAGGCGACGATGAAAGTCTCGTTGTCCCCGTCGAGCACGAGAGTCGCTCCCTTCGGCAGCGAGCGGAGAATGTTCTCTCCGTACACCCTGGCATCGAAGAAATCACTCCTGTCGTTGTAACGGAAATTCAGCACACCCAGCGCCAGCGGAGCGACCAGTGCCAGCATCGTGAAGAAGCGCATCGCCACCTTGTTCGGTCCCGGTGACTCGCCGCCCCAGAGCGCCTTGCCTCCCATCCTGTTCACCCTCAGCTCGTCGGCGGCGAAGGCCCTTCTCGCCAGAGATTCACGCCCTGCGATCAACCCAGGCAGGGCATGCATGCCTGCTCCTATAAGGAGCGCGGTCAGCACGAACAAAGGAAGATAGAGAACGGTGAATTGACTTGCATGCGTGGAGTCGGGGTACGGGTTTATGAGGAGCACCATTCCCAGGAGAAAGCCCAGGAACATCATCAAGAGGACCTTGCCGAAAACCTTCCTCCGTCCCATGAACGACACGCCCGGTATCGACAGGATGAGCACCGGCAGCGTGAATTCACCGATGAGCTTGTCGAAGAAATCCTGGAAGTCCGCGAAGAGAAGCCCGAAGGAGAACTCGTTCTGCCTGAGCGCCCCGTAGTTCCTGCGCAAGAGAAAGGAGAGCATGCGCCCCGGACCGACTTCTCCCCCCCAGCTGACGGACGGATCAGCGTGCGATCTGACTATCGGGAAGAGATACGGTGAGAAACCGAGAAGGAGGAGCGAGGCCGCGGCGACGATGATGCCGGAACGGCGCCTGCCGTGACGCAGCACGCCCCTGATGCAGACGTAAAGGCCGGCAGGCAGGAAAAGCAAGAGGGATTGGTGAATGACCGGCAGCAACCCACAGAGGTATGCTACCAGGTATACGCTCTTCATGCTCCCGGTTCTCACCGCCGCCTCCAAGGCGAGAAGCAGGATCACCGTTCCCAGTGCGGCCAGCGAGTAGACTTCGGTGATATTCGCCTGGCTCCAGAAAGTCCTGCTCATCGCCAACACCAAAGCGGCGCTCACGGCCGCCCAAGTCGAAACCCCGAGTCGCATGAGCAGCAGCGCCAGGAGACCGCATGCGACGGCGGAGAGCAACGCGGACATGAAATTCGTGGCCAGGGCCGGCTCGACGCCGCGCGCCAGGGTCGCGAGCCTTCCCAGGAGGACGAAAACCGGATAGCCGGGCGGATGGGGAACGCCCAGCCTCCATGCCGCGAGAGCCAGTTCACCGCTGTCCCCCGCGTACACGGTGGGACAAAGTGTATAAGCAAAGACGGCGAACGCCGTCGCCGTCGTTGCAATACAAATGGTAGATCTCCCCTTACCCGGTGCAAGGACGGATGTCATGTTTCGCTCCCCTTTTCCACATGCCGGGCTTCGTTAATACTTCTCCCGGCCCGCCGTCCGACTCGCCTCAGTAAGTGGAATAGCCGGCAAGGTTGCAATACACAACTCCCGTGGAAGAGTTGTACACCCAACCCCCGTTGCCGTTGTAGGTACTCACGACATTGCGGCTCGGGGTTATGGGTTCCTCGGGAACGTTGCCATCAGCAAAGAGGCTGCCGCTCAGGGTGGACGGGAAGGCGGCGCTCCCGTTCATGGCGTTCTGGGCGTATTTTATGGCTATCGCGGCACGGATATTCCCGAGCGCCCCCCTGATAGCCGCTTCTCTCGCCTGCGTCTGCATGTCCACGTACTTGGGTATGGCGACGGCCGAGAGAATACCGAGAATAACGATCACGATGACCAGTTCGATCAACGTGAATCCGCGAGTCTCACGGAAAAATCTCATGAGATCCTCCTTTCATCAGGTTTGGGAAGTCGCATCGACGCTCGTACCGAGAAGTTCCTTTATCTTCGCCACGAGAGCCTCGGGGTCGAAGGGTTTCTTCATGAAAGCATTCGCGCCGACTTGGTTTCCAAGCTCCATGTCTTGCTTGGTCGTTCTCGCCGAGAGCAGAATCACCGGAATATGACGATACTTCTCGTCGAATTTCAGCAACCTGCATATCCTGTAACCGTCGATATTCGGCAGCATGAGATCGAGTATGATCAGGTCCGGCTTCTCCTCCCTGGCCAGACGCAGGCCTTCCTTGCCGTCATGCGCCACCAGTACCTCGAAATTTTCATGCTCAAGCGTGAACTTGACGATCTTCGCGATGTAAACCTCGTCATCGACGACGAGAATCTTCTTGGGCATGAGCGTTTCCTTTCTTTGGATTTCTTCCTACTATACTTCGGCCGAACGAAAAGAAACTTTAGTGCTTTCCCGTGCTTCCTCCCGGACTAATCGCCTATTATTCTTGGGGTTATGAAAACAAGGAGATCCACCTTCGCCTTTTCCCTGCTCTTGTGCCGGAAGAGCCGCCCCAGGATCGGGATGTCGGCGAGGATCGGGACCCTGCTGTCCGTCTTCCTCTCGATCTCTCTTATGAGCCCGCCGATGACGACCGTCTCGTTGCTCCGCACCATGACCTGCGTCCTCGCCACGCGCGTCGAAGTCACCGGTCTTTCGTTGTATTGTCCTATGAACTCAACGATGTTGCTCGTCTCCGGTCTTATGTCCAGGGTGATCAGGCTGTCTTCGCCCACGTGAGGCGTAACCCACAAGTTCACGCCGACGCTTTGTTGATCGTAACCTATGATTTCCATGATCCCGGTTTCCTTCTGGCGCTCGTAGAGTGCCACCGGTATCTGCCTGCCGATCAGTATCTCGGCGGGCTTGTTGTCGAGCGTGGTTATGCTCGGTGACGAGATGAGATTGGTGTTGCGCCTTTCAGCCAGCATCTGCAGCAGCATTGAGAACTCTCCCGCCGACACCTTGCCGAAAACGAAATCTTCGGGGCTGGCGTACGGAAACAGCTCACCCTCCGGAAACGGCGCTTTTATATACAACCTTTGATCCCCGGGGTCGGGCGTGGGTGAGAATCTCGTATCATCGGACGTTTCCTTGGGAAAAGGAAAAGTGGTGGGGACAACCGCTCCGGTCACCGAACCCGACACGTTCCAACGTATGCCGAGCTTTTCGTCTTCGCCGAGCGTGGTTTCGATGATCTTGGCCTCGATGTGAACTTGCAATGGCTTCGCATCCAGTTGATCGACCAGGTCCAGGAGATCCGCCATGTTGTCTTCCCTCTCTTTTATTATCAGCTTGCTGCTGAAGCCGGTCCCGGAAACGCCCTCGGTCGGATCCTCGACGACCGCCTTGATGGACCCCTCGGCGGACAGGAAGCGCTCCAGGGAAGCGGCTATCTTGCGTGCATCGACGTAGTGAACTTTTACGACCTTGGTGACGACACGTCTTGGGTTCACTACGACGGCCCCATGCTCCCAACTGTATCCGTAGCCGGTGGAGTTGAGAATTATCTCCAGCGCCTTTTCGAAGGGGATGCCGTTGAGGTTCGCCGTGACGGTTCCCTCCACGTCGCCGCTCACGACTATGCCGATGCCGCTCTGCTTGGAAAGAAGATTGAGTGCATCCTTGAGCTCGGCGCCCCGGAGTTCGATAGTGACCTTGTTGCCCTGCAAGGCATGAGCGTCGGCGGATCCGGCCGCGGCGACCTTCGAAACGAGAATCAAGACGAGCGCCAACACGAAGCTTCGACTAATGCAATTCCAGGAGTGCCTTCTCGTTTCCATTCTTTCTCCTCAGTTGGACTCTGCCCTTCTCGATCCTCTCGACGATGAAACCCTCCACCTCGTCACCCTCGCAGCAGACCACCCCGTTTATCAAGGCAGCCGCTCCCCGGGGCGTCGTGATCACGCCGCTCAGTTCGAGATCCCGCGTTTCGTTCGCGTTCCCGGCGGATCCCCGTGGATCATGATCATCCAGGAAGCGGGTGAACGGCTTGTTGAAAGGATCCATCCCCCATCCTCCGGAAACCCACTTCTGTGCTGCATTTGCCCTTTTTCCGGCGGGAGCGATGGGCAACGCCGTCGCCGCTTGTTGGGCCGCCCGGCTCTCCTCGCGCAGCTTTCGATTCGCCGCCTTGACCCTCTTGGCTTTCGAATCCAACATCGCCGTGTAAGCGATCGAAAGCACCAGGACGCCCAGAAGCATCACCTCGCGTTTCTTGGGTTTCCTAATTCTCATCACTCAGGGCATAGGTTTCTATAACGAGATCGGCGTCGAGCATGCGTGACCCTTCCTGCTCCTTGGCGATGCGCATCGTTCTCACCGCTACCAGGATCGGCATCTCCTCGAGCGCTTTCAGGTATTCCCCAATGTTCACGAATCCCCCGCGCGCCTTGACCTCTATCCTCAGCTTGGTGGATATCATGTTGATTCCTTCACTGTTGACCACGTTGCGTTCGACGTCGCCGGGTTTCATAGAAATGATCCGCACGCGATGCCTCTCCCCTTCCCTGGCGAGCAGCTTGAGCAGCTCGGGCAATATCTCGTCCTCGTCGCCTATCACGAACTCCTTCTGCGATTCCGCCGTCGCAAGCAAGTCTTCCATTTTCCTCATCTCTTCGGTATGCGAAGCTATTTCCGCCTGCATCGCCTTCAGCTTCTTCCTTTCCTTGCTCAGATCCCTCGCCTGCGGCAACGCCGCGACGAAGAAGAACACGGCGGCCAGAACGAGAATCACTATCGATTGCGAACATCTCTTCAAATCGATCCCGGGTGATTTCATTGTCTCTTCACCCTATCAGCCTGCAGTTGAAAGCGACGCGCGCTACACCCGGTTGAACCACCTGAACGTCTTCCAGCCTCACGTCTTCGAAAAACGGTGATTTGCCGAGCTCCGCCAGCATGCCGGACAGCGTTACTTCCAGCCTCTTCTGCTCCAACGAAAGCAGCCCGTGGAAATACATCCGGTAATCGACCGTTCCCTCCTCGTCCATTTTCACAGGCACGAGCTTGAGTTCCGTGAGCTGTACGTTCTCGTCCAGCCGCCGGCTCAAATCCTTGAGGATTTCCCCGCAAGGGAAATCGGGCCCTATGAGGCTCAGCAGCATCTCCCTCTTGAACCTGCGGAGCCGAATCACTTCCGCCTCGCTCCTGTGACTTTCCTCGAAGGCTCGGAGTTCGGCCAGCCTGGCCTCGCTCCCCTTTATCCTCGCATCCAAGCGCCTCCCTTCGACCCTGCCCCACGTGAATGAGCCGAACGAGAACACGAGCATGGCCACGGCGAGTCCATTCAAAACGGGCCTCACGTACCTGCCGGTTCCGTCGGCGAGGCACGCGCTGAAAATATCCTCGCCGTTCGCCAAGCACAGCGCACACCCAAGTGCTTCACCCAAGTCCATCGCGCCGAAGCGACGGGAGTCTTCTTCGGTAGCGTCATCCACCGCCGATATGGGAAAGAGATTGTCCACCTCCATGTGGAGACGTGAGCCGAGATAATCACGGAGATTCTTCAACCTCGTGCCGGGACCGCATATGTAAAGTTTGTCCGGCGCCGCTATCCCGAATTGTTCCTGGCAGAAATCGAGAGATCTCTCGATCTCGATGAGCATCTTTTCCAGCACGGGACGCTGCATTATCGCAATCCTGCTCAACGGTATGCCGTCTTCCGTCTCCCCTTCAGCGCTCAACTCGTCCAGCACCCCGTAGCGATCCAGTATCTTCTCCGTGCCGGCTTCATCCAGGTCGACCGTCCTGTCGCCGGAGACCACTACGGTTCTCAAACTCTCGCGCAGGGCTCCAATGCTCGCCGATATCTCGCGGTTGAACTCGAGAGCACCGTCCTTGAGCAACGAAAAACTCGTCTCTTTATCTCCAACATCGATCAGCGCCACCATCGGCTCGGTGTTCCGATCTATCACTCTTTCGACCACGCTCTTTAGAGCAAGCAGGGGAATAGTGAAACCGATCGGCTTCAATCCGGCATCGGATATGAGCCTGGTGAGGTTCCTGACCTGCTGGCGCGCCGCGGCGACGATCAGGCAACTCACGTACCTGGCCCCTTCCTGCTCGAATTCGTTTATGCGGATGTAGTCGATGAAAGCGTCGTCCGCGGGGATGCTGGAGAACTTCTTGGCTTCGAACACGATGGCCTGCTTGAGTTCTCTCGCGGGCATCTTGGGAAGGATCACCATCTTGGAAGTGAAATCCTCGTTGGGAAATACGGCGACGGCCTTTTCACCCTGGAGATGGTACCGCTTGACCATGGAGCGCAGCGATCGCCTGAGACGCAGGAGCGGCTCGCCGGGGTTGGAAACCTCCTCGATCTCCACGGTGTCCGCGCAGTAGGCTTCGAGACTGATCCGGCCGCGCACCTTCCCAAGCACGACCAGTTTGATCTCGGATGCACCGATGTCCAGCCCGACAAGCCGCTCCGGCCTCACCCTCACGTGCAGGAGGTTGGAGAAACGGGAAATATTTTCCTTGTTCCTATTCAATTGTCGAATCATTGCACTATGGCCTCGATTTCTCTTTCGGTTGATCCTATCTTGGCTTTAACGTTTATTCTCTTCTGTCCCGACGGCAGTGGAAGCCCATCGGAAGTCGAATCGGAGAGATACACGACGAAATATCCGGCTCCCAGGGTCCTGCCCGGGTAGGGCAGCCCGCTCCAGGAAGGTTGGGCCGACAACTCGGAGATCGCGAAATCCAAACCGCCTTCGGCTATGTACAAGCATTGGGTGACCTCGACCTGGTTCCGCGCGATGTTGAAATCCTCGGAAACGGTGATAGACACCATCAATCCCACGGCGGAGAGGACGAGAAAAGCCATCAGCGCGATCACGAGGGCCGATCCGCTCTCATCCGCCGCCGCGGGAGCGATCATCGCGCGGCGAAGCGTTGCCGGGAGCTTCCCGGCCCGGGCTTTATCGAGAACCACTGCAACAACACTCATGGCCGCCATACCGCCTTCATTGGAGGTTCCTGAGAAAAGTGCTCGTCTGAAGCGAGACCTTGAAGCCGCTTCTCGCCAGGCGCAGGAAAACGCGCACTCGGAATATGTCCGTGGCGTTCGGGTTTACCAGCGGCGCAGCCGCGGTTCCATCGGATTTGTAATAACTGAACGCCAGCGAATCGACTTCACCGAGGAGTTTCTGCGTTACGGAGCCCCTTCTCAGAGTCACGTCTCCGCCCGGAGTGCCCGAGAACTGGATTGTGTAAAGGCTGTCGTTTATCCCATAGAACGAGAACGTCTCGGCGTCGGCCGTAAGCACGTCGCTCGTGGATCTGACCTGCCTGATCTCCCGCACCATTCTCATGAGTCCCATCCTTCCCTCCTGCGTGAGCTCCTTTCGTGAGTCCACCGTCTGAAACATCCGGTTGCCTTCCTCGAAGGCCCTTGCAAAAATCCCGGAAACCAGGCCCAGGATTACGATCACGAGCACCAGCTCAACGAGTGTGAATCCAGCCTCGGGCGCCCTGATCGATCCCCGCCGGCATCGCCTCCACCGCGATCCTCTTT
>CAYXEN010000089.1:0-8327 GCA_964464035.1 uncultured bacterium | reverse complement strand
CTTCGCGGCCGCACCAGGGGCAGAAATCCCAGTAGTCGTCCGCGATGCTCCAGTTGCATTTCCTGCATCGCCCCTTGAGGAGGGCATGTCGCCATGGTTTCAGCTTGGTGTTGCACCAGGGGCAGTAGTGCATCCAGCGCATGATCTTTCTCTCGCCGCAGTACCTGTTCGGGCAGTTCTTCACGTACCTCTTGTCCGGCTTCACCCAGATGTCCGCCCAGCGGAACTTCTTCCCGTAACACCAGGGGCAGTAGTCCCACTCCTCCATGATGCCGTGCTCACATCGCTTGCATACCGCCGGGAACGAACTGATCCCCTTGAACGAATTCTTTCCCGTGCCGCACCAAGGGCAGAACATCATGTACTCGGAGATCGGCCCGTTGCATTTGCAGCACTTGAACTCGAGCGAAAGCACGTGGTGGAAACGTTCCGAGAACTCCATCTCCCTGTACTTCCGCCACGGGAGGAGGCGTCGGCGCGGTTGTGAAGCCGCACCGTTCTTCGCGCGATCGATGAAAGCGCTGAGATCCCCGTACATCGAGGCTGCGTCCGGGTACCTCTTGCTCTCGTCGAACTCGAGGGACTTCTTTATGATCGCCCGCAATTCGCGCGGTACCCGGCGGTTGAACTTCTCCCTGCCGGCGAAAGGCCACTTGAACGGCCAGCGGGGCAGTTCTCCCGTTATCATTTCGTAGAACACCAACCCGAGCGAGAAGATGTCGGAAGCGAAACAGGGCTTGCCGAAGATCTGCTCCGGCGCGAAGTACCCTTGCGTCCCCGCGTCCGTCGCCGTCATCCTGCCCACCCTTTCGAGCACCTTCGCAATACCGAAGTCGCCGAGCTTGAACAATCGATCGGGGAAAATGATTATGTTCTCGGGCTTGATGTCGCGATGGACGATCTTGTTCTTTTGCACTTCGATGAGTGCTTCGAGCATTTGCTTCAAGACGGCCAGCGCGAAATCGAAACGGATGGCCCGCTTCTCCCTTTCCGCAAGGCTGCACAATCCAAGTTCGGAGGCGATGAAGAGGCGGCCGTCCACGATGTCGGCGTTCTTCATCTTGAGAATGTTGCGATGATCTATGCGGGAGAGAAGTCTTATCTCGCGACGGAAATACTGGAGTATCTCGCTGGACCTCGTGGCGGGATCCTGTATCTTGAGAGCGACGTGGATCCCCTCGACCTCGTCGTAGGCTTTGTAGACGACGCCGAAGCCGCCCTCACCGAGCTTCTTGACCAGCTTGTATTTGCCTATTCTCTGCCCTCTCCGGAGCAGACCTGTCGATCCAGCAGCCATCGAGAACCCCTCCGTGCGTTTCCAGACGTGTCGTTCGCTGCCAAGCGATTGAAGGAACGAGACTTATCGTATTCTAGTATGCCAGCAAACCGCTTTCTTGTCAATCGCTAGTGGAGTCCGCCGTCCCGGGGCCGCCGGAACCTTCCGCGCGATGGCACCGAAATTGCACCTGGAGGGGAGGCGAGGAGGAATCATGCGGATTTTCAAGCGGGAGAGAAGGAAGAGAGTCCTGGTGGACAAGCCCTTCCAGTTGAGACTGGCTTTGAGGAACGTCATGTACATGTTCGCCGTCGGCCTGAGTCTCTCCATCCCCTTCTTCTATTTCATCAGGGCGACGAATTTCCTGCTCTACGACCACGGAAAGGAACTCAATCAGATCGTTCTCGAGCAGCAACGCATGACGCTCATTACGGTGGGATTGTACTTCCTGCTACTCGTATGCATCTCGGCGCTGTTCACCATATGGCAGTCACACAAGATCGCCGGGCCGACCATCGGGCTCATGAACGCCATGAAGAAGCTTGCGGAAGGCGATTACTCCACGCGGGTGCATTTTCGTGCCGGCGACGAACTGCAGGCCTTGGCCGATACTTTCAACGAGATGGCTGAAAAGATCGAGGCGCGTTCTTCGTCCCGCGCCGAGAACAAGGTTCAGTCGAAATCATCGGGATCCAAGAAGTCCAGCCTCTCCTCGTTGTAAGCGTCGAGACATTCCTCCGAACAGAAGATCTGCCCGTCCACCTCCACACCCTCACCCTCGATATCCTCACCACAATAAGCGCATGATTCCATGCTCTTCTTCCTCCTGAAATAGACCTCTTCAGACAAATCATGCGGGATAGAGTACCCCTGTCTCCGGCAAGGTAGTAAATATGAGACCGGTATACTCGGTGTCAATAGAAATCTTGAAGCTGACCGGGAGTATGTCTTCCGGGTGTGGACGCGGCGGCGAGGCGGCCTGGCGGGCGTATCTCTTGTCGTTTCCATAAGTAAGCGGGGCACCCGAGGCGCCCCGCCGATCCCGGCTTTCATCCCGCGCGTGTAGCCTACCCGAGTTCGTAGCCGGCGCCGGGCTCCAAGAGGACGGCCTTGCGCCCCGCGGCCTCGACTTTGCGTACGAACTCGACCGGGTCGACCTTTATGTAGGGGAAAGTGTTGTAGTGCATGGGAATATTGACGGCCGCTCCGAGAAGCTCAGTGGCCTTGACCGCGTCGTCTATTCCCATCGTGAAGTTGTCACCGATGGGGAGAAGGGCCGCATCCAGCGGACCGTTCATCTCCGCTATGAGCTTCATATCGAGAAACAGCCCGGTATCGCCCGCGTGATAGATCTTCTTGCCCTCGATCGTGATCACCATTCCCGCGGGATTGCCCAGGGCTTCCCCCTCCGGCCCCGTGGAGCCGTGGTGGGCGATCGTGAGCTTGACGTGTCCGAACGGGAAAGCGTTGCCGCCGCCGATGTGCAGGGGATGAACCGTGCACCCCTTTTCGGCGAAGTAGTTCGTGATCTCGTAGTTGGACACGACGAGGGCGCCGGTCCTCTTGGCTATTTCGACGCCGTCACCTATGTGATCACCGTGACCGTGGGTGATCAACACGGCGTCGAGCTTCTCGATTCCGTCGGGAGTCACGTCGGCGAGATCGTTGCCGGTGAGAAAAGGATCGACTAGCACGCGGTGTTTCGAGCTTTCGATCTCCCAGCATGCGTGCCCGTGAAAAGTCAGCTTTACCATTCTCGCCTCCTTCCGAATGGATAAAACCCCGGGCGATTACTCCGGCCCGGGCTGGACGCCCGCGATTCGGTCACTTCATGCCGACCTGCTGCTTTATCCAGTCCGTCCCCACCGACTTGGGGCGCGTGATCGCCGTGCCCATCGCGCGGTTGATGACGAGCTGCGAAGTCATCCCCATGGTGCGCGAAACGGAGAAGAGAACCGTGTAGTACGGGAATTCCCGCAAGCCGAAGTGGTAGAGGATGGACCCCGATCCGGCGTCCACGTTGGGCCAGGGGTTCTTGGCCTTGCCGTGTTTCTTCAATACTTCGGGAATGATCTTGTAGACCTTGTCCACCGTCTGGAAGACTTCGTCGTCGGCGCAGTACTTCTCGCCGAAGGCATGGAAGGCCACGAACCTGGGATCCGGACAGCGAAGGACGGCATGGCCGTAACCGGGAATCACCTTGCCGCTGTTCAGCGTATCCCAGGCGTACTCTTCGAGCTGCTTCTCGGTCGGAACGCCGTTGAATTTCTCTATCACTCCCAGGACCCACCGCAGGCATTCCTGGTTGGCGAGCCCGTGCAGCGGCCCGGCCAGCCCGTTCAGGCCGGCGGAAACGGCGTAGTAGGCATCGGAGAGGGCCGATCCGACCGTATGGCAGCTGAAGGCGGAAACGTTTCCGCCCTCGTGGTCGCTGTGGAGCACGAGGTAGAGCCGCATGGCCTTGTAGAAATCCTCGTCGTCGTTTCCCAGCATGTGGGCGTAATTGGCGCCCCAATCGAGGGCGGGATCGAAAGGAATCCGGTCCCCTTTCTCATAGCGCATCCTGTAGACGCCCGCGGCGATCTCGGGCAGAACGGCCAAGAGATTGAGCGAATCCTCGAGCGCCGGCTCCCAGTACTCCGTCTTCTTCATCCCTTCGTCGTAGCGCTTGCGAAACTGCGATTCCCTCTCCATCACGAGCACTGCCGTATCCAGCATGGCCATGGGATGCGAATCCTTGGGCATCGCCTCGAGAACCTTCCATACGTACTCGGGCGCCCCGGCGCGTGAAGCCAGGTCCTTCTGCAGATCCTCGAGCTCGCCCTTGTCCGGCAGCGAGCCGGTGAGGAGGAGAAAGAAAATCTCCTCGGGAAGCCTCTCGGTCAGCTCCAGTATGGGGATACCGCGGATGATCAAGCCCTTCTCCGGTTCCACGAGGGAGGTATCGCACACCAATCCCTTGACCCCCCGCATTCCCCCGAAGGCCTGCGCCACGGTGACTTCCGAGATCTTCTTGTCGCCGTGGTTCTTGATTATTTCCTTCCTCTCAGCCCTGAGTGCGTCGAGCTGGGAATAGAATCTCTCTTTTAACGCCGACATCACCGCGCCTCCTTGTCTTTATGATGATGAATCGAACGAAACCAAACCAACCGTCATTGTAGCACCAGGAATCGAGAAGATGAAAAGAATTATCCCGCCCCGCGCCATGTGAACGTATTCACAATATTGTCGGGCATTTACCGGCGTGCTGTCAATCAGTTTCGCCGCACCGTGACTCCCGGCCGGGCTTTTTTTTGTTAGCCCTCTTCCGGGAAACAATATAGAATCGACTTGCGTCAAAAAAACCGGAAGAGGACCCGAAATGAGACTGGACGATCCGGATCTCTCCGCCAGGATCAAAGAGCGCGACCCCATAGCTCTCAAGATCGTGATCGAAGCCTATCTCGGCCAGATCCTGCGGGCGGCGAGGGCGGCGGGGCTGGACGAGCACGAGGCGGAAGACGTCACGCAGTCGACATTCACCACTTTCATAGAAAAGGCGGAGAATTTCGACGGGCGCTCCCACGTGCGGACGTGGCTCTTCGGTATCCTCTACAAGAAGATTCTCGAAAGGCACAGGGAAACCCGCCGTAGAAGCCGGTTCGACGACATCGAAACGGTCATGGAGGAGAGATTCAAACACAACGGGAGCTGGCAGCGCCCTCCCGAGCAGGTGGACTCGAAGACGTACCACCGGGAGATACGCCGGAGCCTGGAAGAGTGCCTCGATGAGGTGCCGGCGAAGCAGAGGATGGCTTTCATTCTCCGCGAGGTGGAGGGCTACGCGACCGAGGAGATCTGTAAGATTCTCGAGATAACGCGCACTAACCTTGGGGCGATCCTGTTTCGATGCCGGAACCGGCTCAGGGAATGCCTCGAAGCCAAGGGGATCAAGGGGTCCAAAGATGCTGAGATGTAAAGAAGTTACCACCGTCATCGCCTCGGAGGAGCTCGAAAGGAGCTCCTGGATGAAGAGGCTCGCCGTCAAGCTTCATCTCCTGATGTGCAAGCACTGCAGGAGATACTACTCCCAGATCAAGGCCATCGGGGAGGCGGCGAGAGAGATCTTCCGCGCGCGGCCGAGCCACGCCGACGAAAAGAGGATCATGGACATGGAAATCTCCCTCTTCGAACTCCTTCCGGGAGCCGAGGGCGGAGAGCCCCCCGGTGAACCTCCCAAGCCCCCCCGTTCCTGATCGCAACACCCGCCGATATTCGCCGCTTGCCAGGGCGCGCGGTTTTCGGAATAATCTCATCGCGATGCACCGACCCGAGCGCATACTCATAATAAGGACCGACCGCATCGGCGACGCCGTCTTGGCGACTCCGCTCGTACGCGCCGTGCGCGCCTCCTTCCCGAACGCGTTCGTGGCCGTGATGACAAGACCGTACGCGAGCGCCGTCTTCGCCGGCAATCCTCGCCTCGACGAGATCATCACCGACGATCCCTACGGCCGCGACCGCGGAACGAGGGGGATGCTCCGCCAGGCCCGGAGGCTGAGGACATACCGGTTCGACACGGCGCTGCTTCTCCTCCCCACGTCGCGCCTCGCATGGATGCTCTTTCTCGCGGGGATACCGCGCAGGATCGGCGTGGGCTCCAAGATCTACGAGAGACTCACCTTCATGCGCACGGTGAGCCGGGAGGGGTACGTCCCGCTTCGCCACGAGGCGGACTATTGCCTGGACCTGGGAAGGGCCGTGGGCGTCGTGGATCGCGGCCTTGCCACCGAGATCTTCCTCGGCGAGGAGGAGAAGCTCGCCGGATTGCGCTTGCTCGAGGACGCCGGATCGGCTCCCGGAAGCGGCGGCGCACGCCTGGTCGGCATACACCCGGGGAGCGGTCGATCCTCCCCGAACTGGCGACCGGAAAGGTACGCGGACCTCGCCGGCAAGCTCCTCGAACGCGGGCATTTCAGGATCGTGCTAACCGGATCGGCGGGCGAGGCCGAGTATTCCAAGTTGTTCGAGGGTTTCCCTCCGGGCCGAGTGGTCGACCTGGTGGGAAAACTGGAACTCCGCGAGCTCTTCGCCGTGATTCATCACCTGGATGTGCTCGTCTCCGCCAGCACCGGCCCCATGCACGCCGCGGCCGCGCTCGGCGTCCCGACGGTATCCCTCTTCTGCCCGCTTCCCGCCTGCTCTCCCGAACTCTGGGGACCGCGCGGCAACCGGTCGATCACGATCCTGCCCGCCGCGGAGTTCTGCCGAGGAAGTTGCCCCGGCGATCCCCACGTCTGCGATCTCGATGAAGGCGTGACGGCGGAAACGGTAGTGGAAGCAGTCGAGGAGATCACGGCGGATGCTTACTGAGCCGGCGATGGACGAGTGCGGCGATCGCGTCTCCCGCACGGGAGTCGATCACGCGCGTGGAGCTGAAAAGCCGGCACCCGCAACCGTGAAGGCTGCGGGTGCTTGCTTTCCAACTGGCGGGGCCGACGAGACTCGAACTCGCGACCTCCGGCGTGACAGGCCGGCGTTCTAACCAAACTGAACTACGACCCCGCCAAAACGGATAGATGCTGTGTTTCCTCGGATAGAGGCAAAAGAGTAAAGCTAAGCTAACACAGAGATACGGCCTTGTCAATCGACAAAGCTGCGAGCCCCAGGCAGCGGGTGGCGGCGATTCGGGGGCCCCGCCGCGCGCAACGAAGTGAGCACGGTGGGGTGAGATCGCCGACAGGACCCGCGGCACTCTGGCAACGAGCCCCATGCAGCGGGGGCGGCACTCGGGGACTAAGAAGAGCGCGGCCTCACGTGCTCGATCCGCCCCTGCGGCTCCATCTCTCCCGAGAGCACCCGGGCCGCCGCCGAAGCCGCCTGCCTTGAAGACCCGAACGTCACCATGACCCCCGTGTAACTCGGAATCCAATCCACGTGAGGCCAGCCCGCGAGAATCACCAGGCGGCAACCGAAACGAGCCAGGAAATCCCTGAAATTCTCGATGTAATCCTGCGAAAGCCCGCCACGAGCCGCGAAGACCAAGACGATCTCGTCGTTCTCAGTCGAGCCCTCCTCGACGAGAGGCGAAAACCTTCTCCCCTTGGCGCGAGCGAACCTCGCGACCGCCCTGCCGTCCGGGTCCAGCTCGAATCCGGTCACTTCCGCCGTCCGCCGCCACGCCGGAAAACGCTTGAGCAGCACGTCGACGAAATCATCGATCTCAACCCGCCCTATACCGCCGTCCGGATTGTGCAAGACCGGAACGACCAAGCACGACGATCCAGGCTCGAACGGCAGCACCCCCGCGGGGTCACGCACCAGAGCAACGCTCTTCGCCGCCACCGTCTCGTACACCGCGGGCACCGTTGGATAATCGCTCAGTTCGATGACCTTCCCCCGCTCGGGCTCCCGGGGAGGAAGAGCCGAGGCGGAAGCCTTGGCACGCAGCGCGGCTACCCTTTCCTCCGAATCCCTGAATATGTCCAGGAGCTTCCTCAAACCTTCACTCTTCGCGGCCGCCTCCTCCAGCTTCCGCTCGATCCTCGCCCTGTCAACGACTCTTTCGAGCGTGTGAATTATCGTCTCCATCACCCGCAGCGACATGACCGATTCGCCGTCCTCCCCGATCACCATCCTCTCGGGCAGGGGACGGCCGTAGAGAAGGAGATCCACCCCGGCGAGCAGCGGACGCTCAAGCCCGCCGGCCAGCCCTCCGTAGCGCCCCATCGCATGGCTCAGGGCCCCTTCCATCTCGAGGGCGTCCGTGATCGCCACTCCTTCGAATCCCATTTCACCTCGGAGCAGGTCGCGGATCATGAAGCGATCGAAACTGGCGGGCTCGCCGGGCTCTTCCCCTTCCTTGAGCCGGTAGGACACGTGAGCGAGCATGCACATGTCGCTGCCCGCCTGAAACGCCCTGGCGAAAGGAACCAGGTCCTCCTCCCTCAACTTCTCCAGTGTCTTGTCGACCACGGGCAACGTAGTATGAGAATCCTCGCTGCTCGAACCGTGGCCAGGGAAATGCTTGACGCACACGAGCAGGCCCGCATCGTGGTAACCCGCGATGGTC
>CAYXEN010000088.1:0-8696 GCA_964464035.1 uncultured bacterium | reverse complement strand
GCTGTGCCTTAAGCGCATAGCGGGTCCCTGGAAAACCGCCACATTCTCGCCAGCTTGGAGTCGAAAAGGGGGTTCCCGGGATCCAGGGAGGCGACCCTCACGAAGCCGTAGGCATGGACATACAGGCCGTTCGAGAGGTACATGCCGACATGGGTGATCCTGCCGTGCTCCTTGCCGAAAAAGAGAAGGTCCCCCGTGGCGAGTTCGTCCGGCGTGAGAGCCGTCTTCAGCTTGCCGAATCGGGCTTGCATGTCGGAATCCCGCGGGATCAAGACGCCGTGCAGGCGGAATATCCTTTGCATGAGTCCAGAACAGTCGAAACCCTTGGGAGTCGTCCCTCCCCAGACGTATGGGATACCGAGGAAACGAAGTCCCGTGTTTGCGAGCTTCGCCCTCGAGCCCGGCTTGGCGGAAGGGCGTTTCTCGAGTTTCGACGACTTGATGAAACCCCGGCGACCGTCGGGAAGAATGATCTCTCTCCATCCGCGCCTGCTGCATGCGCGAGCGAGGACCGGCGTCCCGACGACAGCTTCTCCCGATGGGAGCGCATCGCCACGCGGTTCCGAGCGCAGCTGCACTATGTTGGCCGCGATACGGTGTTTCGCCTTCGAGCGGAAATCCTCGAGTTCCCCGGGCGCGGCGTCACGAATGTTCCAGCTCCTCACCCACCCCACGTAGCCGTCGTCCATCCTGACGAGCACCCAATCCCCGGCGACCTCGAGTGGAATCAGGCTGTCACCGCAGATCGCCTGCGTCAGGAGCTCCGCCCCGTGCGACGGCTCCCTTCGCACGTCGGCCACGCTCCCCGAGACGGTGCACAGCGGCGACAGGCGATCCTCCTTCCTCGGAAGATGCACGAGCTCGATCCCGCCCAGAGCGTCCGGCAACTCCGACGCTACCCGCTCGGAAACGTCTTCGAGCACGCCGGCGTCGCTGCACTCGACCACGATAGAGGCGCCCGGTCGCTCCGCGGGCCGGACGGAGGCGTAACAAGTCCGCCAATCGACGCCGTGTTCTTCCCGCACCGCGGCGATTATCGAATTGATTCGCTTGATCATTCAGCCGTTCTCCCCTGCCCTGTGCTTCGCGGTCCCGCTCCGCCTCGACGCCGTCTTGGGATCGAGCACGTCGCGCAGTGCGTCGCCCAGGAGATTGAAACCCAGTACGGCGAGAGTTATGACGATCCCGGGGGCCAACGACAGCCATGGTTTCACCCTGATGTAGCTCAAGCCGGCGCTGATCATGGAACCCCAGCTCGGCAACGGAGGCTGGGCCCCGAGCCCGAGAAAGCTCAGAGACGACTCGGCCATGATCGCCGTGCCCAGGCCCATGGAGAAGACCACGATCAACTGCGATACGCAGTTGGGAAGCACGTGACGGAAGATCACCCTTCCGTCGTGATTCCCCAGCGACTTGGCTGCAAGGACGTATTCCCTCTCCCTCAAGGACAGCACCTGTGCACGCACTATCCGTGCCACGCCCGCCCACCCGACGATACCGAGCGCGATGAAGAGGCTCGTCACGCTCGGTCCCACCACTGCCATCACCGCTATGAGCAATAGCAGCCCGGGATACGCCATGGTGACGTCCGCCAGCCTCATTATAAGCGTATCCGCCTTCCCCCCCACATATCCTGAGATGAGCCCCAGAAACGTCCCCAGAGCCACCGCTATCAAGCGCGAGAATATGCTCACCACGAGCGATATCCTCGCCCCGTAGACGATCCTGCTCAATATGTCACGGCCGAAGAAATCGGTCCCCATCGGATGCGGGAACGAAGGAGGCATCAGAGAGTGTTCCATGTCCATGGCGTATGGATCGTAAGGCGCCATGTACGGTGCAGCGATCCCCGCTGCGATCACGGCCGCGACCAGCAAGAGACCCACTGTCCCGCTCCCGTGGCGAAGGAGTGCGCGAAGCGTCTTCAAATCCCTCCCCCCTTTTCACCCGCGCCGCCCAGCTTTATGCGGGGATCTATCCACGCGTAGAGAAGGTCTATCGTCAGGTTCACGGACAGGAAAATCACAGCCATGAATAGCACCGCCCCCTGGATGGCCGGGATGTCGCGTTTCATGATGGCGTCTATCGTGAAGCGCCCGAGCCCCGGCCATGAAAAAATCGACTCCGTGAGGACGGCCCCGCTCAGATAGCTTCCGAAGTCGCTCCCCGCGACGGTGATGACGGGAAGGAGCGCGTTCTTGAGAACGTGCTTCAACAAGACCTTGCGCTCCGAGATGCCCTTGGCTCTCACCGATTGCACGTACGGCGAATTCATTTCGTCGAGCATGCTCGACCTCGTGATGCGCGCGATGTAGGCGGCGGACCCCATGGCGAGGGTGAAGGCGGGCAGGATCATGTACCTCAGGTCTCCTCCGCCGTATCCCGACGGAGGGAGCAGATGGATCTTCACCGAGAAGAGGTAGATGAGGAGAACACCGAGCCAGAAGACGGGCATGGAGATCCCCACTATCGTCGTGCCCATGCTCAAGTAGTCCAGAGGGGTCCGCAGCTTCCATGCGCTGAGAACTCCCACGGCGATACCGAGGGTGACGGCGATCAACATGGCGAAGAGGGCCAGGCGGAAAGTGTAAGGGAATTTCTCCCGGATCGATTTCCACACGGGCCGCCCGGTAACGTAGGATCGCCCGAGATCGAGATGTACCAGACCGCTCAGGTAATAGAAATATTGCAAGGGAATCGGGTCGTCGAGGTGCATCTCGTCGCGCAACTCTTCGAGAGTACTCTCATCGTAACGTTCGCCCACGAGGCTCAAGACCGGGTCCCCGGGGATCACGTACACGAGGAAGAAGGTTATCGTGGCCACGCCCAGGAGGACGGGTATGAACATCAGGAGTCTTCTCAGAACGTAGTTTGTCATCCGGACGATATCCCGCTTAGCGCTTCACCACGCGACCGAGATCCTCCCCGAGGTAGATCAGGGGCGGCTCGTAGCCCTCGACCCCTTCGCCCAGCGCGTAGTAGGCCTTCGGAAAATACAGGTATATCCAGGGAGCCATCGAATAGACGAGGCTGTCCGCTTCCATGAAGAGAGACGCGGCCCGCGCCGGGTCGGTGATGCGGCGGGCGAGGTCCACGAGGCTGTCCGCCCTCGCCGAGTGAAAGAACGCCCGGTTCCCCCCGCCGCCGAAATTGTCGGAGTGAAAAAGTGGATAGAGAAAATTCTCCGCGTCGGGATAGTCGGCGTACCAATCGAGGAAGAACGCGTCGACCTTTCCCATGCTGACCGCTTCCTTGAACGCACTCCATTCCCGCTTCACTATGGTCACCTTCACGCCTACCGCCTGGAGATAACCCTGGATCGCCTCGCATATCAGATTTCCTTCGGGGCTGTCCCTCTGCCAGAGCTCGATATCCAGACCGTCGTAGCCGGCGTCGGCTATCAGCTTGCGTGCCGCTACGGGATCGTAGGGATAAGGCTTCCTCCGTCGATACCCGGGAAGCCCCGGAGGCACCGCCCCGGTGGCCCTGATCGCCTTGCCCTGAAGAAGGACCGCGATCAATCGATCCACGTCCACCGCCATGTTGAGGGCTCTTCTCACGCGAACGTCCGCGAGGGCGCCCTTGCGGTTGTTGAGGCCGATGTACGCGACCCTGAGCTCGGTCACTTCCCTTATTCTGCCTTCGTACTTCTCCTGCCCGAGAAAACGCTCGATCTCGGAAGACGGCACCTTGAGTATATCCAGGCCGCCTGATTCGAACTCGGCGATGCGGGTGAAATCCTCGGGTATTATCCTTATCCTGACCCGATCGAGACGCCTCGACCGCCCGGGATGATACTCGTTCGGCTCGAGGACCAGCTCTTCTCCCCGCTTCCAGCTCACGAGTTTCCACCTGCCGGAACCGAGCGGGCGGGATGCAAGTTCTTCGGCGCCTCCCCCGGCGAGCGAGCCGGGAACGATCATCGCCGCCGGCATCGCCAGGAGCTCCAGGAACGGGCGGAAAGGCTCGTCCAGCTCTATCACCACGGTGGAGTCGTCGGGAGTCACGAGCCCTTGCAAGGTTTTCGACTCTCCCGCCGCAAACGCTTTCGCCCCCTCGATCCTCTCCAACACCCACCTGCGCGGCGACACCGCGTCCGGGGAGAGGACGCGCCGGAAGCTCGCCGCCACGTCCCGCGACGTGACCGGTGAGCCATCGGCGAAACGCATCCTCCGGTCGAGATGAAAGACGTATCTCCTGCCTCCGCCGTCGATGTCCCAGGAACGGGCCGCATCCGGGAGAATCCCGCCGCGGGGAGAGAAACGAACGAGGCTCTGGTACAACATGGAGCAGACGAATCCCTCGGAGACGTCGACCACGTAGGCGGGGTCGAGCTTGTTGGGGGATGTCGCGAGGGCGAGAGTCAATACTCCCTCTTCCGATCCAGTGCGGGAACAGGACGTAACGAGGCAAAGGACGATGATCTCGATTAGACGCCGTCTCAAAACGCACTCACATTTATCAAGCGATAGGCCCCCAGGCCGAAGCGGTCATAGAAAATGAAAACCAGGTTCCGCGAATAGTAGCGCCAGATCAAGTACTCTCCCTGCATGTAGGGATCCACGTTGGTTTCGACCTGGTCGGGCGGGCCGTACCTTATGTATACCTTTCCGCGATCCGTCTTCCATCCCGGCTGGAGTTCGGAGAAGTTCTCGATGACGTACCTGACTCTCTTCAGATGTTCCTCCAGGGCCTCGTTTTCCTCGGTCTCGGGATTGGGGTCGCGTTTGGCCCAGAACTCAGCCCACGCCTTGGGGCGATCCTCCAGGGAAGCCTTGCGGAGAAGGTCGATCTCCTCCGGCTTCGCGATGAGCGAGAGTATTTCGATGGTGTCTTCGAACTTCTTGCCGAGCATCGCGCGGCTGAATTCTATCGCGAAACGCGTCGAAGCCATGGCTTCGCGGTGGGGGTTCTCCATGACCACCTTGGCGTTGAGCGTGTACGCTCCCGGTTCCCACTCATCGACGTTCAGGATCAGGAAGAAGCGATCGCTCCGTGTGGATATCCTTTGATTCCCTCTGAAGTAGAAGACCTGCTTCTTCTCCGCATCCACGACTTCGAAATAGAGAATACAGGATGTGGATTCCGGGAGCACCTTCTCCAAGTATACCTCGACGAGCACGACCGGCTCCCTGTCGAATTCGGCGAACGCGTTGCCCTCCATCCGCTCGAGCCTGTTCTCATTGAGCTTGCCCGCGGGCACGACACGATCCAGGCCGCCGAGCAACGATGATCTCACCGTGAAAAAGAGAGGCTTGCTCATCCCTATCCCTGAAGCGAGAAAGTCGGGCACGACCACCCTCACCCGTCTTTGCATGGCGAGCTGGGTCCCTTTCACGACCAGAGCGGCTTCGACCACGTATTCCCCGGGCTCGACGCGGAACGATTTGCTGAGCCTGGAAATCAAGCGATGCGACTTCGTGCGCTTGTAGTCCTTCACCTCCACCTTTTTCTTGAGCACGGCGGTTTCGACCACGTTTCCTTTCTTGTCCTTGATACGAAGGAAGAGTTCGTATACGGACTGATAGACGTCCTCTTTCTTGAAAAATACGAGGTCGCCGTATTTCACGTTCGCGCTCACTTGCAAAGCCGGCTTGCGCTCGGCGTCCAAGTGGGCCAGGGAATAGAGGGTGAACCGCCTGGCCTCGGCGGAACGCGCCAACACGCCGAAGAGGAAGAGCAGGCAGGAAAGCAACAGCAGGTGACGTCGCAATCTCTCCATCGCAGGAATTCCTTTCCAATGCCTAATTTAGCTGAAAGAAAAGGAAATGGGCAAGCGAATTAAGGAATCACTCGTAGCGTAAAGCTTCAACCGGATCCAGGCGGGAAGCCCTCCGGGCCGGGTAGATGCCGAACACGAGCCCCACTACACATGAAAAGATCACGGCCGTCAGAGTCCAGGGCAGCGAGAAGAAGAACGGGAAGTGAAGGAGCTTGGAGACGGCGAACGCGAACAAGACCCCGAGGACAGTGCCAGCCAAGCCGCCCAGTCCGGTCAAGGCCGCCGACTCGACGAGCACCTGCTGCACCACGTCCCTTTTTCTCGCGCCCAGGGCCATGCGCACCCCGATCTCCCTGGTTCTCTCCGCAACCGAGATCAGCATTATGTTCATCACCCCGATCCCCCCCACCACGAGGCCGATAGAGGCTATCACCATGAGCACCATGCCGATGTAGAACGTCGTCTTGCCCACGATCTTCGTGAATGCTTCGCTGGTCATGACGACGAAGTCGTTGTCCTCTCCCGCTTTCACCCTCCTCCTCTTGCGCAGCAGGTTCGTTATCTCTTCCTCGCCTTGCTCCAGCGTCCTTCCCTCCTTCACGTTCGCCGAGATCGATGCATCGTCTCCCTTGCTGAAGAAGTCCTTTTCGTACGTCGTCGAGGGCAAGACGGCGAAATTGTCGGACATGCCTCCCAGTATGTGCTTGCGTCTCGCGAAAGTTCCGATGACCCGGTAGCGGTGCGCTCCTATGCGAACGAACTTCCCCAGCGGATCCTCGTGGGGAAAGAGGTCCTCCGCCGGGCCGTATCCCAGCACGACCACCCGCCTGCGATGTTTCTCGTCGAGTTCGGTGTAGAAGCGCCCGCGGGAGATCGCCAGCGAGTATATGGACGGCATCGTATACGAAGCTCCGAAGACCTGGATCGCCTTGGTCTTGTACGACTTGCGGCGGAGGATGAAGGCACGGCTCGGCGAGACGAAATAGCAGACCTTGTCCAACGAAGGGCATGACAGCTCCATGGCCTCGGCGTCCGCGCGCGTGAGATCCTTCCTCGCCAGTACTTTCTTCAAGTCCTCGCCGCCGACGAAGATGTCGTGTTTCTGAACGGTGAGATAGGGTCTGCTCGCCGAGACAAGGTCCCTGTTTATCTTCCTCCCCAGTCCGGACAACACGGTCACCATGCCCAGTATCGTCATGATGCCTATGGCGACACCGAGAATGAGAAGGAAGGACCTCATGCGGTGGCTGCGGATGACCTCCCATGCCTGGATGAGATTCTCCCGGAAGAGATCCTTTCTTCGAACCGGCTTGTCGGTCTGCATCCTTTACCTCACTCGTACCTCAGCGCTTCTACGGGATCCTGCATCGCGGCCCGCAGCGCCGGAAAAGTCCCGAAGATCATCCCGATCAACAAGGTCAGTACGAAGGCGGAGCCGGCGATCAGAGGATCCATCGAGTAGGGGATCGGCGTCAGCGCCGCTATGAGCAACGCGATCGCGAAGCCTATCGACCAACCCACCATGCCGCCGATGAGCGAGAGCGTCGTGGATTCGACCAGGAACTGCCAGACGATGTCCCGCTTTCGGGCGCCGAGCGCCTTTCTTATCCCCACCTCTTTGGTCCTTTCCGTCACCGACACCAGCATCGTATTCATCAGAACGATTCCGCCTATCAAGAGCGATATGCTCACCAGGGCGATAAGCGCGGCCATTATCCCCCTGCTTATCTTTTCCCAGAGATCTATGAGCTGCTCGCTCGTGGTCAAGTAGAAATCGTCCTTTTCCCGGGGCTTCAGCCCGTGGCGGATGCGCATGGCGATTATCGCCTCTTCAGCGGCTTCATCGACCTGCCTCACGTCATCCGTCTTGATCTTGATGCGTATCGAGCGCCCCCCTCCGAACACCTTGGTGAAAGCCCCGGCCGGGATCACGCAGAACAGGTTCCGCGTCCGCCCGAGCACGGAGCCCAGGTCCTCGACCACGCCGATCACCTCGAAATGCCTCGTGCCGATCCTGATTTTCGCGCCGAGGGGGTCCCTGGGCTTGATGAGAGAATCGTAGAGCTTCCATCCTATCACGGCGACCTGGGCGCTTCTCTCCGCTTCCAGGCGGCTGACATGCCTGCCTGCGTAGAGGGGAAGCCTCTCGACGAAGGGATAATACTCGTCGCAACCTTTGATCTCGACGCCGTCGATGTACTTGCGCCTGTACGACACCTTGTCGTTGGCGCTGTATTGTCCGCTGACGTAGCGGGGGATCTCGAGGGTTTCGCGCAGAGCGTGTACGTCTTCGGGGGTCAAACGTGGATTGTAGCGCAGAGCGTGAATGAAACTTTCATAGTCCGTCACGGCTTCGAAGAAACTTATGCGCTCCACCGTGACGACGTTGCTTCCTTCCGAGGCCACGTCGTTTCGCACGTAGTTGTCAATGCCCCGCAGGAGGGATACAACAGTGATGACGGCCATTATGCCGACTATGTTGCCGAGCAGGGTGAGGAACGTGCGCAGCTTGTTCGTCCACAGGGCCGAAAAAGCCACTCGTATTCCCTCGAGCATGAGTCTCATTTTTCGGCCCGGCCCGAAAGGCCCTTCTTGATCTTGACCTTGTCTCCGTCGGCCAGAGTCTTGAGCACTTTGAAAGGACCGCTCACTACTTTTTCGCCGGCTTTCAGGCCCTTCTCGACCTCGAAATAATCCTTGCCCGCCAGGCCGACGGTCACGGGGCGGAATCTCGCCGTGCCGTCTTCAATGACGAAGACTCCTTCTATTTCCTTGTCGGCCGTCCCCTCTTTCTTCTTCGAGCTCGAAGACGCACCTTCGAGCTCACTCTTCTTCCTCACCGTGAGACATTGAATGGGAATGGCGAGCGCGCTGTCGATCGAAGCCACTTTGATCTCGGTCGAGGCGGACAGGCCGGGCCGGATCCCGGGGATCGAGTCGAGTATCGATATCACGACTTTGAAGTCCACCGACT
>CAYXEN010000087.1:0-9020 GCA_964464035.1 uncultured bacterium | reverse complement strand
CACCCGCCACCACCCGGCACCAACCCCCCCGGCTCCGGCGGAGGAGTCGGAGGGTTAGAACTCTCCATCGATGAGCAGGCCGGGGCGATTCCGGACGGCTGTGTACCCTTGGGAGAAACGGGGCCCGGCGACCCAGCTCACGAGGCCGCTCTCGGGGTCGTGGCGCTTCTTGAAGAATATGTAGGGCGACAGGGGGAAACCGTCGTCGGCCATCATCTTTTCGATTCTTTCTTGATAGACGTCCCTTGTCCATTCTGTGAGGTTGGAAGCCATGTTGCCCCTGGTTTCGAGCGAGTATGTCACTACGTAGCGGTAATCGGCTCCGTCGGTCACGTGGCAATCGATGAAGAAGTCGGGGAGCCATTGGTTGAACAGGGCCAGCCAGGCGCGCATTTCGGGAGCGTCGGCCTTGAGGTAATCGCGATTCAGGTTCAGGTTCTGCGCCGTCACGCGCCAACCCATCTCTTCCGGACCGTTCTGGTTGATGCGGTTGAAGGGACCGAAGCGCTCGTGGCCGTCGACGTTGAATATGGGAATGAAAAGCACCGTCACTCCGTCGACGAGGTGCTCGAGTTTCTTCGTGATCGCGATGTCTCTCGCCAACATCAATCCGGCGTCCTTTCCGTCGGACTCGCCGGCGTGAATGCAGGCTTGAATGAGGAGGACGGCCTTTTTCCGGCGTTCCTGCGGGACGAACTTGCCGTCCTTGTCGATTATCAGCAAGGGCAGGTCCCTTCCCTGGGGGCTCGTGCCGAAGCTCGTGTATTCGATCCACTTGGAGGCCGCGGCCAGCCTTCGGCAATATGCGATTGTTTCATCGTATCTCGGGGTGGCCTTGCCGCCTGAGCGTTCGAAGTACGTAGCCCAGTCCTCCGCCGGCGCGGACGGAGGAAGAGCGGAGACGACCGCACTCAAGGCAAGCCCGATAGTCGCTGCTGAAATGATCGAGCGGATGTTAGACATGTCATTGCCTTTCTTCTCGATTGATCGTTCGACTCAATTTCGCGAGCTTCCCGTCAAAGGATAATACAAGACGGCGCCGTTGTCGCCCACCGCGTACATGGCGGTGTAACCCATGTTGAAGAGACCGTTGAGCGTATTGGACGTTCCACTGCGCGATGCGTCCCACCGCGAGCCCGTCTTGATCCTTACGACGCCGTTCGTGCCGGCGACGAAGGCATGAGCTCGGTCGATGCACTTCAGCGCGAAGAGATCGTACGGCGACCCGGAGTCGATCACTTTCCACGAGCTGCCGTCGTAGTGGAGGAGTGTTCCTCCTCCGCCGGCGGCATAGACGTCCTCCGGCCCGTTGCCCCACACGCAGGTCAACTCGTAGTCCGTGGGGCTGTCCATGGGAGACCAGGAGCGACCGTCGAAATGCAGGATCACTCCCGCCATTCCGACTGCGAAGACGTCGTCGTTGCATGCGCCCCACACTCCGAAGAGGGGCAAATCGGTCCCGCTCGGCAGCACGGTGCATGAAGAGTCGATGCACCTGAGTATGGTCCCGTGGTCTCCTACGATGAAGTAGGTTCCGTCCGTCGAGCTCCATACGGCGAAAAGGTACGAATCCGTGCCGCCGGCGAGGGAGAGCCAAGCGGATCCATCGTAGCGAAGCAGGGCCCCTGCAGCCCCGCACGCGATCATGTCGTCGTCGCAGAGACCGAATACGCCGAAGAGGTCGCTCGAAGTTCCGCTCGCCATGAGGCGCGGTGAAGAACCCGCGAAACGAACTATGGTTCCGGCGTCTCCCACCGCGTACAGGATGGAAATCGGCGAAACCCAGGCGGCATGAAAGTCGACCCTCGGCCCGGAATCCACTGCTATCCATCCTCTCGTTTCGAAGCGGATGATAGTCCCGGCTGGCCCTACTGCCGTGATCGCGCCTCCGGTGTCAGCGCTCGCTTCATAGAGCGACTCGTCAGTCGGAGAATCGATTGCAGACCATCCCCGGAGGGAATCGTGCCGGAGGATGATCCCGCCTTCTCCGAAGGCGAAGACCTCGGAAGCGGATAGACCGGAGACCGCGAAGAGGTTCGAATCGGTGCCCGATTGCATGGCCTGCCACGAGCCGCCGTCGTAGTGAAGAATGCTTCCGCTGTTGCCCACGGCGAAGACGTTGCTTCCCGAAGTTCCCCAGACGTCGTTCAAGAACGCGTCGGATCCGGAATTCATCCTTCGCCATTGCGAACCGTCGTAAGAGAGGATCACTCCGCCGGCGCCGACCGCGAAAACCGTGTCGGAGGCACAGCCCCATATCCCATTGAGCAATACGCCGACTCCGCTCGCCATGGCGGACCACTGAGAGCCGTCGAATTGAAGTATGGTTCCGTTCCACCCCGTGGCGAAGACGTCGTTCCGGGAAGTCCCCCATATGTCGGTGAACCACGATGTGTTGCCGGTGTACATTTTCGTCCAGGAAGATCCGTCATAGTGATAGGCGGCACCGTACTCGCCCATGGCGAAGACGTCGTCGGGGGACGAACCCCAGACCGCCTGCAACCTTGCGTCCGTGCCGATGTCTACGATGTTCCAAGCGTTGCCGGCCCGGTGAAGAACCGTTCCGCCTTCGCCGACTGCATACGTTTCACCCGACTCGCCTGTCCAGACGTCGAGAAGCGTGTTGCCCTGGGGAAGGGGATTGATCCAGGACCATGATAGATCCACGGACTCCCCGGGGCCGACGGGATTTTGCGAGCAGGAGGAACCGGCCAATGCTAGAATCAGCACGAGGCCGATCGATCGCGCCTCGGCCGAACTTATCGAGCGGGAGAGAACCTTCATTGGATGTCAATGATATAGCTTGCCTGCGGGGATTACAATGAACCAGTGGATTTTCTCCATCATATCGACGTCGCTGATTCTGTTGCAGCTGCCGGGTTGCTCGAACGGCCGCCTGGCGCCGGCGGGCGGATCGGAGCGCGACTGCATCGATCACGCGGGATATCTTCATGTCACGTCCCAGGTCGACACGCTCGGCGGCGGGAGCGGCATCGATATCGACGGGAACCTTCTCCACGTCGCAACGGGTGGGGGTTGGTACTACATATTCGACGTCTCCGATCCGCGTCGCCCGGCCGCGGTGGGAAGATTGAGGACGAGGGGTGAAGCGCTGGACGTTTCCGTCAGCGGAAAGCATGCTTTCATCGCGGACGGCGACTCGGGCCTCACGGTCGTCGACATAAGCGATCCACGCATGCCTTTTCTTCTCGCCGCCCTGCCGGTCCCCGGGACGGCCCGTGCCGTCACCGCCGCGGGCGACGTCACGTTCATGGTCGAGCCGGGGCTCGGCCTGCTCGTATTCGATACCAGCGATCCGGCCCATCCGGTCGCGGCCGGCGGGAATACCACGCTCGCCGGGGCTCAGGACTTTTTCCTTCAAGGAATCCTGGGATTCGTGGCGGCCGGCGCTTCGGGCCTTTATGTCCTGGACTTGAAGACGCCCCGGTCGCCGGTCGTACTGGGATCGATGATCACGGCCGGCCCTGCATCGGCCGTGGCGGCGAAGGGAGACATCGTTTTCGTGGCGGAAGGCGTCAGAGGAGTCGAAGCGGTGGACTTGGCCGACCCCACGAATCCCGTCCCCGCCGGAGCCCTGGACACCCCGGGGGCGGCATGGGGAATCGATTCGGATGGCGACATGGTCTACGTGGCTGATCGCAACTCGGGCCTGCAAGTCGTCTCAGCCAAGGATCCCTCGGCGATGGAGATCGTCGGAAGCGCGTTGACGCGCGGTGAAGCCAAGGATGTCACGGTGATGGGCGCCCGTGTCTTCATCGCGGACCGCACCGGCGGCTTCTCAGTGGTGGATGCGGGCAATCCACGCTCCGTTACTCGGGCGGGTGCCATTGCCACGGCCGGCCAGGCTTTTTTCGCTTTGTCGACGGGAGAAGCCGTCTTGATAGCCGACGGTTCGAATGGAATGCTCGTGGTCGACGTGACTGATCGGAACGACCCGGTGATACTTTCGCACGTGGATACCCCGGGAATATGCAAGGCTCTCGCCGCGCGCGATTCGACCGTCTACGCCGCTGACGGCGATCAGGGCTTGGCGGTCATCGATGCGAGTGATCCGCTCTCGCCGCGTTTGTTGAGGAACGTGGCGTTGGCCGGCAACTCTTTCGACGTCGACGTGGCGGATACGCTGGTCTTCGTGGCCGCCGGGGTCGGTGGAGTACAGATCCTCGATCTTCGCGACCCACGGCTCCCCCGCTTCGTCGGCGCGTACCGCTCGGGATCGGCTGTCGTCGGCGTCGAGCCGCGGGGCGATCTCCTGTACGCGGCCCTCTCGGGGGTGGGAATCGAAATCCTGGATATATCGCGCCCGGGAGATCCCAGGCTCGTCGGCGTGGTGCCGATGGAGGGGGGAGCCATGAATCTTGCGGGTGATTCGAATCACCTCTACGTTTCCTCATCGACAGGCAGGCTCAGGGTGCTGGACGTGACGGTTCCGGGCTTCCCGGTGTTGCTGAGCGAAACGGGAACGGCGGGTGCCGCCGTTTCACTCACTCTTTCCGGCGACTATCTCTTCGCAGCCGAGGGAACGCGAGGGGTTCAGGTGATAGATATCTCGAATCCTCTCGTTCCGAGACTCATCGGGAGCCTGCCCACACTGGATTCATCCCGGCACGTCGCCCTGCCCGGCAATGCAATGGTCGTTGCGGATCGTTTCGGCGGCGTGAGCTTCTACGCGCTCCAATGCAAGTGACCGTACGGGCCTTACGGCAAATCACTTGTTCCGTTGATCGAGGCTCTTCGGCCCCGGCCCCAAGGCGAAGATGACGAGGAGTCCGCCGAGGATCGACATGTTCTTCATGAAGTTTATCATTTGCATCTGCCTCTGCGGATCTTCGAGCCCCCAGAAGCGATGAAAGATGAAAGTCGCCGGGAGCAGGAAGACGATGAGCATGGCGGCTCCCAATTTGGTATTGAAACCCAAGAGAACCATGAGACCGCCGATGAGTTCGAGAATGATAGCCATGACGAGAAAGAAACCGACGGTCGGCATTCCCTGGGAAGCCATGAAGGCTTCCGTCCCTTTGAAGTTGGCAATGTGCATCAAAGAACTCACTATGAAAATCGCGCTCAGAAAAACCCGCCCCAAGAGGGCGACGACTCCGTTGGAACCGTTGTTCATTTTCACTCCTCCTCGAGATTCTTGTGTGTTCCGTCGCAATCGGGTTCAGTGCCGGTGTGCTTGCAATTGCAAAGGGCTACTTTCTTCCTCTCTTCGAGAGTGAAAGCGACGGGCAGGAACTCCGTGCCCTTGTGTGCTCCGTCACAAAAGGGTTGCTTGGCGGAAGCTCCGCACTTGCACCAGTAGTAGGTTCCGGGTTCCAGTTCCATCACCGCCGGTTTACGGTCTGCGATCTTGGGCTTGGCCATTTCATGGTCCTCCTTCCAATGGGTATCGTTTGCCGAGGCGCTTGCAGAGCTCCCGCAGGGTCTCCTGCTCTTTCGGCGACAGTACCTGCATCTCACGAGTAATCGTTTCGGCGTGAGCGGGAAATATGCTGCTTATCAACTCCTCGCCTTCCCCTGTCAGGGTCACCGTCACGTAGCGCCTGTCCTTGCCGCCGGGACGCCGCTTCACGTACCCGCGCTTCTCGAGGTTGTCTATAACGAGCGTGATATTGCCGCTCGTCTTCAGGAGTTTTCTGCTTATGTCGCGGATGTGCATGGGGCCGAGATGGTGGAGGCATTCCAGCACTCCGAACTGGCTGGTCGTGAGGCCCGATTCGGCGAGGGCTCTCGCCAGCCTCCTGACCACCGATTCGGTCGCCCTCAAGAGGCTGATGAAGGCATTCAAAGCCCTGACTTCTTCAGGTGTTCCTTTGTAGTGGGTTCCCATGCAGCCTCCAGCAGCGGTCTAGATTTAAAAGATCAACGTTAAACTATTCAAAATTGAACTAATTGTCAAGTTGAATTCCGGGCCTACTCCCGCCGTATCTTGCTATATTATGTTCAATGGGACCTCCAGCTCGCCCTGGCGACGTCTCCCGGCTCCTCGAGGAGAGAGATGAGCATTGCAGAGAACGGCTATCCTTCTTATTTGAAACTGCTTGCGAGCGGCGAACTAGAGAAGCGGCGCAACCGAGCCCTCGCCCTGCTCGCGTCCTGCAGTCTCTGTCCCAGGCGTTGCGGGGCCAAGCGACTCGACGGCGAAGCGGGGGAATGTGGCGGCGGGTGGGAGGTCAAGGTGGCCGACTTCGGACCCCATTTCGGCGAGGAGCCTCCTCTCGTCGGCTGCCGGGGGTCCGGGACGATTTTCTTCTCGGGATGCCCCCTGCATTGTCTCTATTGCCAGAACTGGGATATCAGCCAGAAATGTTCGGGCGACGTGGTGTCCACCGATGAGCTGGCCACGATGATGCTCGGCCTCCAGGCTCTAGGATGTCACAACCTGAACCTCGTCACACCGACGCATTACGTCCCGCAGATTCTCGAGGCGCTGTGCAAGGCCTCCAAATCAGGGTTCTCGCTGCCGATCGTCTACAACACGAGCGGGTACGAGAACCTTTCCACCCTTCGCCTCCTCGACGGCATAATCGACATCTACATGCCGGACATGAAATACGGTGAAGAAAACGTCGCCGCGAGATTGTCCAAGGTGGACGACTACCCTGCGACGGCGAAGGCGGCGCTCAAGGAGATGCACCGCCAGGTCGGGGACCTGGTACAGGACGAGAGAGGGATCGCCCGTCGCGGCATGATCATAAGGCATCTCGTACTGCCTTCGGGGCTCTCCGGCCCTGGAGCCGTCATGGAGTTCATCGCCGGGGAGATTTCCAGGGAAGCCTACGTGAACGTCATGCAACAATACCGTCCGTGCTACCGGGCGGGGTCCGTGGAGGAATTGTCACGCAGGCTGAGCGCTGAAGAGTTCGAAAAGGCGCTGGACGAGGCGCGTAGAGCCGGGCTGCGCAGATCGGTGGGATAGGCGGCCGTTCCGTTTCGAGCGGGAAGCGGCCCGAAGCCGAGAAAGCCGTAGCGGCCGCGTGCCCGTGGATCCGGCGTCATCTGAATCGCCTTGCGGGCGGGAATTTCACCGGGCGCTTGTCGGGGAGCCTATCCCAGATCCTTTTCGACACGAAGAGGTGGAAGTACCTGCCGTACCCGATCGAGAATCCCCTTTCCTTGTACTGCTCGATCGTCGGTCTCCACGTGGCGACGGCGATCTTGTGGTAGTTCTCGCGGAAATACCCGCTTCTTGCGATCTTCTCGTTCATGGAGAACACCGGGCCGGCGCGCCCGTCCTCGCGATGGTTGACGAGGATGATGAAATCCATTTCGTGCCTGAAGACATAGTCCAGGTCGTCCGGGTGATTCCTCAGCCAGCTGTTGCATATGGGAGCGTCGTTGGAATCTATGGTCGGAATCCCGGCGTAGTAAGGAACCACACCCATGTCGCAGGTGAGTAGATACGAGTCGGGGAGTTTGTGCTCGGCTATGAACCTGCCCATCTGTTCGGCGGGCGATCCCGGGAAGTTGTAGTTGTAGCCGAGATAGTACTTCCAATGGCTCCGGCCCATCGGGAAGGCGAAGATCATCAAGGTCAATGCGACGACAATCTTCTCTTTGCCGCCCGGAAGGACTGCCAGCACGTATAGAAACGCCGTATATGCCGCCATTATCGAGGGCAGGTACAGCCTGTGTATACCCATCCAATCCCTGACCAGGACGAAGACGGCCAGGTAGATCAGGGAGAGCGCGACGAAGACGGAAGCCTGGACCCTGTCCTTCACGAATATGCAGAATGGAACGAGCGCGAGGTATACGATGAAGAGAACGGGGTCGCGCGCGAAATCGACGAGGAAGACATACGCGGCGCGTTTGTATATGTCCAGGGACAATAGATCCGCGAGACCGGGAGTCTTGGCCGCCGCGCTGTTGGGGAGGATCTCTCCGAAAGCGTACGCATTCAGGGCGTAGACGATCAATCCCGGGACGAGCCCCGCGATCAAGCGGATGATCGAGCGCGGAGACGGTTTCCTTCGCCTGGCGGATACCCCGATCCCGGCGGCCAGTATCAAGACGCCCAGGAACGCATCCGGCCGGGACACTATCAGCAGGCCCATGGCCAGGCCGGTTCCCAGCCATCCTTTGTCTTCGCGGATCGAGCGAAGGGTCGCGTACAGCGCCAGCAGCAGCGCGAAAGTCGCAAGCATCGTATCGAGCAGGTTTACCGCGCAAGCCGCGGCGAAAGGCAGGGTGGCCGCCGTCAGGGCCGCGGCGTGCGCCAGGAGCTTATCCTCGAATGCGGCGAGAAGCAGGAGGATCCTGGCGATGATGACGGCGGAGCCCAGGAGAAGGGCCATGCCCAGGATCTTTCCCCAGACCACCGGGGAGATCGAGAAGACATAGGCCAGCGAAAGGAGAGCCATCCAGACGGGACTTCCGAAGGCGTTCGTCGGATTCTCGCCCGGCGTGTAGTTGGGTACGGCGCCTCCGGCCAGCTGCCTGGCGCCGTAGAGGTATATGTATCCGTCGTCCGGCGTGTACGGGAAATATACGCTGCAGAGAAAAGCGATGACGACGAGCTCGATGACGATGATGGCGTAGACGTGTTTATTACGTATGATCGATTCCATCTGGATAAGGAGAAGCACCGCTTGTGCGATTGCGGGGATCCGCAGGTTCCGGGCCGCTCCATCGTCCCGGCGCGCGTGCACATCGCTTGGAGGATAAGAGTGCCGAGGGTAAAAATCAATTGAAAAATATGGAGATATGATCTATATTGGTCATTCGTATTGCAAACCCGGTGGCGCGGTTCTCCGGGATTGCGGGTTGCGTTGCCGGGGAGCTTTCTAATGACAGGGTTTGTCGTGTCGTTGCCGACACTAGCCTAGCAGCGGGTGGCGACGGTCAGGGCTCCCGCCGCGCGCAGCGGGAGCGAGCACGGCGGGAAAGGCCGTCGGCAGGCCCCGCGGCACTTTCGGCTGTGAGCCCCAAGCAGCGGGTGGCAGCGATTCGGGGCCCCCGCCGCGCGCAACGAAGTGAGCACGGTGGGGTGAGATCGC
>CAYXEN010000086.1:0-9045 GCA_964464035.1 uncultured bacterium | reverse complement strand
CTTCTTCCCCCCCACACTGCAAGCGCGGGGCTTGAACGGATCCCTTGAAATCGGTTTCGATTCCTTCAGCGAAAAATACTCCATAGTGGAGGAAGACACTGTCGACAACGTGATCGAATTGAGAAGCCGGCTCAGGCTCGAGTATGTTCTCGGCTCCATGCTCGGTGACTATTTCAGGATGGAAAGCGGCACATCGATCGGAAACAACAGCGTGGAGGAATCCGGCAGGATGAGCCTGGCCCGAAGCGTCGGCCCCACCCGCTTCGCGTTCTCGGCATATTTCGCAAACAAGGACTTCCGGTCGAACACGACTTACTCGTACGCAAACGACTATCAGAGATACGATGCAGCCGCATACGTACAATACTACAACCCCGGCTTCGGAACGGTGCGCTTGACCGACAGAGTGGAGGGCATGGATTTCGCGAGAAGAACCGAGTTCGACTACGACTACCTGAAGAACTCGGTGCATTTGGGTCTGGACGTACAGCGCTTCTCGTCCACCTATCTGCAAATGGGAACCGGCGGGGCGGTCAAGTCGATTCCCGACACCAGCCAGATAAGCTATGAATCGTACACGGCCGATTTCGAGTTCCGCAGGCAATTCGGATTACAGAAACAGGTCCACTTCTCGTTCAACGGCGAACGAAAGATCTACCACGACAGGCAGGTCAGGAGCCCGTATTGGACCGCCAACACGCACTTTACGCTTCGCCCCTTGCAACGAGGCCCCTGGGTCTTATCGCTCGAGAACGCGGCTGAATTCTACTTATACGATACCAGCAACGACGTTTATTTCAATTATACCGAGGAAAAGACCTCGCTCCTTCTCATGTACTTTCGTTCCTTCGAGCTGGAACTGGGCGCGGGACCGATGCATTCAGTCCTGACAAGCGGTGCATCCACCGAGGATCAGTACCGGGAATGGGGAGCCGTCGTGAAAGCGGAATTTCTGCGGAGAAGCGGGTTCTGGTTGTCGTTCACCTATGAAGGAGGAAAAAGATCCTATGATTCCTACCGAAGCAACCCGGAGTCTTCCATATTCTCCGACTATGTGTTCAATCGATTCACTCTCTTCACGAGTGCCAAGCTGTGGAGAAACATCTCCGTCAACGGTTTCCTCAGCCATGAACCCGTGAATCACAAGAGGGCCGGCGACGACACGTCTACGACCCTCTTCTCGCTGGACCTGGGCTATGCCTTCTGAGCCGGCTTCAAGCGCTGAGAAGCTTCTTGAACTCCTCGGTCAAGACAGGCACTACCTCGAAAAGATCACCGACTATACCGTAGTCCGCTTTCTGGAAGATGGGGGCGTTCGGGTCCTTGTTGACTGCGACTATGACCTTCGAGGTTCTCATGCCCACCAGGTGCTGGATGGCGCCTGAAATACCCACGGCGATGTAGAGCTTGGGATTGACAACCTTTCCCGTCTGTCCCACCTGGATGGAGTGCGGAGCGAATCCCGCGTCGACTGCCGCTCTGGAAGCGCCCACGGAAGCTCCAAGCACATCGGCGAGGTCTTCGAGAAGTTTGAAGTTCTCCTCGCTCTTCAGGGCCCTGCCGCCCGCGACGATGATCTCCGCCTCCGTAATGTCCTTTCTTCCGCCGGCGGAGGCCACTATTTCTTTCACCCTGGACTTGAGCTCGTCCGCCGCGATCGCAAGCTCGATCGTTTCCACGTCTCCCCCCGAGCCTTCCTTGGACGCGGGAGGATAAATATTCGGTCTCACCGACGCCATCTGCCAGTCGGAACCGGTGGCCACGGCTTCAGCGTAGACCTTGCCGGAGTAGACGGGCCTCTTCACCTTGAGGTTGCCGTCCACGACATCGAGCTCGGTGCAATCGGTGAAGAGGGCGCTTCCGAAGCGGGCCGCCACCCGCGCGGAAAGGTCCTTCCCCATCGCCGTCGCTCCGAAAAGCACGTACCCCGCTCCCATCTTCTTCATCACTTCTTCCATCCCGGCGGCGAATCCATCGGTCGAGTAACGATCGAGCGCAGCTCCTTTCACGGAATACACCTTGCCGTCGATATACGACTTGAGTTCATCCACGTGAGCCGAGTTGTCGGCGCCGAGAACGGCTATGTTCACCGACCCGCCCGTCTTCGCGGACAGTTCCCTGGCCGTGGATATCAATTCCATGGTGATCTTCTTCAGAACACCTTCTCGAACCTCAGCGAAAACCAGTATGTCCTTTCCCATATTCTATCCGGGACTCTTCCCCTCTCCTTTCTATATTATCGTGTGGTCATTTCAACGATACTCACCTCGAACTCAAACTATCTTGGCATCCTCCCGCAACGAACGAACGAGCTCGGCCGCGACCTCCTGCGGCTCGCCGGAAAGCATCTTGCACGGAGGCCTTTCCGGCAGGTGATTGAACTTGACGATCTTGGTGGTGGCCCCGTTCTCGCCGACTTCGCCGGCATCCAATCCCGTATCGGCCAGGCCCACTTTCTTTATCTCCTTCTTCTTGGCCTTCATTATTCCAGGCAGGGAGGCGTAGCGGGGCTCGTTCAATCCTTTTTCGCACGTGATCACGGCGGGGAGTTTCACTTCGAGGATTTCGTCTCCTCCCTCTATCCTCCTCCTCGCCGTCAAGGATCCGGATTCTCCAACCTCCAGTCCGACGACTACACACGCCTGGGCCATTCCCAGATACTCCGCGACCGCCGCCGGCGTCTGCGCGGCGTCGTAGTCTATCCCCTGCTTGCCGCAGAGAACGAGGTCGAAACCGTACGGCTCGAGGACCTTCGCGAGGATCTTCGCATTTGTGATCGCATCACCGCCCTCGAACGCGGGATCACTCACGTGAACCGCATCATCCGCTCCCATCGCCAAAGCGGTCCTGAGGGTCTCGACTGAACGATCTCCGCCGAGGGAAATCACCGTCACCTTGGAGTCACCACCCAGCTTTTCTCTTATCTTCAGAGCCTCCTCTACGGCGAACTCGTCGAATGGATTCATCACGTACTTGATCCCGGACGTCTCTACGGCCGTTCCATCCGGCGTCAATTTTATCTTGCTCTCCGTGTCCGGGACGGTTTTTATCAGCACTCCTATGTTCAAGATCCAACCTCCTTGAAGGGGTTTCCCTGCATCGTCGCCGTGTCTTCAAGACATCCTGTGCAATCACCGATCTTCGAACGCCGAAGATGGATCATTCCCCGAGAATATGCCTCGAGATGACGAGCCTCTGGATCTCGCTCGTTCCCTCGTAGATTTCCGTGATCCGGGCGTCGCGGAAGTAACGCTCGACGGGAAAATCCACCGTGTAACCTGCGCCGCCGTGAATCTGGACGGCCTCCTTGGCCGCCGCATTCGCAGTCTCCGAAGCGAAGAGTTTGGCCATCGCCGCTTCCTTGGAATGGGGCAAGCCCGCGTCCTTGAGACGGGCTGCATGGTAGACCATCAGCCTTGCGGCGTGGATCCTCGTCGCCATGTTGGCTATCTTCCATTGTATCGATTGGAACTCGGATATCTTGCGTCCGAATTGTTCCCTCTCCCGGGCGTAAGCCACCGACGCATCGAGGCAGGCCTGGGCTATACCGACCGCTTGCGTCGCGATCCCTATCCTTCCTCCGTCCAAGGTGTCCAGGGCGATCTTGAACCCGCCTCCCTCTTCTCCGAGCATGTTCTCCGCCGGCACCCTGAGATCCTCGAAAATCAATTCCGTCGTGCTCGAAGCCCGAAGCCCGAGCTTGTCTTCCTTCTTGCCGACGATAAGGCCCTTCATCCCCTGCTCGAGGACGAAAGCGCTTATGCCTTTGGTCTTGTGGGATTCGTCCGTGCGCACCATGGCCACGATCACTCCCGCTTCCGCCCCCGTCGTTATGAAACTCTTCGTTCCGTTCAGGACGTACTCGTTGCCGTCCTTGACGGCCTTGGCGCTCAACGCCGCCGCGTCGCTCCCCGAATGAGGTTCCGTGAGCGCATAGGCGCCTATCAGCTCGCCCTTGGCCATTTTGGGAAGGTACTTCTCCTTCACGGAATCCGTCGCGTACTTCGCTATTGGATAGCACGCCAGCGAATGATGCACGGATACGGTCACACCGGTGGAAGCGCAAACGCGGTTTATCTCCTCGGTCACCAGCACCAGGCAGAAGTTACCCAGGTTGGAACCGCCGTACTCTTCAGGAACATTGATACCCATGAAACCGAGTTCGCCGAGTTTCTTGATGATCTCAGCGGGGAACCTGCCCTCGGCATTGTTCTTGTCGGCGACAGGAGCAATCTCGTTGTCCGCGAATTCCTTCGCGGTCTGCTGGATCATCTTTTCTTCATCAGTCAGTCGATAGTTCACTTGGCACCACTCCCTTGCTTGTTCCCGCTTAACCCTCTCCAAGATGCATATGGTCAAAACAATCTAGCATCCGACACCATTGAATGTCAATTGTGAATACTGTATCCGGTCCGGCGCACGCCTCGGAACGAACACCGTCAGCCAGAAAAATAGCATCCTCCGCTCGTTTCGGCAAAAATATTCAAGGCTCCCCGCAACGGCCGGCCGTCCAAAAGAAAGGGGCCCGCCCTTGAAAGGCGGCCCCTTCTTTCTTCGGAAGGTTTTCATTCTCCATCGATCGCCGTCAACGAAGCCGTTTGCGGTGCTTCCTTCAGGCTCCGCGGCACGTGACGGGATCCCGCGGGAGGGCGGCGGTTACTTCAGGAGAACCATCTTCTTCACGGATACGAAGTTCTTACCCGCAATCAGCCGGTAGAAATACACGCCGGATCCTACGGGCATGCCTGCGTCATTGAGACCGTCCCAGCGTTCCTCGTAATGCCTGGCGGCCAATTCTCTGTCGACCAGCGTTCGAACCAATCTGCCCGTGATATCATAGATCTTGAGAGTCACGTGTGAACTCTCCCTGATATCGAAGGGTATGAGGGTCGAAGGGTTGAACGGGTTGGGATGATTCTGGCCGAGAGCGTACCGGCTGGGAGCCGCACCTTCCTCCACACCCGTCGCTCCGGTCACTATGAACCCGTTGGTGAGAATGCCGCGGCCGCCGTCCGGATTCTGCACGATCACGTCGTACCTGCCCGGAATCAAGCCCGTCAGGTCGATCGTCCCGGAGATCTTGCCGTGACCTGTCCAGTCCACGGTCTGTGCCGACGTCTCGGTCCCCAGGCTGTCTCGAAAGATGAAGACGGCCCCGTAGTTTATGCCGCTTCCGAGAATGGAGCTGATCGCGATCACTCCGGATCCGTTGTCGCCGGTGGAAGGCGTAATCGAGGCGACCGTGGGCGGGAAGGCGCCGCCCGACATCATCGCGGTCATGGTGTTGCCCGAAGGGCTTATGCTCGAGACCTGGGCGACGGTGTTTTCCCCGTCGTTGCTCAGGCTGGACGGAGTGGTCGCATTGTCGAAAGTCAAGTTGTTCGCGGAACCCGGGAACACGTCCCCCGCATCGCCGCGATTCGTGTTGTTCATCAAGTCCCAGTTGCCGTCTGCTTCCATGAGCTTGACGCCGCGGGTCTGGTTGTTCGAGGATCCTCCCGTGTTGCCCAGGGACGATTCGGCGACGTCGGGATCGATGTGCCAGATCGCAAGCCCCGAATTGTGAACGTATTGATCGAACCCGATCGCTTCCCTGTTCTCAACGAGGAAGTAATCGAATCCCGGCTCGATGTTTTTCGGGTCTACCTGGCCGTCGTCCTCGAACCAGCCGTCTTCGTAAGTCTCGAAATCGGTGAAGTAGCTCACTCCTCCGCCGTTCAAGGATATGTTGTCCACCGTGAAAGGCCCGTTGCAAGCGCTCACGTAGCTGCCGTCCTCGTCCGACCAGCCGATATCCGAGTCGAACTCGAAGACCAGGTAATAATAGGAAGCGCCGCTTCCCGACAGGTAACTCGAGAGGTCGATGCTCGTTTCCGTGCCGGAACCGGTTCCCGTATACGTGCGTACTGTACTTTCGACGCCGTTGACGTTTATTTTCAGGTAGCAATAGTCGTAGTTCGTCTCGGCATCGTAGGCGTAGTCATAAGAAAGAACCACCGGAGTCGTGCCGTCCCAGTCGAACTTTCTCGCAACCCTCTCGTGCCAATCGTTGCCATAACCGTCCCCACCGGGCCAACCCCGCGCCGATCCCTCGGACGAAGTCAACCCCATGTGCATGGAATATGTCCCGCTCAGCGCGCAAAGAGTACTCCGCCTCCATCTCTCTTCATAGATGTCGAGTTTGTACGCCTGGGCGTTCGTTTCCACGTCGTTGATGTTGTAGTTGGTAAGGTTTGGAGAAACACTGGTGGGAATAATCCATCCGAGTTGGCTTTTCGACCATACGCACATGTGAGCGGGAGAGGTAGGCTGGTTCCAGCTACCGGATCCCATGAGTCCCCAATGGCCTATGCCCTGTGAACCTCCGTCGGTGTCGTACAAGTCGGGCAATCCGAAGGCGTGGCCGAACTCGTGGCAGAATACGCCGATCTGTATCATCGTAGTATTGTCGCAGGCCAGCGCCGGCTGTATTGTATAATCCTGAACCTTGATGAAACCGCCGGAGGCGCTGGGATCGTTGGTCGTGTAGGGAGCTCCACCCCACCAGCCGCCGTAATACCACCTGTGGGACCAGATATTGCTGTTCCCGCATTCCCCCCCGCTCTCGGCGTGAACGAAGGAGACGAAGTCCACGTAGCCGTCGTCATCACCCGAGTTCGGTATTCCGTCGGGACCGTCGTTGTCGTACTGGCCGAAATCGACCGTCGGATCCCAGTTGTCCAGGACCTCCTTGAGAAGTTCACCGACCTTGGAATCCCCCCCCAGGCCGTTGCTCGTACCTTCGTAGTAAGTGTCGTTCTGACTCAATTGGAACCAGTTGTAAACCGTTCCGGTCAGATTCAGATTGCCGTAAGAGATCTCATTGTAGAAATCATGCATCGTACCCGTAGGCCACGGTCCGCTGAAAAGCTCCGTTTGAAGGTTCGATGCTGGATAAGGATCGGAAGGCGTGTTATTGAACTTGGCAAGGAATACAGGCACGCTCGTCGTTCCACTGACGACGAAATCACCGGCCGCCGCGAGGGACGCACCGTTGGAGCCGTTCAGCTTCAGGAATCTCTCTCTCTTGTCTCTCAACCTCGCCGCTTTTTCGATCCATGCATGTCGGAATTGGAATGCAGAAGGATCTTTCTTCACCCTTTCGAAATATGCCTGCGGCATATCCACGCCCGGCTTGGGAGGATAGATCTGAGCCGATGCGGTCAAGGGAACGAGGAAGAACGTAAGGATAAGGAAGAAGAACACGGGACGCTTCATCGAAGGCCTCCTTCAGGAAAGCAATAGAATAAGTGAGCCGGGAACAGATGGCGAGAGAACGGAATCCCCATTATTTGCATATTATATCAAATCTTCCAAACAACATCAATCGAAATAGATGCATTTGCCGCATGGCAACGGGATTTTCATAATATCAGACCTATTGCGTCCATTATTACGAGGGTGTATCGTTTCCCGTCGTACCTCGTTTTATCTCTTGATTACTTATCGTGAATTGGCTATAAATCGCGACGTGGATTATGGAGCAGCCGCTAGAGGCATCAACTGTCAGAGCCGTGATTTTAGAAATGGAGCAATATGAACGCAAAAACGAAAAGCAGACGCCGGCCGAAAAGCGCCGGCAGATCGAGCAGCCAAAAACAGATCATCGTGGATCCCCAGTGTTCCCGCTGCATACCGGCCAAATGCTGCGAGTACTTCTCGTTGGAGATCGACAGGCCAAGGAGCAAGCGGGACTACAATGATCTCCTGTGGTTCCTCGCTCACGACAACGTCTCTATCTATATATGGGAAAAAAGCTGGTATCTCATGGTTCACAATAGATGCAGGTTTCTGAACAAGAAGTCGAATCTATGCGAAATATACGACGAGCGCCCGAAGATATGCCGTGAGCACACCACGGACGAATGCGAATTCGATTCCGAGTACGAATTCGACGAGCACTTCAAGACCTACGAAGATCTCAAGCGTTGGATGAAGAAGAACAAGAAGACGTGAAAAGACCACCCGGGATTGTGTGTCGAGGAGGGAATAACCCCGGGTGGCCGGGCTTGTGCTTTGCGGCACAATTCTTCGTCGTCCGGCTGGCCCGCGGCGGGCACCCGTCACCATACAAAAGGCGGCCGCGGATCCTTTGACTTCACTTCAGCAATACCATCTTCTTGGTAGCCACGAAATTCTTTTCCCTCAGTTGATAGAAATACACGCCAGAAGCCACCGGGCGCCCCTCATCGTTTTCGCCCTTCCACGTGAACTCGTACCGGTCGGGTTTCAAGATTCCGTCGACCAGCGTTCTCACGAGCGAACCGCGAACGTCGTATATTCTTAGCGATACCCTCTGCGCGGCACCTTCCGGAACATAGAACACGATCGCCGTGGTCGGGTTGAACGGATTCGGATAGTTCTGGAGAAGCTTGGCGGCCGATATCGGGATGTAGATCTCGCCCGTTTCCATTTGCGCGTTCACGTCCCCGCTCACTTCGAGCTTGTATGAGTACTTCTTCCCTTGCTCGAGCCCGGAGTCCACGTAGCGCAGCACTCCGTCGATGCCGGGACGCAGACCCGAGGCGATTCTTTCATAGTCAGCGTAACCCACCGAGCGACGCATAAGGTCCATCTCGTAGTAGTGTGACGGCGGGAACAGCCACTCGAGTTCGACCGCGCGATCGAGGACGTGGAAATCGAACGCAACGTTACCGATGGCGGTGGGAACGAGGAATCCATGGTGTCCGTTACGATGGACGTTCGCGTGGAACGTGGGCCAATCGGCGAGATCATTGTCGTACACGCCGTCGAGATCCCAGATGTACAGGTTCTTGTCCCAGCAGGACAGTATGATCTCGCAATCGCCGTCGCGATCGACGTCCATCACGCTCGGCGTCGCCCGTATCGCATCCTGAACGGCTATCGGGAAGCCGTCGACCAGGGTTCCGTCGACGTTCCAAGCGTTCAGATACTTGGCCTCGTCTCCCAGTATCACGTCCATGCTCCCGTCACCGTTTATGTCGGCGATGACCGGTGAAGACTCGGTATAGGTCGAGGCTGAAT
>CAYXEN010000085.1:0-9136 GCA_964464035.1 uncultured bacterium | reverse complement strand
ATGAGCTTCCAGCCAGTTCTTTCCCCAGCCGGTGTCGACCTTGAGGGGAACATCCAGCTTCATGGCGCCTTCCATCGTCTTCCTGACCAGCGCTTCCACTTCTTCCTTCTCGTCCTCAGGGAGCTCGAACAGGAGTTCGTCGTGAACCTGGAGAATCATCTTCGCTTGCAACCTGCGTTTCTTGAATTCCCTGCTGATTCCCACCATGGCGAGCTTTATGATGTCGGCCGCGGTTCCCTGGACCGGAGTGTTCACCGCGACCCGCTCGGCGAAAGAGCGGGTCCGCCCGTCGCTCCCGGCGATGTCCGGCAATTGCCTCACCCTGCCGAGCAGCGTGCTGACCGCCTTCTCCTCGCGAGCCTTCGCGATCGTCTCGTCTATGAACCTCTTCACGCCCGGGTACACCTCGAAGTACTGCTCTATGAAGCGCTTCGCTTCCTGGAAGTCGATCCCCAGCGACTGCGCCAACCCCCGGGCTCCCATGCCGTAGATTATGCCGAAGTTCACCGTCTTGGCGCGCGAACGCATCTCGTCCGTGACCTCGTCCTCGGATGTCCCCATTATCATCGCCGCGGTCCTGCGATGCACGTCGCCTCCCTCCTTGAACGCCTTGACCAGTTGCGCGTCGGCGGAGAGATGGGCCAGTATCCTGAGCTCGATCTGGGAATAGTCGGCGTCGAAGAGGATCCAGTCTTCCTTCTCGGCCACGAAGGCTTTGCGTATCTCCCTCCCCACCGGAGTCCTGATAGGTATGTTCTGGAGGTTCGGATCCGAACTCGAGAGTCTCCCCGTACTCGTCACGGCCTGGTTGTACGACGTGTGCACCCTCCCCGTTCCCGGGTTCACCAGCTTGGGCAACGAGTCGACATAAGTGTTCTTGAGCTTGGCGAGGGCGCGGAATTCCAGGAGCAGTCCGGGAACCTCGTGCTCCGAAGCCAGGCTCTTCAACACTTCGACGTCGGTCGAGAACCCCGTCTTGGTCCTCCGGGTGGGCTTGAGCCCCAGCTTGTCGAAGAGGATCTCGCGGAGCTTGGGAGTGGAATTGAGATTGAAACGCTCGCCGGCGAGTTCGAATATCTTCTCCTGGATCGCCGCGAGCTTGGCGTCGATGCTCTCGGCCAGGGACGCGAGGAAGGCTAGGTCGAGTTTCACGCCCGTCATCTCCATCTCCGTCAGCACGCCCGCCAGCGGCATCTCCACCTCGTAGAAGAGCCGCTCCACCTGCGAGGCTTCGAGCAAGGGGACGAAGACGTTCTTGAGCCGAAGCGTCATGTCCGCATCCTCGCAGGCGTACCTGGTCACGGCCTCCAGGGGGACTTCCCGGATGTCCTTCCTCTTGCTTCTCTTGTCGAAGAGATCCTTGAACGGGATCATCCTGTGGTCGAGAAACTCGGCGGCCAGGCTGTCCAGGCCGTGGCTCCTCCGCGCCGGATCGAGACAGTAGGACGCCAGCATCGTATCGAACGATATCCCTTCGAGCGCGAAACCGGCGTTGGCCAGGACCAGGGTGTCGTACTTGATGTTCTGCCCGATTTTCGCGATCCCAGGGTCGGACAAGATCGGTTCGAGATACCTGCGCACCAGCTCGCATGGAAGTCCCGGCGCTTCGCGCGGAGGCGTCAGGGTGGGTTCATCCGTATCCATCCTGCTCGTCACGGGCACGTAATAAGCGCTGCCCGGCCGCCAGGCCAGCGATATACCCGCCAGGACGGCCCGCATCGGGTCCAACTCGCTGGCCTCGACGTCCACGGCGAATTCTTTTTGTCGAGCCAGCTCGCGCGCCAGAGCCTCGAGCTTTTCCTCGGTATCGACCGCGACGTAATCCACGTCTTCAATCGTTCCATTACTTTCAGGACGAATGAGGAAATCCTCGAGAACGTCCCTGAATTCCAGCCGCTCGAGGAGCTTCTCCAGCTTCTCCGCGTCCGGCTCGCCGCGGGCCAGGTCCTCCAGAGCCACGTCCAGGGGCACCTCCGTGTTCAGCCGGACGAGCTTCCTGGAGAGGAAGGCGCTTTCCCTGCCCTCTTCGAGTTTCTTTCTGAGTGACGGGGACTCGATCGACGAGAGGTTTGCGAAGAGGTTATCGAGGCTCCCGTGTTCCGAGATCAACTTGCGGGCAGTCTTCTCCCCCACGCCGCGCACGCCGGGAATATTGTCGGATGCGTCGCCCATCAGCGCGAGAAAATCCGTGAACTGACCGGCGCTCAAACCGTTCTTCTTCTCGAGCCCCTCGGGGCCCATCTCCTCGTCGAAAAGCCCGGACTTGCCCGGCCTCAAGACGTGCACTCTGTCGGTGACCAGCTGCAAGAGATCCTTGTCCCCCGAGACTATCCGCACGGGAAGGCGCTTTTCCATCCTGCGTGCCAGCGTGGCGATGATGTCGTCCGCCTCGTAACCGGGGAGCGCGAACAGGGGGATGGCCATCGCCTCGAGCAATTCGAATATCAGCGGAATCTGCCCGGCGAGTTGCTCCGGCATCTCCTTGCGGTTCGCTTTGTACTCGGCGAACTCTTCGTGACGGAACGTCTTCTCCGGGCTGTCGAAAGCAACCGCGACGTACGCCGGATCATATTTTTCCAGCAGGCTCTTCAAGGTTCTCGCGAACCCGAAGACCGCACTAGTCTCTTCGCCCCTCGAATTGACCAGAGGGCGGTTTATGAAAGCATAATAGGAGCGGTAGGCGATGGCGTGACCATCGAGGAGATAGAGAAACATCGGCAGGGCGACCTCCTGTGCGCCGTCCCCGAGAAAATATCAGGAATAGAGTGAATTGTCTAAAATAAACTTGCGGACGGGCTCGGGAACGAGGGAACGAATCGACTCGCCTCTTCTCACCCTCTCCCTGATCCCGCTGGAGGATACGTCGATGAGAGGCTCCTCGAAGAGAATCACGGAAGCTTCACCCTTCACGGGATTGACCGGTTCGAATCCCGGCCGCTTGAACACCACGAGAGTCGCGAGACGGAGGAGTCTCTCCGGGTCCTTCCAGGACCCCAGCTCGAGAAGGCTGTCCGATCCCATTATGAAATAGACGTCGTCGTCGTTGCCGGCGCGGTAGAACTCGATGAGATCCACCGTATAGGAGGGGCCTTTGCGGAATTCCTCCATGCGCGAGAGTTCCATGCGCGCTTCACCCCGCAAGGCGGCCATGACCATCGCGATCCTCTTCTCGTACGGGGTTTCGGCCCGCTTGTGCGGAGGATCCGGGGCGGGCATGAAGAGGATCCGGTCGAGGGGCAGGTGTTCGAGGGCTTGCCTGGCCATTTCCAGGTGTGCATTGTGCGGTGGATCGAAAGTCCCGCCGATTATCCCGACTGCTCCCATTTCACTTGTCTTCCAGCTTGCTCAACATGTTTTCCGCGTCCCTCTTTATCTCGGAATCCCCGGGATAACGCGCGATCAACGAAAAACACTCCTTCGCTTCGTCCGTCTCCCCGCGCGCGAGGAGAATGTTTCCCTTGTAGTACAGCGTCCTCAGCCAGAACTCGTTGCCCGGGTACTTCTCTATCACCTTGTTGAAGTATATCAAGGCTGAATCGTACCGCTTGCGCTTGTAATAATAATAGCCGTTCTTGAAATCTTTTTCGGCGAGTTTCTTGTGGAGCTCGTTTATGTATTCGTGGGCCTTCTCCACGAGCGGACTCTTCGGGAAAGTCCGTATGAATTGCTCGAAGAGGGAGATCGCCTCGAAGGACTTCGACTGGTCGAGATCCGCCCTCGGTGATTGCTTGTATGCACAGAGAGCGGTCTTGAAAAAAGCGTCGTCGACGTACTCGCTGTATCCGTAGTTGCTCACCAGAACCCTGTATTCGACCGCGGCGAGGGGATACTCCTTGTCGTTGAAATAGCACTCCGCGACGTAGAACTGAGCTTTGTCGCTCAGGTCGTGCCCCGGGTACTTTTCGAGGAAACTCTTGAAAAGCTCCCTGGCCTGGAAATACTTTCCCCGGTTGAAAAAGTCTTCCCCTTTCGCGATCACGGCCTCGGGCGAGTTGGGTATCGATGGTATTCCCGCGGCGCAGGAGAGCAGAACCGCCGTCCAAATCACAATCAGGAGAAGTCCGGCTCCGCGAAGGAATGAAGGCGTTCTTCGACGTCCGGCTTTCCCTTTCACCACGCTCACGCCGGATGCTTCGACGCGATGATGCATGGTTTCATCAATCATGACCTATCCCCGCCCTCTTGAACTCCTCCAGCCTGGCTTCCGCCTTCTTGACTACGCCCCCCGACGAACCCGTGTCGGAATCGAGTATCGCCTTGTACTGTTTGTAAGCTTCACCGTATTCAGCCATCCCTTCGTAGGCTTGACCCAGCAGGTAGCGGCCGTTCTGGATGAAATTCAAGTTGTCGGTCAGTGAAAGCAGTTCTTCCATCAGTCGAATCGTCTCTTCGTAGTTTCCGAATTCGTTCTCCCTGGCACCTTCATACAACAGGATATCGGCCAGGTTCCATCTGGCGCGCTCCGCCGCCGATCCCCGGGGAAACCTCTCCAGCACCTTGCGGTAGCAGTCCTTCGCTTTGCTCTTCTCGTTCAGCTTGGCATAGGCGTCCGCCATGTTCATGTAGGCGTTCTCCGCCGCCGCGGTATCCGGTTTCGCTACTAACGCCTTTTCGTAGAAACGGACGGTCTTGTGATAGTCTTTTTTTCGGTAGTACAGCTCCGCCACCAGATAATACATGGAGCCCAGATCGACCGCCGGATCGAGCTCCGCCGCCTCCGCGAAGCGTTCGCCCGCCCGGCGCCTGCTCCCCGCTGCGAAATCATCGCGGGCGAGCGAAAGGAGATTCGAAGCCGCTCGTGCGGCCAGAACGGGGTTCAGAATCCTCAGTTTTTCGAGCCGGCGGAACGCTTCGTAGTCTCTATCCAGATTCACGAGGGACATTCCATAATAGTAATAGACCTCCCCGCTCTCCACGCCGCCGGCAAGCGCCCTCTTGCACAAAAGCACGGTTTCATAGTAATCCTTCTTCCCGTAATGCTCCGCGATCTCCCGAGATACCTTGTTCTCCCGTGAGCATGACGGAGTGAGGCAAAGAACCGCGAGCCCGGCGACGACGAGGAGCGACGGATCTTTTTTCAGGAAGGTTTGGACCTTCCCGACGAAGGAAAGACTATTCACTGCTCTGATTGGAATAGAAGAGATAAATAAGCCCCACTATGATACCGCTCACCACGACCGGCTCGATTATCCTGCTCCACTTCGTAGGTTCGTACGTAGGCTTGGTGAAGGCGAACATTCCTTGTTCGACCTGCGAGATCCGCCGGTAGGCGAACTTGTCCGAATATGATCTCTCCACTTCCCCCGCCCATAGAACCGAATCGTTCGAGGGATCGACCAGCTTGGCGAAAATCTTCACGTCGGCCCTTCGCATCACGCGCTTGCCCCCGATCAGATGACTCCTGTACATCTTGAGGTATTGGATGCCGAAAAGCAGGGGCTGGAACTCGAGAACCAGGGGATCGCCCTTGACCGATGAGAGCGTGTCTCCCTGCTCCTTCAACGCGGCGCTCGAAGGCGAATGAACCTCTATGCCCTCGTCGGCGAGAGTCTTGATGAAGACGTTGGTGATGAAACCGTTGATCTCGTCCCGCCCGCCGGGGACCACCACGACCCCGCGTTCCCGAGCCGGCCCCGGGAAGTGTTTCGCCACCTCGGACGCGATCTCCGCGGTAAGATCCGTTGCGACGTCGAGATTGCTCTTCACGGGAGCTTCACCGCGAGCCGCGATGGACAAGAACATCAACGCCAGTAAGACCGGAACAGTCGATCGAGCCTGCATTCCACCTCCAAGATACGAATTGTATATCGATAACTCATAACGGCGCCTCGGTCAAGACAATTCCCTCAAGGAACGCGGGCGACCAAGTCGAAGGCGTCGGCTTCCATCACCTCGACTTGGACGAAGGAGCCCGGCTCGAGTCCGTCCCCACGGATGAGGACTTCACCGTCTATCTCGGGGGCCTGCCCGTAATACCTTCCGGCGAAGCTGCAGTCCGCGTACCTACCGTGCCCCTCGTCCACGGGCCCGTCGACGAGGACGGTGAGGCGCCTGCCTACCAGCTTCGAGTTGAATGCGAAAGCCGCCGCCTGCTGGACGGATTCCAATTCGGCCACCCTCGCCCTTTTCACGTCCATAGCAACGTCGTCCTCTCTCTCCCAGGCTGCGGTTCCGCGCTCGGGCGAATAGGCGAATATACCAAGATAGGCGAATTGGATCTCCTGGACGAAATCGGTGAGGATATTGAAGTCGTCCTCCGTCTCCCCGGGATAGCCGACGATCACTTCCGTCCTCAGCGCGAGATCCGGAAAGGCGGTCTTCATCTCCGAGAAGAGCCTTTTCAGGTAGCGGCGATCGTAGCCCCTGTTCATCCGCGAGAGGACGCCGTCTGAAGCGTGCTGCACCGGGACGTCGAGATAGCGACACACCGATGGGATCTCATAGAGGCGTTTCAACTCGTCGACGCGCATGCTCGAGGGATGGATGTATAGAATCCTTATCCATTCGATCTCCTGCCGCGAGATCATTTGCACGAGATCGACGAGGCCGACGTCCCCGTGACGGTACGCGGCCGGGTCCTGGGCGACGATGGTGATCTCCCTGACTCCCTTCTCCGCGAGCTTCGCCGCTTCCCGAACTATCGAGCGCGGTTCCCTGCCGACCATCGGCCCCTTGATGAGGGGGATCGCGCAGAATTCGCATTGATGGCTGCACCCTTCGGCTATCTTCAAGTACGCGGTATGCGCAGGTGTGAGCAGCTCCCGGTCCTCGCTGCCCGAAAAGAAGTCCGCCGGAGCGAGTGACGGAGCTTCTTCTCCCCTCCCGGAAAGGGTGCGCACGATCCGCGCAACATCGCCGTGACGGCCGGGAGGAATGAAGAAATCAACTTCGGGCAGGTCTCGCTTCCAACCATCGTCCCCGAGATGAATCGGCAGGCATCCCATCAAGACGAGTTTCTTGCCTTCCCCCGCCGTCTTGAAACCGGCAAGCCCCGCTATCTCCTCGCGGGTTTCATCCCAGGCGGAGGCGAGGAACGAGCATGCGTTCACGATCAGGAGATCAGCCTCGGCGGGATCGTTCGTGACACCTCAGCCCTCGCGCCGCAGCAACGCAAGGGTGCTCTCCATGTCCACCGTGTTCTTGGGACATCCGAGGGTTACGAAAAAGGCTTTCATGCAAACTCCGGCGCGTTACAGATGCTCGGCGTCGGACCGGCCGGTTTCCTCGGGGATGAGGACTTCCCTCGGTTTGCTGCCGTCGGGCGGTCCCACGACGCCTTCCTGTTCGAGCTGATCCAGCAACCGGGCCGCCCGCGCGTAACCTATGTGCAGTTTCCTCTGGAGGAGAGACGTCGAACCCTGCCGGTAGCGGAGGATTATGGACTTGGAATCCTCGTAGAGAGGATCGAGTTCCATCTCCTCGAATTCACGCGAGCGCCTGTCAGTGGAGTCCTCCAGGAACGAGGGTTCGAACTGATAGCTCTTCCAGTGGTCCACGACCCTCTCCACCTCATCTTCGGATATGAGAGCCCCGTGCAAGCGGATGGGGTCGGAATGCCTCGCGTCCACGTAGAGCATGTCCCCCCTGCCGAGAAGCTTCTCGGCCCCGATGACGTCGAGGATCGTCCTCGAATCGACTTTGCTCGCCACTCGGAAAGCGATCCTGGTGGGAAAGTTCGCCTTGGTCTTGCCCACGATGACGTCGACCGAGGGTCTCTGCGTCGCGACGACCATGTGTATCCCCACCGCCCTCGCCATGTTCGACAGCTTGGACAGGAGGGATTCCAGGTCGGTTCCCTTGGAGAGAACGAGATCCCCGAGCTCGTCGACGACAAGGACAATGTACGGCAACTTGCCCTGGTCATCCGCACCCCCGTCCATGGCGATCTTGCTGTTGAAGCTCTCGATGTTCTTGACGCCGTATTCCTTCAGTAGCGTTTTTCTGCGCTCCATCTCGCGGATCAGGTACTCGAACACTCTGACCGTCTCCCTCGGATCGTTGGTCACGGGATGCAGGAGATGGGGAATGCCGTTGTAGACGTTCATCTCCACCATCTTGGGATCGATCACGAGCAGGCGCACGTCGGACGGGCGATAATGCATCAATATGCTCGTTATGATCGCGTGCAGGCAGACGCTCTTTCCACTGCCCGTGGTTCCCGCTACCAGCAGGTGCGGGGCTTCGCACAGATTCATGTAGAAAGGTTCGCCCATCACGTTCACGCCGATCGCCACCGCCACGCCGGAAAGCCTGGCCTGTTCCGGGATCTCCTGCAGGATCGCGTGGAGGCGGACGATCGCTCCCTCCGGGTTTGGCACCTCGATCCCCACCACCGACCTTCCCGGGATGGGTGCTATGAGGCGAAGGCTGCGCGCCTTCATCGCCAGCGATATGTCGTCGGTCCTGCTGACGATATCCTTTATCTTGACACCCGGCGCCGGCGCGAACTCGAACGTGGTGATCAGCGGTCCGTGGTTTATGCTCGTGACTTTTCCCTCGATGTTGTAGTAGGCGAGCTTTTCCTCGAGGATGGAGGCCCAGGCCTTGAGTTTTTCCTCCGGAAAGGAGACCGCCTTCCCTTGCCCGGGATCCAGGAGCGACGGGTTGGGAAGGCTCGCCTCTTCGAGCGGAATCTTGTCTTCACCGGTCCCGCTCTTCTCCACCTTGCTCCTCGGGGCCCTCTTCACCGGTCTCGACGGCGGGCCGGAGACTTTCACCACAGGCCCCGGGCTCGCCTCCTCCTGCTCCTTCTTCCCCGCCGGAACGGGAGTGATACGCCCATCCGGGAGGCCCGGGTCGGGCTCGACCGGATCGAACGTCTTCCCTGCATTCCTTCCTCGCACCTTTGCCGCCAATGCCCCCGCGAGGGATCGCGCGAAGCCGATCGCACGCGAGAAAAACGCAGCTGGAAACGCAAACCCGCTCCTCAGCATCTCTCTTCCCCCCCCCAGCCTTTGCAAGTAGTGGAAGAAGCGTTTCGAAAAGAAACTCACTCTGCTGAGCGACAGGATCAAGAGGCAGGCTATGATTATTATCGAGCCCCCCATCCTGCCGAACACCGAGCTGGTGAGGCGGGCGATGAACCCACCCGCCCAGCCGACGAGGTTCTCGGATCCCCTCGTGTAGGACACGAGCT
>CAYXEN010000084.1:0-9949 GCA_964464035.1 uncultured bacterium | reverse complement strand
CCCGTCCCAGAGGATCACGTCCGCCTCCTTCTCCGCCTCCTTGAGGATCAAGGCGTAATCAACCCCGGCGTACACCACGTTGCCGCTCACTATGTGCGGTTCGTACTCCTCCCTCTCTTCTATCGTGCACCGGTGCTTGTCCAAATCCTCCATCGAAGCGAACCTCTGGACCACCTGCTTGGTCAGGTCGCCGTAGGGCATGGGATGCCTGATCACCGCCACCTTGTATCCGCGCTCGCGCAGCAGCTTGGCCGCCTTTCTCGTCGTCTGGCTCTTGCCGCTCCCCGTGCGCACCGCGCAGACCGCCACCACCGGCTTGATGCTGGGAAGCATCGTGGACCTGCTCCCTAGAAGCATGAAGTTCACGCCGAGGGAGTTGAGAAGCGCCGATCGCTGCATCACGTATTCGTACGACACGTCACTGTATGAGAAAACCGCCGTATCCACGTGTTCCTTACCCACGAACCCGGGCAGTTCGCCTTCGGGTATTATGGGAATACCTCCCGGATAGAGCTCGCCCGCGAGGATCGGCGGGTAGACCCGTCCCTCGATGTCGGGGATCTGCGTGGCGGTGAAGGCTACAACCTCGACTTTCTCGTTGTTTCGATACATCGTGTTGAAATTGTGAAAATCCCTGCCTGCAGCCCCGAGAATTATCAGTCTTTCCTTTCCCATGGTTCCTTCCTTTCCGGTCACTCCTTATCGGTCCGCATCTCGTGCGGACTTTCCAGCACGTATCCTGCTTATTATGTTCCGGCTCGAGTAGCCGGGCTTCATGTCGATCCTCACCACCTCGCCTCCGTAGCCCTCGACGAACTCGGCGCCGACGATGTCTCCCTTCTCGTATTCCGCTCCCTTGGCGAGAACGTCCGGCCTGACGAGCTCGATCACAGCCCCTGGTGTGTCATCGGGGAAAACCGTCACGTAATCCACCCATCGCATTGCGAGCAGGATCTCCGCGCGCTCGGATGCGGGCATGATCGGCCTCTCCTCGCCCTTGAGCCTGCGGACGGATTCGTCGTCGTTCACCGCCACCACGAGAACGTCGCCGAGCGAAGCGGCTTTCTCCAGGAGAGCAACGTGCCCGGGGTGGATGACATCGAAGCAACCGTTGGTGAAAACGATCCTCTTCCTTTCCTCCCTGAGAAGGGCCATCCGCCGGGCGAGGTCTTCAAGGGCGATCAGAGGCATGATATACTACCTTAAGAAACAACTATAACAGATTCAAAATATAGATCTTATCAAACTGTCGCCGGTAACGGTCGACGTGCCTATCTCCTTGACTACCTCGCCGGCCGCCTGATTGGCCAGGACAACGCCGTCTTCGAGGGCGATTCCCGCGGCCAGCGCCGCTCCGATGACGCTTATCACCGTGTCGCCGGCGCCCGTTACATCATACACCTCTTTGGCCACGGTCGGAATATGTATGTGATCGTCGGGCGAAGAGAACAGGCTCATCCCTTCTTCACCCCTCGTTATCAGCAGGGCGTCCAGTTCGAGGGCTTCCCTGATCTTGAAACCTATCTTCTCCAGCGACTGCTCGCCGTTCAGGGAGGAACCATAGAAACTCCTCGCTTCCTTCGCGTTCGGCGTGATCAACGATGCGCGCCTGTACCAGTGGAAGTGCCCTACGAACGGATCCACGAGAACGGGCTTGCCGAGCGATCGCCAGGTTTCCACGGCGCTGCGAAGAGAGTTTTCCTCCACGACTCCCTTGCCGTAGTCGGAAACGATGAGGGCGCCTGCTTTGCGGGAGCCTCTATCCAGCACCTTCGCGAACCTTTCCAGAACATCGTCGGGTATCGGCGTCGATTGTTCGAAATCGGCCCTGACCACCTGCTGACTCTGAGCTATTATCCTGACTTTTTCCGTGGTCTGCCTGCCGGGAATGGACACGAGGTCATCCGCGCCGATCCCCGAATCCGAGATCATCCTCTTCGTTTCCTCCCCTCCGGAATCGTCTCCCACCACACCCACGAGCTCGACTTCGGCTCCCAGGGCACGGAGATTCGCGGCCACGTTCGCCGCTCCCCCCAACCTCGAGCTCCTGCGCACCACGCGCACCACCGGCACTGGCGCCTCGGGGGAGATCCTGTCGACGCTGCCCCAGAAGTACCTGTCCAGCATCACGTCGCCGATCACCAAGAGCCTCGTCTTGGCAAGACGCTCGACGTACTCCGCCGCCTTTTCTTTCGATAGCGTGGGATGCATTCTTCACCTGAAACTAAAAAATAAGGACCCTCGGATTAAGGCTCCCGTATCGATCTTGACCGGCTGGGACTGGATGGGGGATCCAACCTCTTCGTCCAAACTATCACGCCCGGCCTCATCTTGTCAAGTTATTTGAAAAGAATCAATTGCTTATGCACTCGTCTGCAACTATACTACTTGCATCCACTGCGGGAACAAGACCTTTCCGGGAGGAGGCAAGATGAATCCCGAGCAGACCATGAATATCGAGATCAGCGACAAGGAATGGGAGGGCATATATTCCAACTTCGCCATCATAACCCATTCCAATTCAGAGTTCATCATCGACTTCGCGCGGGCCCTGCCGGGCGCCAAGAAGGCCAAGGTGTTCTCGCGCATCATCATGACTCCGCAACACGCACGGGCCCTTCTGGCCACGCTGGAGCAGAACATCAAGAAATTCGAGGGCCAGTTCGGCCAGATACCATTCGCTCCCCAGGACTTGAACCGGGGTCCCATCGGATTCCAGACGGACTCCGAAGAGAGTTCGAAAAAGAAACCGTGAGCAACCGTTGCATTCATTGCGGGGGGGTGGTCTTCCAGCGCCGGTGAGCCCAGAAATAATGATCGGGATGGCGCTTGACGTACTCCTCGAGCAGACTTGTATATTCCTGCGTCATCCGCTTCACCGCTTCGTCCTTGCCCAATCCCTCGGGAGGATGGATGGGTTTTTCGACGATCGCGAGGTGCCTCAGGCCGGGGCGGCGAACCATGAAACCGGAGATGATCGGGCACCCCTGCTTCAGCGCGAATGTAGCCGGTCCCTTGAACGTAGAAGCCGGCCTCCCGAAGAAATCGACGAAGACCCCCGAACGCCTCGCATCCTGATCGGCAAGCATGGCGACGAACTGGTTCGATTCGAGAGCTCTCAGGACCTTGCGCAGAGCCGCTTGCCTCGTGATGATGCCTATTCCCTGGGATCGCCTGAGCTTGTTCATCAGGTCGTCCACCAGCTTGTTGCTTTGTTCGCCGACCAGGAAGTTTATCGGATAACCGAGGGCGGCCGCGCCGGCGCCGAAGAGTTCCCAATTGTCGAAGTGCCCGGCGAAGAGAATCGCACCCCTTCCCGCGGCCAGGGCGGCGTCGAAGTTTTCCAGGCCCTGGAATTCGATCATCGCGAGCACGTCCTCACGCGCCAAGCTCCCGAAACTGGCGAACTCCACGAGCGAACGACCGAAATTCTGGTACGAGCGCAAGGCTATGCCTTCCGCTTCGCCGGGTCCCAGCGAGTCGCCGAGCGAACGTCTTACGTTCTCGACGGAGACTTTCCTCCTCACACCCAGGATCCTGAAAGCCGTCCAACCCAACGCCGCTCCCAACGCGCGAAGCCATGAGAGCGGCAAGAGCCTCGTCAGAAGAAGGATTATCTTCACTCCGAGAAACTCGAGCCGGTGTCTCACTCTCTTCCAAGCACGGCTGGCCTGCAATTCAATTCACCTCAACCTTTCACGTAGAACCCGATTCTTCCACGAGACGCGTTTCAGAGCTTGAAATAGCACCCCAGGGAATCGGACGCAATCTTTCCATGCATCTCGAGCACGGCGAGAAGCTTCCTCAAGTCGGGAATGTCTATCCCCGTGCGCCTGGACAGGACGTCGGGATCCACCGCCCGCGCCGACATCACCGAGAGAATCTTGCTCATCTTTACATCGTCGCCGGGTCCAATCGCGGCGCCTTCGAGCATGAGGCGATCCGTTCCGAACGTGCTCCCCGTGAAAAGCTCTCCCTCCCAGGCGGCGCGTCGCTCCGCCTCGAGGGAGGGTACGGCTTCGAGTATGTCTTCCACGCCTTCCACGACGAACGCACCCTTCCTCAATAGACCGTTCACGCCCCTGGAACGGAAATCCCCCGGGAATCCCGGCACCGCCCCGACATCCCTGCCCTGTTCGAGCGCCCACTTGGCCGTTATCAGCGCCCCGCTCTTCGGGCCGGCCTCGACGACCACCACGGCGCGCGAGAACGCGCTTATCAGGCGGTTCCTCCTGGGGAAGACATGTTTGCTTGGCCGGGTCCCCATGAGCTGCTCCGAAACGATGCAGCCCTTGCCGGCGATCTCTTCGGCCAAGGCGGCGTTTTCAGCCGGATAATTCATGTCCAGGCCGGTTCCCACCACGGCCACGGTTCCGCCGCGGCCGTCGAGGGCGCCCTCGTGAGCGGCTCTGTCGATCCCGCGGGCGAGGCCGCTCGCCACGGTTATCCCCAGGCGGGACAGGTCACGGGCGAGACTCCTCGCGAATGATTCCCCGCCCGGCGACGGCTTGCGCGTACCGACCACCGCCACGCCGGGCCCCTTCAATTTCTTTGCCTCACCCTTGTAGAAGAGAAGCGGAGGCGGCTCGGCGATTTCGCGCAGGCAGGGTGGATAATCGGCGTCGCCGAAGCAAAGAATCTTCACTCTGTGGCGCTCGACGAGTTCCACCTGCCTGTCGAAAAAACCCCAATCGATCTCCACTTCCCTCCCGTCCAGAAGACGCGAGAGTTCCTCTCTTCCCCTGCGCGTCCGCATCATCCGATAGGCCCGTTCAGGCGGACCCGGCAGGCGGAAACAATCCGCCGCGCCGAACCCCCGCGTGCATAGAAGAGCAAGACAAGGATAGTAAGCCTCCATCCCTGCAACCACCTCCTCATTCCTTGTCGATTTCCTTTGTCAACGCGCCGAGAAGCTCCTTCAACCCCATCCCGCTCACCGCGGAGACTGGGAACGTCTTCTCGTGTATCTCGAGCAGGGCCGGGTCGGGTTCGCCTCCCTGCAAGAGATCGCACTTCGTGAGGGCCAGCAGGGAGGGCTTCTCGAGAAGGCCGGGATCGTGGCGCAACAACTCCTTGCGCACCGCCGCATAGCTCGCCCGAGGGTCCGGGTGAGTGACGTCCACCAGGTAGAGCAACATGCGGCATCTCTCGATGTGGCGGAGGAACTCCTTGCCCATGCCCTTGCCGAGATGCGCCCCTTCTATGAGGCCGGGGATGTCGATCATTACGAGCGACTTGAAATCCTCGAGTCGCACTATGCCCAGAACGGGGCTGGTGGTCGTGAAAGGATAGGCCGCCACCTTGGGATGCGCATCGCTCAGGACGCCGAGGAGAGTGGATTTGCCGCTGTTCGGCTCTCCGACGAGCCCCACGTCCGCTATCAACTTGAGGGTCAGCTCGAGCTTGCGCTTCTCGCCCTTGCCTCCCCGGGTGAATTTCCTCGGGGAACGGTTGCGGGCGCTCTTGAACCTCTCGTTTCCCAAACCACCGGTCCCCCCCTTGGCGACTACGAAGCTCTCTCCTTGTTTCAGGAGCTCGCACAGGATCACCCCCCTCTCGAGATCCTTCACCACGGTGCCGGGAGGCACTCTTACGATCACGTCCTCGCCGTCGCGGCCGGTCTTGCTCTTGCCCTGACCGTGCCTGCCGCCAGAGGCACGGTACGTGCGCCGGTAATGCAGGTCCAACAGAGTGGAAACGCCCTCGTCGACCTCGAGAATGACGTCACCGCCCCTGCCGCCGTCGCCGCCGTCGGGTCCTCCGCGGGGAACGTACTTCTCCCGGCGGAAGCTTACGCATCCGTCGCCGCCGTCGCCCGCTTCGACTTCGACGATAACGTGGTCTATGAACATCGTCGGATCCTGCCTTCGCCGCTCGGCAACCGCCGGGGCGACGTCCAGTTCTTTGCGACACGGGAGGGATGGTTCGAGGGTGTTGAGAGGGCGATCTTCATTCTAACCAAGAGCGGATGGTTCCGTCAACCTTCGCCTTTCTTGCGTCTCTCTTCCCTGAGGGCGCTGAGGACGGGCTCCGGGACCAGGTGCGATATGTCTCCGCCGAGATCGAACACCTCTCTCACCAGGGAACTGTGGAGGTAGATGTATTGCTCACTGGGCATGAGGAATACGGTCTCGAAACCGGGATTGAGCTTCCTGTTCATCAGCGCCAGCATCAGCTCGTACTCGAAATCGCTAACCGCTCTCAGTCCGCGGATCACGACGTCGATGTCCATCTTCTTGCAGGTCTCGGCCAACAGCCCGGTGAAGGTCTCGATCGTCACGTTAGGAAAATCCGTCGTGCTCTGCTCGACGAGCTTCCTTCTGAGATCGAGGGGGAAGCGGGTGTCCTTGTGCACACCTACGGCGATCGCCACCACCAGGGAGTCGAAGAGCCCGCTGGCGCGCCTGATGATGTCTACGTGCCCCAGTGTTATGGGATCGAAAGTGCCCGGGTAGAGAGCCCTCGTCATGTTTCCCCTCCTCTCGCAGGTTCGAAGAAGCTCAACATGCTTCGCCCGAAACGGCTGCGTTTCATCTCCCTCAGCCGTGCCGCCGCTTCGGGTTCCAGCCGCCCGTCGTGCTCTATTATGAGCCTGTGGAGCCAATCATAGCTTTTTTCGGAGAGAAGCTCCAGGAGATAGTTCAGGCGCTCTTCTCCATAGGGCGGGTCGGCGAAGATCACAGTGGGACGTATCTCTTGCAGCTTGCCTTCGAGGATGAAGTCGAAAGCATCCTCCTCGTGGACGACGAAGCGGCATCCGTCGATCCGGCAGGCCTCGACGTTGATCCTCAGGTGCTCTACGGCTTTCCGGGCGCTCTCCACGAAATGAATGACGCCCGCTCCCCTGCTCGCCGCCTCGATTCCGATCCCTCCCGCCGCCGCGAACAGGTCGCAGAAGACACATCCATCGAGGCGTCCCAGATGATTGAAGACCGCCATCTTGGCGGCCTGCATGGTCGGCCTGAAATCCCCCGCCTCCGGATAGGAGAGTCTCCTTCCCTTGAGGACGCCGGCCGTAACCCGTACCTCGGCGGTTTTTTTCGATCGGGTTCTCCTCATGCTTTCCCGCCCGCTGCTCGAGTTCAAAAGGGGCATCGACTACAATGCCACACTAATATAAAGCCGGCGGCAAGACAAGAATTCCTGCCTTGCCGCCGTTCGCCGCGGATCGGGTGTTCGCGATTACTACGATGATTGATCTGAGAAACTCTCGACGATCCTCGGAGTTATGAATATGATGAGTTCACGATTTTTCTTGGTCGTGTTCTTGTACTTGAAGAGATTGCCGATGAACGGCACGTCCTTGAGAATGGGGATGCCTCGCTCCAGCGAGCTCTCCACCTTGCTGATCAAGCCGCCTATCACCGCGGTCTCGCCGTCATTCACCACGACTCTCGTGTCCGCCTCGCTCATCGAGATGATGACGCCTCCCTGAACGGTCGCTTGCGAACTCAGTTCGCTCACCTCGGGATGCAGGTCGAGAGTGATGGTCCCGTCCAGGTTTACGTGCGGCGTGACCCGGAGCCCGATACCGACCTTGGTCAGCTCGGTGATCGGGTTGCCGGCTTCATCGGAAACTATGAGGGGGATCTCCTTGCCGACGAGAATGCTTGCCTCGCGGTTGTCGGCCGTGACGATCCTCGGATTCGATATGATGTTTGCCTTGTTGGTCTGCTCGAGCATGTCGATGACGGCCCTGAGCTCGCCCCAGGACCTGACCGTACCGATCCGGAAGGTTCCGGCCGGCGCGGGTGATTGCACGTCGATGACCCCGTCTCCGACGACGCCCACGTTCGCCGGGGCCAGGTTGAGGAAATCCCACCTGATACCGAGATCCTTCGTCGCGTTGGCATCGACGTCCACCATCTTGGCCACTATCTCGACCTGCTTGAGTTTCGTGTCGAGACTCTTGGCCATTCTTTCCACCTTGTCCACGTTCTTCTCGATGTCCGTCACCACCAGGGCATTGCTGCCTTCTTCAACCTGGATGTTGCCCCTCTGCGATACGATCTTGTCCAGCGCCTTTTTCATTTCCTCGGCCTTCGCGAAGGCGAGAGGAATGATCCTGGTGACCAGGGGCAACAGGTCGTCCTTCTTGCGATCAGCCGCCTGGCGCTCCAACTCTTCCTTGGTGAGCTGATCGATGGTCGAGACCCTGATCACCCCGTACTGCTCCTCACTGCCGTAACCATGGCTCTTGAGCAGGATGTCGAGGGCTTGTCTCCAGGGAACATTCTTGATGTGCGCCGTCACTTCGCCCTGGACCTCGGGGCCGGCGATTATGTTGACGCCCGCAAATTCGGCGAAACTCTCGAGAACCGTCTTGATGTCGGCGTTCTGCACGTCGATGGTTATCTTCTTGTTCTTGGATGCTCCCATCATGCCGCCCTGCATCATGTCATCCATCGGATACGGCCGCGCGGTCAGCTCGCGTCCGCTCGCCTGCCGCCAGGCCGAGGCTATTCGGTTGTCCCCTGCGGATTCCCGCACCGCGGTCGGCTTGGGAGTATCCAGCGGGCGACTCGTCGCCGCAGGCTTCGTCGTCGTTGTCGTGGTCGTCGCCGTCGTGGTCGCCGCGACCGGAGTCGCAGCCGCCTGCGAAGCGGCGTCGACCGTTCTCTTGTGTTCCTCGGCCGCCTGTTTCACTTTCTTCACGGCGCTCCATCCCGGGACCGTGCCCGGCATGCCCGCCGAAGCGGATGCGGCCAGCACGGGCGCCGTCTGACGGTCCTGCGGAAAGAACTCGATCACCAGACGGTCGCCTTTATCCTTGATCTCGTGCTTGCTCGATCCCTTGAGGTCGAAGACAACCCGAGTTATCTCTTCGGGAGTGTTGGTGAACTGGCTTGTCCGCACCTTCGCAACGAGCTTTCCGTCTCCGTCGAACTCGCGGCTCTCGAGATTGTGCCGCGCCCCGATGAAGTCGATGACCAGCCTGGGAGGATTATTCAACGTGAAGTCCTGGTACTCGACGGCGCCTTTCTTCTCTATCACGAACCTCGTCGTGCCGTCGTTCATGTCGAGTCTAATGGCGTTGACGGCCGCAACCTCATCCTGAGCGAAGGAAGCGAGAGCCGCAAGCCCGGCCAGGAACATTGCAAAGACACAACCCTTGATGAAGAACGCCTTACTCATTTTCTATCTCCTTCTTTGCGTTGTGAAAGGTGCAGTGTATACTTGGTTGTCTGTCCGAAGTTCGTCACTCTGGCAACCAATGACTTCTCACCTATAGCTACGACCCTTCCGTTTCTCACTTCGCTGCCGACTCTCAATATATAGCTGTAGCCGTTCTCGTCCTCGAGGAGCGCGAATCTGTCCATGTCCCCCTTGACGACGCCGACCAGTTCAACGTTGTTCAAATCAACCGGTGACATCTTCTTGTTCTTGACGAAATCACCCACTATCAAGGATGCAAAGGGATCCCGCCGGTTGAACGCACTGTAGTAATAGTTGTTCACCCGCAACTTGATCTTCTTCCCGCCGCCCCAGGAAACGGACGGTACGAGAAGCAGCAACATCGCGATGAGTACAGTTATCGCTTGCAGCACCAGGATCTTTCTATTCTGCCGTGTCATTTTGAGCTCCTCCCAAAAGCGTATACGCCGTAAGCGTGAAATTGGCCGTAACCGTAGCGCTGGATTGCTGATCCCTCTTCCTGCTCTTGGACGCGGTCGTCAGGTTCAAATTGGAGACGTTCACTATTCTTTGCATATTGGCGAGACGGCTCAGGAATATTCCCAGGTGATGATAGCCGCCGCGCACCGCGATCTTTATAGGATGGCTCGTGTAGAATTCCTTCTGAACGGGCGGCAACGGCTGGAAAAGCAGAAACTTCACCCCTGCCTTGTTACCAGCCTTGGTCACTTTGCGCAGAAGCTCCGGCTCGCACTTCCACCGTGGTCGACGCTGCGGCGCCGACTGCCACTGCTCTTGGAGCTTTTGGTATTCG
>CAYXEN010000083.1:0-11242 GCA_964464035.1 uncultured bacterium | reverse complement strand
CTTCAGGAACGAGCTGGAGATAACCGACGCCATCCAGTATCTGATAGACAAGGGATATGTGGTGAATTCCCACGTGGTGGACGGGTGGTGGAAGGACACCGGCAAGCTCGAGGACATCCTCGACGCAAACCGGATGATACTGTCCGAGTTGGAAGAATCGCTGGAAAGCACTCCCGACGCGGACTCCGAGGTTCATGGCACTCTCAGGTTGGAAAAGAACGTCATCGTGAGGGGAAGTGTTCTCCGCGGCCCTTGCGTCATCGGGAGCGGCGCGGAGATCATAGATTCCTACATCGGACCCTTCACCAGCATAGGACCGGGTACTACGGTCATCGGCAGCGAGATAGAGAACAGCATCATTCTCGGTGATTGCACGATCCGTGACATAGGGAGCCGCATAGGATCGAGCTTGATCGGAAGGAACGTGACGGTGGAGAAGAGCGGCAAGCCACCCAGGGCGTACAAGCTGATGGTGGGGGACAACAGCAACATCATTCTCTTCTGAACCCTGGAGCACATGGACAAGGAATCGGAAATAAGCTGGGAACTCAAGAAGAGCGCGGAACTGGCAATGTTTCTGGCCGCGAATTCCTCGGCGGTGATCGAGAGGATGGCGGCCGAGGTCGGGGAGTGCCTGGCCGGGGGTGGGACCGTGTTCGTTTGCGGCAACGGCGGCAGCGCTTCGCAGGCCGAGCATTTCGCCGGTGAACTCTTGGGTCGGTTCAAGATGGACAGAAAGGCCTTGCCGGTCTTCGCTCTCTCCCAGAGCAGCGCGGTCACGACGGCGATCGCCAACGATACTTCGTACTCTTGTGTTTTCTCCCGGCAACTCGAAGGGTTGGGAAAGCGTAGAGACTGTCTCATCGCCTTGTCGACCAGCGGCCGGTCGCCCAACGTAATCAAGGCGTGCGAAACGGCGGGCGAGATCGGAATGAAGGTTCTGGCGCTCACGGGAAGAAAAGGGAGCCCCCTGGAAGAGAAGAGCGAGGTCGTGCTGAACGTCCCGAGCGACGACACGGCGCGGATCCAGGAGATGCATCTGGTGGTGCTTCATTTGATTTGCCGCATAGTCGAGAAGCGGCTTTTTTCAAGGGGCCCCGCAGCCGGCGGGCAAGAAGATTCCGACCCTTCCGCTCGGAGCTGAAGCCCGGACGATCGAACCCGTTCGGGAAGACCGGATCAATACCGATGAGAAAACCGTTCTACATATTGCAGGCGATGCGCCCCCGCCAGTGGACCAAGAACCTCGTCGTCTTCGCCGGGTTGATATTCTCCAAGCACATCACGGATCAGATCCTCGTGATGAAGAGCGTGGAAGCGTTCATCATCTTCTGCATTCTCTCCGGGATGATCTATCTCATAAACGACATAGCGGATCTCGAGAAGGACAAGCTCCATGAGGTGAAGAAACTCAGGCCGCTCCCGTCGGGCAAACTCAAGGTGCGCGAAGCGGTGGTGGTGGCGCTCATTCTCTCGCCCGCCGCGCTCTATGCTTCGTATGAGGTGGGGGAGAGGTTCTTGATCGTTACGGGCGTGTTTTTCGTTTTCAATCTCACGTACTCTTTTCTGCTCAAGAAGATCGTTCTTCTCGACGTTTTCAGTATATCGATCAGCTTTCTCATGCGGGCGATAGCGGGCGTGGAAGCGTTGAATGCCGTAGACGAGAGCATCGAGCTTTCGCCCTGGCTCCTCATATGCACCCTCTTTCTCTCCCTGTTTCTCGCCTTTTGCAAACGCCGCCACGAGCTTGTTTCCATGGAGGATGCGGCGCTCCACAGGGAATCGCTGAGCGAATACTCGCCGAGGTTGCTCGACCAGCTGGTGGGGATAACCGCCGGCGGAGCCGTGTTCTCCTATTCGATCTACACGATCTGGCCCGATACGGTGGAGAAGTTCCAGACCACCGACCTCATATACACGATACCGCTCGTCCTGCTCGGGGTAATGCGCTATCTATACCTCGTGTACAGCAAGGACAAGGGTGGATGCCCCTCCGAGATGTTGATCACCGAGAAGTTCCTTCTCATCGACGTCTTCGCCTGGATAGTTCTCGTTATTGCCATATTCTACGTTTTCTAATATAATTAGGCTTCGAGCCCGCGCGTGGCGGGGCGCAGACCCGGTCCAGGCGGGTGGGGAGCTCATGATCGACACCGACCGGCGGCGGCCGGCGCGGAATATGAACCGATCGGCACCTGCACGGGGCTGAGCCGGCATATCGAGCAAGCACAAGCACAAGCAAAAGGAGTATCAATGTCACGCGTCGCAGTCGTTTTCACGGATCCCGGGCGAGTCATCGATGATTACAAGCGGGTCATGGAACTGGCGGGATGGCGGGAACATCTCAAGGGGGAGCGGGATCTCCTGCTCAAGCTGAACCTCTCCTGGACCAAGTACTTTCCTTCGTGCTCCAGCCAGCCATGGCAGGTCGAAGGAGTGGTGAAGACGCTGCTCGAGGGCGGCTACGACACCGGCAAGATACTGCCGGTCGAGAACAAGACGGTTGTGACCAATCCCGAGAAGGGCGCGCGAAACAACCGGTGGATTCCCGTGCTCGAGAAATACGGATTGAAGTTCCAGCCGCTCACCAAGGTCGATTGGATGGTATACAAGTTCAAGTCCAAGCTTCTCAAATTGAACGACATCTTCCCCGAGGGTATCGAAATACCTTCCATCTATCCCGGCAAGGACATCCTTCACCTTCCGACGGTGAAAACCCACGGGCACTCGATCACGACCGGGGCGATCAAGAACGCGTTCGGCGGCTTGCTCAAGGAAGTCCGCCACTATGCACACAAATACATTCACGAAGTCATGGTCGATCTGCTCCTCATGCAGCGCGAACTTCACCCCAACGTGTTCGCGGTCATGGACGGGACGGTGGCGGGCGACGGAGCCGGTCCGCGCACCATGATCCCGAAGGTGAAGAACGTGATCCTCGCCAGCGCCGACTCGGTCGCCATAGATTCAGTGGCCGCCAAGATGATGGGTTTCGATCCCATGGAGATACCTTATCTGCGCATGGCCACCGAGATGGGTCTCGGGGAGGGGAGGATCGACAGAATCGAACTGGTCGGCGACGATATATCATCCGTGAACTTCCACTTCAAGACCAAGCGCAGCCTTGTCATATGGGGAGATCAGATGCTGCGCCTCGGCGCCCTCAGGTGGCTGGAGAAGATAGCTCTCCATTCCCCGTTGGTCGTGTGGGCTCCGTTTGCATCGAACGTCTATCACGACCGTTTCTGGTACCCCATCGTCGGGAAGAAGAGAATAAGGGAATTCTCACAAACCCCCTGGGGGAAACTTTTCGAACAGTACTCAGATTCGAGGTAGATACAGGCGTCATGTCTGAGGCGATCTCCGCACTGGCTCGGGCCAAGGTCAACCTGTCCCTCGAGATACTTCGCAAGAGGGCGGACGGGTACCATGAGATCGAGACGATACTGCAGAGTGTGGATCTCTTCGATCGCCTGGACATCAAGCTGCTCGATTCCGATGAGATCAGAATAACCAGCAACGATCCCGAGCTGCCGACGGGGAGGGGCAACTTGTGTTACCAGGCGGTCTTGAAACTCCGGCAGGCTTCGGGAAAGAACATCGGCGCCGAGATCCGAATCGAGAAGAACATACCCGTCGGGGCCGGGTTGGGGGGAGGCAGCAGCGACGCGGCCGCCGTATTGCTGGGGCTCAACGAAATCGCCGGGTTGGAACTGGAGATGGAGGAGCTGGAGCGTCTGGCCGCTTCCATAGGCAGCGACGTGCCCTTCATGCTTCACGGCGGGACTATGTTCGCCGGCGGAAGGGGAGAGAAACTGATTCCTCTAACCGGCTTGAAGAGAGGGTGTTTTCTCATCGTCAAGCCGGGTGTAGAAATTTCTACAACGTGGGCTTACTCGAACTATAATTTTAGATTGACAAGACATCGCCGCCGCTTTAACCTTAAGGCCGTAAATGCAATATTAGCTCGCTTTCCTGAGGTTGCTTTGTCTTTCAAGAACTCCCTGGAGGATGCGGTCTGTCCGGCGCATCCCCAGATTGCCGAGGTGCTGGAAGAATTGATTGCGACGAAGCCCTGTTTTGCCTCGATGAGCGGGAGTGGCTCCGCGCTCTATGCCATTTACAGGAGCGAAGCGAACGCGGCTAAAGTTGCTGAGCGTTTCTCGGTCCGGGGGCTTTTCACCGCCGTTGCCGGTCCCGCCCCGAGGGCCGTTGAGCTGTTTCCATATGCAGCCCACTGACACGATCTCAAAAGGGGGAGCTTAATGGACATCACGGAGGTAAGGATATCTTTAAGGGGTGACCAGAAGCTCAAAGCGTTCGTTAGCATCACCTTGGACGATTGCTTTGTCATCCGCGGTCTCAAGATCATAGAGGGGGCAAGCGGAATGTTCGTAGCAATGCCCAGCAGGAAGAGGAAGGATGGGGAGTATCAGGATGTTGCTCATCCCATCAACAACAAGACTAGGGAGTGGATGGAGGGGATCATCCTTGAGGCCTACAAGAAGGAGGTCGAGAAGCAAGCCGAATCTGGTAACGTTGGTCCGGAAATAGCTTCGGACCGGAGTTTGCAGGACAAGGAAGCCTACAGCGCATCGGACCCGGATAATATCTGAGACTTCCTTTTTCCCACCCAATTGGGGCGTCGACAAGTGGCAAGTCACAGGGTTTTGGTCCCTGCACCGGAGGTTCGAATCCTCCCGCCCCAGCCAGTAGAGGAGAGAAGCCGCTCATAGGATAGGCGTTGGATCGGATCGACCGCCTATCATTTTTTGTCCGATCCCTACAAATACGGAGATAAGAGAAATGAACGGACTCAAGCTGATTTCGGGCAATTCGAACCGCCCGCTGGCGGAAAAGATAGCTTCTTATCTCGGAGTGGAACTGTGTGACATCACTCTGGACCGCTTCGCCGACGGAGAGATCCGCGCGAAGATCAACGAGAACATCCGCGGGGTGGACGCTTTCATAATCCAGTCGACCAACCCTCCGGCGGAGAACCTGATGGAGTTGCTCATATTGATCGACACATGCTTCAGGGCCTCGGCGGAACGGATCACGAGCGTCATCCCGTACTACGGTTACGCCAGGCAGGACCGCAAGGACCAGCCCAGGGTGCCCATCTCCGCCAAGCTCGTCGCCAACCTGTTGAAAGTCGCGGGGTCGAACCGGGTCCTGACCCTCGATCTGCACGCAGCCCAGATCCAGGGCTTTTTCGACATCCAGGCGGACAACCTCTTCGTAGCGCCCATCCTGCTCGAGTACATCGAGCAAAAGGAGATCGACAACCTGGTGATCGTGTCGCCCGACGTGGGGAGCATAAAGATGTGCCGGGCCTTCGCCAAGCGGCTCGAGGCCGACCTCGCGATCGTGGACAAGCGCAGGTCGGGAAAGGATACGGCGGAAGTGATGAACGTGATAGGGGACGTGAAAGACAGAAACGTGGTCATTCTCGACGACATGATAAACACCGCCGGCACCCTCGTCGAAGCGGCCATGGAGATCCACCGCAGGGGAGCGAAGTCGATCATAGCGGCGGCGACGCATCCGGTTTTCTCCGGCCCGGCTTGCACCCGCATAATGGACTCGCCCATAACGGAAGTCGTGGTCACGAACTCCATCGATTTCACACGCCAGGACGAATGCCCGAAAGTCAAGATACTGGACATTTCTTCCCTGATGGGCGAAGCGATAAAACGCATTCACAGCAACGAATCAGTCAGTACATTGTTTGTTTGATCAAGGAAGGATGATTGATCATGGAACGGATGAAGATAACAGGCGAATACAGAGATGACACCGGGAAGGGCGTCGCCAGGAAGCTCAGGAAAGACGGCAAGATACCGGCGGTGATCTACGGCCACAAGAAGGATCCCGTGGGTCTGGCCGTCAAGGCGCTCGATCTGAACAGGATCGTCCACGGGCACAGGGAAAGCGTCATGGTGGATCTGACGATAAAAGGCAAGGCCTCCGAGAAGTGCAGCGCCATAATCAGGGACGTGCAGATTCATCCCGCTACGGGGGCGATACTCCACGTCGATTTCCAGCGCGTGGATCTCGATGAGAAAGTTCGAGTCGGAGTCTCCATCATACTCACCGGGGACGCGAAGGGCGTCAAGGATGGCGGCGGGATCCTCGAGCACGGACTGAGAGAGGTCAACGTCATCTGTACTCCCACCACGATCCCCGAAACCTTGGAGATCGACGTCAGCGATCTCGATATCGGTCATTCGATTCATATCAGGGATATAGCCGTCAGCCACCCCGAGCTCGAATTCGTCGACCCGCCTGATTCGGCCCTCGCCACGGTTGTTCCTCCGATCGTCGAGGTCAAGCCGGAGGCGGCCGAGGAAGCCGCCGAAGAAGAGGCGGAGGAGCCGGAGTTGATCGCGAAGGAGAAAGAAGAGGGAGAAGCGGAGGAGCAGGGGTAAGGAACCCATATCGCGATGCCGTACGAGATCTTTCTCTTGGGCTTGGGCAATCCCGGCAGCAAGTACGCCGGCACCAGGCACAATGCCGGTTTCATGCTCATCGACCGTATCGCAGCGGGAGATTCATCTCTTTGCTGGGTCGAAGAACCGAGATACATGTCTGCTACCGCAAGAATCGCCGGCGTCATGGTGCTTCTCGTCAAGCCGACGACGTACATGAATCTCTCCGGTGGCGCGGTGACCGATCTCATGAGCCGGGAATCATTGGTTGCCTCCGATCTCCTGGTCGTTTGCGACGATTTCAACCTTCCGCTGGGGACGATCCGGCTGCGCCGCTCGGGAAGCGCCGGGGGCCACAACGGCCTGAAGTCCATAATAGACGCCCTCGGCACCGAAGTGTTTCCGCGGCTCCGCTTGGGGGTTGGACCCCTTCCGGCCGGTTCTGATGCAGCAGACTTCGTGTTGAGCGACTTCACCGAAGAAGAGATGGAAGCGGCGGACGGCATGCTCGCCAGAGGGGAAGAATGCATCCAAGCGGTGATCCTCCGCGGCCTGGACGATGCCATGTCCAGATTCAACGCGAAGCTCTCCGATAGCGATTGACTTCCCTCGGCTTACGTGATATATTCATTCGGCTTCGACAATACCGATTGTTCGACGAAAAACCAGGCAGCGGCGGACGGATTCCGCCGCCAGCACGAGCTTCTCTATTTCGCCGGTTCGGCCTCGAATAAGGCGAAATCAAAGTCCAAAGGGAGGTGTTAATCCTTGAGAAGTTACGAATGTATTTTGATCCTTTCACCCGGGGGAAGCGAAACCCTTTCCAAGGAAAAGGCTTCCAGGTACGCGCGCGTCATCACGGAAGGCGGCGGCGAGATGACCAAGGTGGACCACTGGGGCAAGCGCCGCCTTGCCTATGAGATCAAGGATCATCAGGAGGGCTATTATCTGCTTCTCCAATTCAGGGGGGAGCCGAAAGTGATCACCGAGCTCGATCGCCAATTGCGACTCGATGAAGAAATTCTAAGGCACATGATAGTGAAGAACCCTCTCGCTACGGGCGAAGAGGCGAAGATAGACATCGAAGAAGTTCAGGGAGAACCTCAAGCGGAAAGCAAGGAGGATAATCTTGGCCAAGGCTAGAAAAGAAAAGCAGGTGAAATCGTCCAAGCCTTGCAAGTTCTGCAAGGAGGGAGCCAAGTACATCGACTACAAGGACGATAGGAAACTGAGGAAGTTCATGACGGACAGGGGAAAGATCACGCCGAGGCGGATCACGGGTACCTGCGCCAAGCATCAGAGAATGCTCGCTTCCGCGGTGAAACGAGCCAGGGTCATAGCGCTCGTGCCGTTCGTACGGGAATACTATCGCTGACCGAGAACGAAACTAAGGAGGAAATCGTGGAAGTTATACTCTTGAAGTCCGTTCCTCCTCTGGGAAGTCGCGGGGACAAGGTACGGGTAAAACCCGGCTATGCGCGGAACTTCTTGTTTCCACGCAGATTGGCCCTCCCCGCCACTGAGTCCAACTTCAAGATTTTCGAAGAAGAGGAGAAGCTTCTCAAGCACCGCGACCAGAAAGCCATGGAAGCGGCGAAGGCGTTGGCCGCGAAGATGGCGGACGTTTCATGCACGATTCCGGTCCAGGTGGGCGAGGAAGACAAGATGTACGGATCAGTGACGACTCACGATATAGCGGAAGGACTGGCCAAACAAGGCTATCGGATCGACAAGAAACAGGTTCTCATGGATGAACCCATCAAGAAACTCGGTGTATACAAGATCGAGGTCAGTCTGCACAGCCAGGTTCGAGTGCCGATAAAAGTCTGGATAGTGAAGGAGTGAGCCGACCCTTCACCAAGTTCAATACGGAGAGGTCGACATGCTTGCATTGATCATGGCAGGAGGTGTCGGAGAGCGTTTCTGGCCGCAGAGCTCGAGTAAACGGCCCAAGCAGCTCCTCGACCTCACGGGTGAAGGAAGCATGGTCAGCCTCACCTTGGATCGCCTCTCCGCCGTTTCCAGCCCCGAGGAGATATTCGTCATTACGAATAAGAGCCACGCCGACTCACTCAAGGCCGAGATCCCGCGGATTCCAGAAGAAAACGTGATAGCCGAGCCCGAGGGCAAGAACACCGCCCCGTGCATAGCCGTGGCTTGCCGCCTCCTCCATGAGAGATTCGGAGATGTACCCGTTCTCGTTCTGCCGGCCGATCACGTGATAAGGAACGTGGCTGACTTCCACGCGGCGGTCAGGGCTGCCGAGCTGTATGCCGGCAGGAACGATGTCCTGGTGACTTTCGGCATCAAGCCTTCGCGTCCCGAGACGGGCTACGGATACATCAGGATCGGGAAGAAGCTCCACGAGGAGGACGGCGTGGAAGTGTTCGCCGCCGATGCATTTCTCGAAAAACCCGATCGGCGCAAGGCCGAGCGTTTCTTGTCCGACGGCGGTTATTACTGGAACAGCGGCATCTTCCTGTGGAGATTGACGGTGATCCTCGAGGCTCTGGATCGTTATTTCCCCGAGCTCACAGGCCTTCTGGCCCCCCTGGAAGCGGGAACGAAAGACCTCGAATCAGTGTTGAATACTATATATCCCAAGCTGCCCGCCCAATCGATAGACTACGCCGTCATGGAAAAGGCGGACAATGTGGTGGTGGTACGTGGAGATTTCTACTGGAACGACGTGGGGAGCTGGGAAAGCATCCGCGAACTCTACGACGCCGACGAGAACGGCAACGTCCTCGTGGGGGATCACATCGTGTTGGACGGCAGGCGCAACACGGTTTATTCGACGGGTAGAACCGTCGGGTTGTTGGGAGTGGATGATCTCGTGGTGGTGGAGGGGGAAGAAGGGATTCTGGTTTGCAAGCGCGATCGAGCGCAGGAGGTCAGGAGAATAGCCAAGAAACTGAAAGGTTGATTCCATAGGCGATTCATTGGTTCCATGGAGGTCGAGATGAAAAGGTCTTTGGTTCTATCGATGATTCTGGCGCTTGGTGTCGTCGTTATCGTTTCCGGTTGCAGGAAGGAGAAGATAACGGCCGGTGAGAGGGCAAAACTGGTTGCTACGGTCGATCAGTGGAAACTCACTCATGACGAGTTGAGAAGTATCCTGGACAGGATGCCCTCCGACCAGAAGGCCAAATATGAAACCCCGACGGGCAAAGTGGATTTGGTCGATGCGATAATCCAAGACGAACTCTACTATGAAGAAGGCAAGAAGCTGGGCATCGACAACGAGGAAGAAGTAAAGAAACAAATCGAGCAGGCCATCAGGAACATAATAATCACAGCCTATTTCAACCGGTTCGTGAAGGAGAGGGCCAGGCCGACCGAAGAGGAGATGCACGATTACTACGAGGAGAATCAGGACAAGTTCAAGACCCAAGCGGTGATAAGGGCGCAGCACATCTTTTCCAAGGATCGGGAGAAACTGGTCGAGATCAAGAAGAGGATAGAGAACGGAGAGGCGATGACGACTCTCGCTCACAAGCTTTCCGAGGATCCCCTGAGCCGCCCGGACGGCGGTGACCTGGGGTATTTCAACCCCGGCGGTTACATAAGGTTCGTCGGTTATTCCAAGAAATTCAGCGACGCCGTCTTCGCGCTGGAGCCGGGAGTCGTGAGCGATCCCATAAAATTCGAGAAGGGATATTCCATAGTGCGCGTCAACTCCAAGAAACCTGCCAGACTGAAGACCTTCGAGGAGGTCAAGGGCGAGATCGAGAGATGGTTCATAAACCGTCGCTTGGAAGAAACCAAGAAGCAGGTGTTCGAGGAGCTCAAGAAGAAGCACGATGTTCACAACTACCTGCAGGAAGAGCTGGACAAGATGCGAAGGTCGCCCGAGGAATTGTGGAACCTGGCGCAAACGAGTACCGACAGCTACCAGCGGTTGAGCGCATACAAAGAGATCTGCGACAAGTATCCGGACAGCAAATACGCTCCCCAAGCCCTCTTCATGCAGGGCTTCGTATATGCGGAGGAGCTCAAGGATCAGTTCATGGCGGAGAAGACGTTCGAGCAGGTCGTTTTGAAGTATCCGGGGACCGACGTCGCTCGATCCGCGAAGTGGATGAAGGACAATCTTGGCAAGCCGATGCCGTCTTTCGAGGATCTCGATGATCTGAACCAACAGATAAAGGAAAAAGAATCGAAGAAGCAAGGGCGGAAAAAATAGAAAAATAGCCTGGCAACCGTCGGTTCTGGATAATATCATTCAATTACGATGGCGGAGAACGATAAATCATATGTCCACGTGGAGGTCGAGGGGATCGTCCGGGACTGCGTGCGCGAGATCGGGTACACACAAGAGGGTTTTCATTGGCAGACATTGCAGGTCCAAAATTATCTGCATGGCCAATCGGTTGATATCGCCCAAGGTGTCGATGCCGCCAACAACAAAGACGAAGGCGCTGGCGATCAGGGGATCATGTTTGGCTACGCGGTCCGAGAAACGCCCGAATTGATGCCAGCACCCATTCACTATTCGCACGCCATTCTGAAACGGCTTGTAGGGAACAAGTCCGCATGGTAACGGTAATTCTCAAAAGCCCCGGGCTTTCTCACAAGCCAGTCAATTACATGACGGTATTCTATGGCATGCCTGTACTCTCCCTTTAGCCTTGGTATCGTTTCTATCTGTTTCTGTGCGTACCATATCTCTAAATACTCAGCATAAATTTTAACATCAACCCACTCTCTTATAAGACGACTCGGAACCGAATATACATTGTGCTGTACATGAATCGTACTACTCGGACCGACTTTAACCCTTTGTCTCTTACAGTCATTAAGCCGTCTTG
>CAYXEN010000082.1:0-11791 GCA_964464035.1 uncultured bacterium | reverse complement strand
CTCTCGAGCGAGAATCCCACGCCGGATGAGGCGAGCAGCGTCTCCACCAGCGGGAATACTCCACCCCTTTCCACGGGCAGCGTCACGAGGCCGAAGGGACTCGCCGAGCCGAGAGCGAAAGTATCCGCGGTGACCGCCGCTCCACACTTGAAGCTCGTTACGGCGACGAGTTCGAAGAGCCGATGGAAATTCTCCAACTCGCGCAGGCATCCGCTCCAGAAGACGATCGAAGTGAGGATGTCACCTCTTCTCGCATGTTCCTCGAGCTTCGCCTCGTCCGCTTCTTCGCTTATCAGATCGAAGAAGTCACCCGGCGTTTCCTGCAACGGGACATTCACCGCTACGGCTGGAAACGGAGGTCTCCCCGGATCGAGCAGTTGCCAGCATCCACCGAGGCGGGAGACCTCGAGCGCGTCGTCGTCGCGGTGCATCCTTCCGTAGACCACGGGATTCTCTCGGAGCCGGGGGAGGCACTCGGCGCTGATGAGCGGAGTGAGCGGTTCCGCGTAGAGGGCGAGCCTCTTTTCCTTCATGAGGAGGGGAAGGCAGTAGGCGGTCACTACGGGGTCCCCGAGAAAATAGCCCTCGGCCCAAGAGGAGAATTCCCGCGCCAGCTCGCGGGAGAACTCCTGGAAGTCGTCCCGCGGATAAGACGCGATTACTTCCGGATCGATTCCCCTGGAGCGGAGAGACGCCAGGTCTTCCTCCGTGCAAAGGAGTGCAGCCACTTTTGTTACGCCGACTTTTTGTGCTTCGCCCCGCCCCGGGGCGCCGGAGACGTGAACCGCCGCCGCTTTTTCCCGCTGGATCAACGGGTAGAGGTAACCGTCCTCCCCCGATGAAGCGCCGCATATCAACAGCTTGCCCGGGAACGGCATGTCGAGGAAGTTCGCCGCCTGGCGGATGATCTCGACGGGGTCGAGGCATTCGGCTATGATCGGCATCCGCAAAGCCTCGATCACCGGCCGGAAGAACGCTCCGTCCATCGTGATGATCCGGCAGTCGTATGCGGCCGCGAGTCGATGGAAAGCTTCCATGTGCGGATATCCGGTCGCCGTGCTCCCGAACGCTCTCCCTTTCTCGGCCGCTTCGATCGGCCCGCCCCCGAAGTGATCTCCCAGGCGGAAGGCGTCGTAGTAGACGTCGAAGGTGAACCCGCGCTCCCCGGCCATCCAAGCGATCGTGGCTGCAACGAGGTTCTTGTGGGGGTTCGCGTAGTTACTGAGAAAAAGTATCAGATCCTGCATTCCGTTCCATTCCGTTATCGCGTCCTGGAGAGAACCCGCTCGTAGAGTACGAGAAAGTCCGCCGCCATCCGCCGCCGCGAGAACCTCTCTTGCGCTTTCCTGCGGTTGTTTTCGCCGATCATCTTACAACGGTCGGGGTCTGAGAGCAATTCGAGTATCGCCCCGGCCAGCGCCTCCGTGTCACCCGGTGCAACAAGCATTCCGTTTTGCGGGATATCGATGACTTCCGGCGCTCCTCCCGACGTCGTGCTGACTACGGGCGCACCGCAGGCCATGGCCTCGAGGATCGTGTTCGCGAGATTCTCATAGAGGGATGGTGCGGCGAAGACGGTTGCGAGCGAGTACAAGAGGATGAGCTGGTCATGCGGGACGCGGTCGAGAAATACGACCTGGCTTTGGAGTCCGAGGGATCTCGTCTTTTCTTCGAGATGCTTTTTCATGGATCCGCCGCCCGGAGCCGTTTCCGTGTCTCCCCCGGCCAGGACCAACCTGGACACGGGGATTCTTTCCCGGATGAGCTTCATCGCGTCCACGAGGTCGTGGATCCCCTTGCGGTACTCGTATCTCCCTGCGAAGACTATCACCGGGCCCTCCCCCAGGCCGAGGGAGCGCCTGAATGCGGCGACATCGGTCGCTCTTGCAGGCTTGAACATGTCGATGTCTATGCCGGTCGGAATGATTTCCGTCTCGGGGACGGCGCCGATGTCTTCGGCCACCAGACGGGCGAGGCTGGCGCTGGGAGACGCGAGGGCGGACGCCCGCTTTATCGCCTCGCATTCGATATGACGCATCAAGCGTTCGGCCGTTCCTTCGAACGTGCCGGGGCGGTCGTCCGGCGCGGGCGTGGCGCTCCGGTTGATCTTCTTCACCATGTACAGCGGCGTGGCAAGGCGGATGACTGTGGGAAAATTCGCCCGCCTCGTGAAATGATAGGCTTCGCCTTTGTAATCGGGAAACTGGACGACGTCGATTTCCAGCCTCCGGATCAGGGTGAAGCATGCTTCGCCGACCAGGCGGCTGTAACGGTGGCAATCGGCGGGAAGGTAGAAATCATGAAAGCGCCAGAACCAACTCGGCTCCCGCTTCAAGCGTTTGGGAGCGTAGTTTATCCGGAAGACGGGGACGCCGTCGTCCATCTCTTCGCTGTAGGTTTCTTCATGCGATCCGCTCGGCCTCCTGCTGGAAGAGAGAACGAAGGGGTGCGCTCCGCAAGCCTTGAGTCCCAGGGCGAGGTTCCTCGTGGCGTTCCCCAGCCCGCCCGGGGATTCGGGAGGATATTCAGCCGAGACGAGCAGTATTCTCATGGGCTTGGTTTCCTGCAAAAAGCCAGGTGCCACTTGGGACAGTAGGATGGGCCGAGCTCGACGAAGTCGACGATGATGAAACCGGCGGACCGCAGGTGTGAGACGAATGCATCCTTGGTGAGATGTGTGATCCGGTCCGCCCAATTGGGCAGGACGCCGCCGTGCATGAAAGTGCGGACGAACTTGACCGGGTGGCGCTTCCAGTCCACGTACTCGGGATAGGCGAACATCCAGAAAGGCACGCTGTTGGAATTGTCTATGACCGCTTCGCCGCCGGGCCTGATGAGATCGAAGCAGCCTTGCAAGCAGCCGCCGATGTCCTTTACGTGCGGCAGGAGGTCGATGGCCAGGAGGACGTCGAAGGACTCCTTCAAGAACGGAGGATTCTCGGCGTCGCAACAGATATACTCGATCGAGCCGTCCGTCCTGTCGCCGGGGACTTCTCTGTCGATGGCTTCCTCGATCATCTTCATCGAAAGGTCGGCCATGACGACCCGGTTCCGAATCGATAGAGGCAGGGAGATTCGGCCTCTTCCACCTCCCAGGTCGAGGATCTTTCTCCCCCCCGATGCAAGCCTTTCCACTATGAGGTTCTTCTTCTCTTCGTACGTGTCGGCGAAGGGGAAGTCCTTTCTCTCGGGGGCGAAGTACTTCGTGTATTCGCCGCTCTTGTAAAGATCTTTCTTGCCGGAATCCATGATGTTGATTCGCTCGAAGGTCGAGGTCACTTGCGTTCGAGAACGAATATGTAACTCTCCTTGGGAGGCCAATCGTGAACCGTTACGAAAATGTTTCCTTGCTCGTCGACGGTGATCCCCTGTACGCGGTGCAGGACGCCGTGGAAGACGGCTATTATGTGCAGTTTCCCAGCGGCCAAGTCGTAACCGAGAACCTCGCCCGCCGCGTCGTCGGTCAAGTAGATGACTCCGTTTCGATAGCACATGGATTCAGGCGCCTGCAATCCGTCGTCGCCGTCGATGACGTGCCGGAGTATTCCATCGGACGAGATCTCGTAGACGACGTCGCTCTCGTCGTCGGCAATGAAAAGGTTCCCTTTTTCGTCGAAGGCCATGGCTTCGGCTTTTTCTATGTGATATTCCTCGCCGGCGAAGACCGTCACTTCTCCCCGGCGAGTCACCCGGAAGATCTTGTGCTGCTTGCCGTCGCCCACGAGAATGGTCCCGTCGGGCGCCGAAGCTATCCCCTCGGTCGACAATAGTCCGTCCTCGGGGCCGGCTACGAGATCGAGTTTCCCTGCTGCGTCGATGCGCCACAGTCCGCCCGCCGAGTCATCGGTGAAATATATGTCGTCGTTTGCATCCCTGACCAGGTCCTCCGGCGAAATGATCCCCGAAGTGCTGTTGCACAAGGACCGGGTCACCATGCCGTCTTTCCATATCGATACGGCGGAGCCGACTTCATCCGCAAGGACGATCTCGCCGCCGGGGAGAAGGAGCAGTCCGTCGGGAGCGGCGAAACCGTCTTCATTCGTCGCCAGGAGTCTCAGTGAATAGGCATCGTCCAGAACCACGATGAATGGTTCTTGTTGCGAGAGACACGAAGACAACGCGGCCAAGGCAGGCAAGAGAAATAGCATTGCATATACGTGGGTTCCGGTTTTCATACGAATGACAAAACGTGCTTAACGATGATCTTCGCAAAGCTTAGGATCGGATACAAGTGCCCGAGCGAGCTGGCGATCTCGAAAGCGACGATGAAAACGAGCGCGCTCGAGATGGTCCTGTGCTCGATCGTCCATTGCGCCGCCGCGTGGAAGAGCTTCTTCAAGGGACGCTCGGCGATGAGCCTCACCAGGAAGAACCCGAGCGCGGCCGCCAACGCGCCGCCAAGGACGTCCACGGGGAAGTGCATGCCCGAATAGATTTTCGCGCCCAGGATCAGGATCACGGTCCACAGGAGCGCCAATGTACCTGCGAACCTGTAGGCGAAGAATACTCCCAGAGATATCACCAGGAAGAATCCTGCGTTGTCACTGGGAAAGGTCCCGAGATGATTGACTGTTATCCGGCCGTTGGTGTAGTTCTCGTACAGCTGCTTGCTCGCGTCATCGAGCGGAAGGTTGAATCGGACTCTCTCGAATTCCTTGAGCTCGGATCCCTCGAGGTGATAGATGCGCTTCGATAGCATGTACGGCCGCGGGTAGAAGACGCTGTGCGAGATGGACTTGGTAACCGTCAACACGAGGACGGCGGACACCAGGGTTGCAAGAAGCGTGCGGCGAAAGCGGGCGACCTCGAATTCGTCCGCCTTTCTGAACCAGGCGGCCGTGAAACATCCACCTATCAAGGCGCCTCTCACCAGGTCGTTCTGTTCGATCAGCGCCACCAGGTTGTCCAGGGCCCACGAGTGCCCCGCCAGGCCGTTCACCAAGTGAAAAAGAAAGAAGTTGATTCCCGTAAATTGCATATCATCCAGGTGTCGGGCGGCCGCTGTGCTTGGCCGTCTTCCGGGATCGTTCCGTGCGATCAGGATCCTGCCGGTGAATGCGCCTCTCGTGCCCTCCTTATGGCGAGGATCTCGTTTAGAGCGTATTGGGACATCGCCCCGAAATAAAAGATCATTCCTATGGCTTCGCATCCTTCTTCCAGGAAAGTGGAATTCAGGAACGGGTCGGCCAGTGCGGAAACGCCATGGAAGAATATGCCGATCACGAGCAGCGTCAATCCCGGTTTGAAAGACATGAGGTACTTGCGATAACGAATCAAGACCACCATGGCGACGAAGAAATAGGATAGTATCACCGCGTCGTCCGGGTGCTGAGTGAAGCTTATTCGGTCGATGAGTGGAAAGTTGTGGCCGATGAACTCGTGTATCCCGAAGAATTCATCGAGAGCGAGATAATAGAAGGCAGCAGAAAAGATCAACCACATGGTGCGGGTGGCGTCCTTTCCCTCTTCGGATCCTTTCGCGATGCCGAGACGATGCAGCGTATACATGGATACGCTCACTGTCCCGGCCATGGCGAAGAAGAAGCACGTTATGAAATCAGCAGTCAGCATTTCGTCGAGAACGATGTTTATTTCGAAACCCAGCAACTTGAACTTGGACTCGTAGGGAGAGATGCTCTCTATGAAAACCATGTTCTGTTTGAGGAGGACGCTCAGGACGTAAACGGTGAAACCGGCGAGCACCAGAACGAAGGTGACGAGAGTCAGCTTCGAGGGTTCGGACATGGTCGTCCATCTCGCGGAAACGGCCCTTCCCATCCTGCCCGCAAGCGCGAAGATGAAAAATCCCGCCAGGGCGGCTCCTATCCTTAAAGCGACGAGCAGGGGGGCGAATCTGGGTTCGAATTCCTCGGAGCGGAAGAACCAATCTCCGGCCCTGTGTTGCGTGAGGACAGCCCCGATAATGATCAAGGCCAATCCGATCGCGCGTAACAGAAACGGTAATTTGGTTTTCTCGCTGGGCATCGATTGCAATCCTAGGATAAGTGCTTTTGCGTGTCAAGAACTCCGCGCCTCTCGATTGTTCCAAGCATTATTCATTCCACGAGATGCACAGGGATCGTCGCGTGACGGCGTGGGGGGCGGGTTGCCGCCGGGGCGGGAAAGGTTGTCGTGTAACCAATATTGGTTCAAGGTGTTGAAGGGCCGGCGCCACCGGTCTTCGTTTCAGAAGGACAAATGCATCTCGCCTACGTCGACGAATTCGTTTCTCTTCAAGCGGGAGTGAAACAAGATGGCTTGTTCCACGTCTCCTTCGATCAGCCCCTTGGCGCGATAGCGGTACTCGTGCATGGGTGCGTATCCCTCGACTCCCTTGGCCTCGGGATGGATCTCTTCTTCGGGGTCGAACTCCGCCAGCTTCAATCCCCGGGGAAGGAGATTGAACAAGCGCTTCAGCCGGCCCGCCACCTTTCGGCTGGAAGTGTCGAATTTGAATTTGAATGAGACCGCTTTGATGGGGTCGTCCCTGGTTATCTGCAATCCCAGTTCCTCCGGGGCCCTTTGCAGGGCGGAAATGATCGTTGCTCTCAAGCCGGCGCGGCAGAGGATACGCTTCGTTCCGAAGCGATGAATCAGGTCTTTGAGATGCCCCGAGGATATATCGTGTTCGCTGCAGAAGTATATTCCGCTCTTGATCCCCTTGCCGAGGATGAAACCTTTGATGTAGGCGCGTGAGATTTTTTCGTCGCCGTCTAGGACGATTTCATAATACTTGGAACCCATGGATGCCTCCCTTCATCATCTGAAGAAAACGAGGGTCACCAACAAGAACGACGGAATGAGAATCGGCAGGGAATACTTGAGGATGTAGCCGAAAAAGCTCGGCATTCGTATCCCCGCCTCTTCGCTTATGCTCTTGACCATGAAGTTCGGGGCGTTGCCTATGTACGTGTTCGCACCCATGAATACCGCACCGCAGGAGATGGCCTTGAGGTAGATCGGATAGGACGCGATGAGCATATGGACGGATTCTCTCTCGGGAACCCCGCTGAAGAACTTGCCGAGAGCGGTGCTGAAGAACGTCAAGTACGTGGGAGCGTTGTCGAGAAAGCTCGAGAGCATTCCGGTAGCCCAGAAGTAGTTGCTCGGCGTATTCATGGATTTCATGAGGCCGGCCATGGCTCCGTTTTCTCCCGCCCTCAATATGGCCAAGGCGGGGATGATCGTCATGAATATACCCGCAAAGAGATACGCGACTTCCTTTATCGGGAACCACGTGAATTCGTTCTCTTCATGGATCTCGGGACGGGTCGTCTTGAGTGACAACAATCCCATCATGATGATTATGACATCCCTGAGGATGCTTTCGAGACTCATGTGTACCCCGAGTAATGTGAAGGATCCCGGGTGCCAGAGCCCGCTCATCAGCACGGCCCCTATTATACCGGCGAGGAAGACCACGTTGTGCGCACCCTCTATCTTTAGGGGCTCCTTCTTCACTTTGGCTTCTCTTCGATCCTCCCTGCGATAGTAATAACTGTCGATGACGAAGAACAAGCTCAGAAGGACCACGGCGAGGAAGCCCATCTCCGGGAAGAGCTTGAACGTCCAGAAGAACGGGACTCCGTGAAGGAATCCGAGGAACAGCGGCGGATCACCGAGCGGCGTAAGCGAGCCGCCTATGTTGCTCACGAGAAATATGAAGAAGACTATGGTGTGAACCTTGTATCGCCGCCATGCGTTGGCCCTGAGAAGGGGCCTGATGAGGAGGACGGAGGCTCCGGTCGTTCCGATCCATGACGCCAGGAAGCTCCCGATCAGGATGAGGAGAAGGTTCAGGGCGGGGGAGCCGCTGAGTGTTCCCCGCACGAATATTCCCCCCGATATGGTGAACAAACCCCAGAGAAGGATTATGAAGGGGAAATAATCGAGGAAATATATCTCGAGGATGTGAAGGATCGCTTCGCCCTTGAAAACGATCATGAAGGGCAAGGCGAACAGAGCCGCCCAGAAAGCCGAAACTTTGGGAAAATGATTGTGCCAGAATCCGGGAGCTATCAACGGAAAGAGCGCTATCGACAGGAGAATTCCCGCGAAAGGGATGATCCACCAGAGGGCGAGCTTGCTGCCCAGTTCCAAGGGCTTTTCCGTCTCGGCTCCGGGTTCGTGACCGGCTGGCGCGGGTGATCCGAGTGATTGCGCCCCTCCGGCGGCCAGTGCAATCGTTCCGTGCTCCGCCGACAAGTCGTGTCCCGCCGCGGGCGATGCAACCGCCGCGCAAGCGAGCAATACCATGGAAAGCATGAAAACCGATCTAAGATGCATTTTCCTCTTCCCTTTGTATGAACAAGGCCGGGCTCGCAATCGATTCGAGCAATCGAAGTGATAAGCTAATTCAGCCGGGAGGAATTTGCAAGCACGAATTCAGGAATGGGTTTTCTTGCGAAGGAAGTTGCGAAGTTCAGGGTGTATCGTGCTTGTGCGAAGGAGGATCTCGATGTCGCTCTTCGCCAGGTCGGGGACGTACTCCATGGATACGGTCGGCGGCGTATGCGGGTTGCTGAGCAGGGCCAGCTTGTTCGTTCTCGTTGCGAACAAGGACTTCTTCTTGCCCACGGCGCGAAGCACTTCCTGGTTCACGCCCCTGCGCGTCGCTATGCGCAGGGCCCTGTCCTGGGTGTTTATGTAGGGGACGGTTTCGACTGCCACCTTGTAGACGGGGTGGGACGCCAGCTCGAACCAGTAGTGCCCGTCCCTTGCGAGCTTGCGTAATATGACCGGGGGAATCCGCCCGAAATCGGGTTCTTCGGAGCCTACGTTGCCTTTTTTCTGCTTGGTTTCCCGGAGTTTCGCGAGATGCTCCTCGAGGAAGGTCTTGTCCAGTTTGTAGTATCTCTCCTTGAATTCCAGGTAATCCACCAGTTTCATCAGTTTTTCGAAGTACGCGTCCTCGAGGAAAAAGTCGAGCTTACAGAAGATCCTCACGATGCCGCGGGCATAGAGGACGTCGGAGCGGGAGGTGAGCGAGAAGAGGCGCTTGTAAACAGTGTCGAAGAATATCTTGCGCGCGTTGTCGTCGTAGGATTTCGAGCCGATGATCCTCTCCAGCATGCTCAGGATCGATGCGCACGGCATCGTTGCGGGAACGAGGCTGCGCCAGAACGAGGGCGTATCGATGTTGGTCACGGCATATCGGCGTATCGACTGGTCGGGGTGGAAAACCAGGCACCTGAGAAGCCTCGCTTTTTCGCCCGGGGCGGATTGTTTGACTGTTGCCAAGATTCTTTCCACGGCGCCCGTCTTGAGGGTATGCTCGTCGAAGAATCTCCTCGCCGACGCGAATCCCGAGGCGGATTTCGAAGCTTTGGACACGAGCGTGTCCAGGAGCTTTTCGCCGGGCCCGCTGTTCCAGAAGTCGTTTACTATGACGACTTCTGGCCATTTCCAAAGTGCTTCGCCGATCTCGGCCGCCTCCTTCGCGTCATCGCTTGTCTCGAGATGGATCTTGAGGAGATGCCTCAGGTCGCTGGTCAGTTTCTGGGCGGCTTCCTCGCAATCGAAGTCGTCGCCCCTGCGAAGCGATTCGAGTCGTTCCTCGAATTCCGCCATCTCGACGTGCCGTGCCACGCCGCTCAGGAAAGCATCCCATGGACAGGATTCCAGATGCTTCGCCCACCTGACTTGCAGTTCGGCGTACCTGGCGGTTATTCGTCTGCCGACTCGTTTTTCGAGTGAAGATTGGATTTCATCCAGGGCGAGGTTGCTCGAAGGGATGTGCCCAAGATAGGCCGAGCGCAGCGTGTCGCGGACAAACGAATCAAGCTCCTTCCATTCCATGTATGCGGTTTCGAACTGGGGGAGCATCCCGCGGAAAGCTTCTTCGCCTTGCTCTTCCACTTTTTCGCAGGTACTCAAGAGAGTGTCGAACGCCTCGATCAATCGGGCGGACACCTCCTGGATGCTCCTCAGGTTGCAACCTCTCTCTTTACTCTGCTCGATGGAATCGACGAGATTCGACTTGAATGCCCGAATTTTTCCGGTTTGGGTGGAAAGAATTTTGTCCATGACCCGCCAACAGGTTTGTAACTCATTGAAACACAAATGAAATGCTCTTGGCGAATAATGGGTCGTGCAAGTAGTGTGCCGCAGACTTGCGCATCGGTCCGGAGGAGGGTGAATGATCGAACGGGATTCTCGGGGGAGAGAAATAGTTCGAGCTCAGTCTATTCCGTGCTCTTGCTTGTATCGAAGCCAGTTCTTCTTCAGATCGACGAAATCCTCGAAAGTTTCACGGAGTATGAACGGGTTGGATCTTTTTTCCTCTCCAATAGTGGATGACGGACGCACCCCGTAATCGTGCCCGGGATAGACTTCGATGTGATCACCGAGCGTGAGGAGCTTGTTGCGGATGCTGTCCCATTCCCTTCTGGCGCCCTGTCCGAAGTCGGTTCCCCCGACTTTACCGACGAAGAGCGTGTCTCCGGTGATGAGCTTGTCGCCGGCGAGAATGCACATCGAATCCTCGGTATGGCCCGGAGTGTGAATGAACTGCATGCTCAAGGTCCCGAGAGGCAGCGTTTGGCCGTCGGAGACGGCGATGTCGGCACGCTCACCGCTCTTATCGCTGAGAACGGTCTTGGCCGATGTGAGCTCCTTGGCGCGGGCAATGCCCCACGTGTGGTCACCGTGGCCGTGCGTGGCGATTATGTACAGGAGTTCGATTCGAGCGTCGTCGAGCAGCGGAAGGTACAGCGATTCGTCGGGAGGAGGGTCGAAGAGCGCCCCTTTGCCGCCGGGGGCGTCGGCCGCAAGATAAGCGAAATTCCTGTCTCCCCCTGCCTTGATCTGGTGGAATATCATGGGGAAATATTAACCAGTCACCGCCCGGAAAGCAAGAATGGTCGATCGGATCCAAAGGAAATATATTGCAATATCTCATAATTATATTTATTATGACTCTGTTCGTCGGCGGGTGCGATGGCGGCCTGGAATGATCATGCAGATCGATCTCTTCGATACGGAACTGAACGAGATTTTGAATGCGGAGGATTATGCCTCGTTCTCGCGGCGTCTGAAGGAATACAACTGCAGGCGTTGCCAGCTCTGCTACAGCCGGAACAAGATCGTGGTCGATCGCGGAGAGAGTTCCAGCGCGATCATGGTGATAAGCGAGAGGCCCGGCGAGAACGAAGACCAGACGGGCAAAGCCTTCGTGGGACGGGCCGGGGAGCTCCTGGACAGGATGTTCGCCGCGATATCGATGGATTCGGACCGGGATCTCTTGATCACGAACGTGGTCAAGTGCAAGCCGGAAGTGGACAGGTCGCCGACGAAGGACGAAGTCGATGCGTGCTTCCCGTTTCTCGAGAAACAGATCAAGCTGGTCAAGCCCAAGGTGGTGATTCTGCTGGGAGCGGTTGCGCTCAAGTGCCTGGATCCCGGGAGGCACGAAGTCAAGATGGAGGAAGAGGCGGGGAGGTTCTTCGAGCTGGCTCGCTTTCCCTCGATTCGGTTCATGGTTCTCTATCACCCGGCGTTTTTGTTGCGCGATCCACGCAAGAAGGTGGATACCTGGGCGCACCTCAGGAGTCTCCGAGCGTATCTCCAGATGGAAAAACTGATCTGACACCGCGGGTCCTGTCGGCGCTCCGATTTCTTGCCAGCCCCGACATGCTCTCTCGCTCCGGCGTCCTCGCGCGCCGATGATTCAATCATCGCGCGCTTCGGAGTCGCCCTCGAGCATTTACATGTCTGCTCTTCCATGCAGCCGCCTTCCCCGTTGTGCCATCGATCGGACGCGGGCGATCCCGGGCACTCCGCCGTCGAGCCG
>CAYXEN010000081.1:0-12181 GCA_964464035.1 uncultured bacterium | reverse complement strand
ATGGTGGAGTTGACGGGGATCGAACCCGTGACCTCTTGTCTGCCAGACAAGTGCTCTCCCAGCTGAGCTACAACCCCACGCGGACAAAGGATAACAAATGAACATCGCCAGTCAAGAACAAATGCCGGCCTGCCTCCCACCCTGCGCGACGTGGAGGCGAAGCGGCGCTTCGCCTGGTTTCACCCCTTCCCGAACCCCATTCGACTTGACACAAGCAAGGAATCTTACTTAACATTGTCGCATGAAGAGAAAGATGCCGGAGTGGTGAAACTGGTAGACGCAGGGGACTCAAAATCCCCCGGGCCTTTGGTCCATGAGGGTTCGACTCCCTCCTCCGGCATTGGCTTTCCACAAGGAGCCCTCAGCTCTAATTTCCTTTTCCTTGGGAAATTATTGCCTCCTTTGCGCTTCCCCCCTCCAGCCGAGCTCCGCCCGCACCAGGGAGCTGCACCATAACTGATTAAACCACTATTCGTTACCGGCGCCCTTTTATCTACCCCGTCTCGGCGGGCGGGGCAATCTTCTTGCTTGCATGTTCTCTCCCTGATGAGCCGACTGATGTCAAGAAGGCGCGGTCGATTTTGTTGTCGGCATTTCCCAGAAAAGCTTTGCTAGAGAACCCGCTTTTCCCAGGCAAACCTGACAGATGGTTTTCCGGCGCATGGATCCATGAAAGAAGCTTTGCATCCCAAGATAGACCGGGCTCTTGAGCAGGAAGGCCCGACGGTGCAATCGGACGTCGAGAAGATGCACGCCTCCACTGGAGGCACTTCCTTGTCGCAATGTGACGATCCCCGTCCCGGGAGTGACCTGGATGCCGTTCCCGGGCGGTGGGCGGACAACGATCTGCCGACGACGAAGAGAATCGCAAAGAACTTCCTGTCCTTGAGCACATCCAACCTCCTCTGCAAGCTGCTGGCTTTCGTATCGACGGCCTATGTCGCTCGTACTCTCACCACGGAAGGGTTCGGGATCATTGGTTTCGCTCAAGCGACTTTCGCCTACTTTCAACTTCTCATCAATCAAGGCCTGAATACCTACGGCGCCAGAGAGACCGCGAGGCATCCATCGAGACTGCATTTCTACGTGAACAACATAGTGACGATGCGCTTGCTCTTGGCCGCGCTCGCGTACGCCCTCCTCGTTCTCCTCGTCGTCTTTCTCCCCAAGCCTTTCATCGTGAAGGCAGCGATCCTCATTCTGGGAATCCGATTGTTCGAGTTGGCCTTCAATCTGAACTGGGTTTTTCAGGGAATCGAAAAGATGGAATGGATCGCGGGAAGGCGGATAGTCCAGCAATCGGGTTATGTACTCGCCGTATTCCTGCTCGTCCATGACTCCGGGCACGTACTCCGGGTCGCGACCCTCCAATTGGCTGCCGGGCTACTGGGCGCCGCCCTGCTCTTCAGCGTGTATTTTCGCAATACCCGCAGGTTCTCGCTCAGTTTCAATGCAGCGGCATGGAAAGAAATATTTCGCGAAAGCGTCCCCATGGCTACCAGCTACATCCTCATACAGATCTACATGAGCTTCGACATGATAATGTTGGGACTCACGCAAGGCGAGCGGACGGTAGGTTACTACAACGCCACCTACAAACTGATCACCATGATCAACATGTTCGGAATCTATTATTTCATGACCATATTCCCCAACGTCTCGCGTCTCTACGTGGAATCTCATGAGAGGTTGCTCTCGTTGCTTTCCAGGAGCTCTAAGCTCGCCTCCATGGTCGCGATACCGATCAGCATCGGCGGATTCGTTCTCGCGGGCCCGATCATCCACATGATATACGGGAGCCAATACGAGGAGAGCGCCCTTCCCTTGCAGATACTCATCTGGAACATTCCGATAATTTGGATAAGCCTCCATTACGGCAACTCCTTGCTCGCTTGCGATCGGCAGAAAACTTATCTCAAGGCGGTGTCCATAGGCGCCGTTTCGAACATCGTCTTGAACATCATTTTCATACCCCGCTACGGAATGACGGCGGCCGCCCTCACAACCGTTTTCGCCGAGCTTGTCGTTTTTGCGACCGTCTTCAAGGAATTCCGCAAGGTTGTACCCCTTGGTTTCACGCGGCCGCTTCTCAAGCAGGCGATCGCCGCTTCCATCATGGGGCTCGTTGTTCTTCGCCTGTCCGATTTGCATGTGTTGATGCGAATCACGGCGGGCGTGGCAACCTACTTCCCCGCTCTCTACCTGTTGAGAGGCATCGACGAAGAGGACATGAGCAGGATCAAGATGATGATCAAATGGAGGAAACGATGAAAAAGAGGATAAGAATATTGGGAGCCGGCCCCACGGGGCTCGGTGCCGCGTACCGGCTGCAAGAAAAGGGATATGACGACTGGAGATTATACGAACGCACGGGGAGGGTGGGAGGACTCTCCGCTTCTTTCACCGATGAAGAAGGATTCACTTGGGATCAAGGCGGCCACGTCGTTTTTTCACATTACCGGTATTTCGACGACCTCGTCGAGAAACTCCTGAGAAACAAGTACACGCAACGGATCCGTGAAAGCTGGATACGCCTCTTGGACCGGTGGATCCCTTACCCCTTTCAAAACAACATACGCTACCTGCCGGCAGAGGAAATCTTGAGGTGTCTGGAAGGTTTGTACAAAGCAAGAAAGCAATGCAAAGAAAACAGGAATTTCCGGGAATGGATCTTGGCGACTTTCGGCGATGGCATAGCCGACCTCTTCATGCTCCCCTACAATTACAAGGTATGGGCCACTCCCCCGGAGCTCATGGACAAGAACTGGATAGCGGAAAGGGTGAGCGTGATAGATTTTGAAAGAATCCTGGAAAACGTCCTGTTGAAAAAAGATGATGTCGGCTGGGGGCCGAACAGCACCTTCAAGTACCCTGAAAAAGGCGGCACCGGCGGCTTATTCGATGCATTCGTTCCGTATGTCGAAAAACACCTTTCATTCCACAAAGAACTCGTAGCGATAGACGTCGATTCCCGGGTCCTTCGCTTCTCCGATGGGTCGAAAGACCACTACGACATTCTGATAAGCACCATTCCACTCGACCGCCTGGTCAGGGCGATCCGGCCGGAAAAGCCTTCGCTCTTGAAGCAAGCTGCAAAGCTCAAACACAACAGTGTCTACGCCGTGGGTATCGGTGTGAAGAAGCCGACTGAAGGGACCAGGTGCTGGATGTACTTTCCGGAAAGGAACGCTCCTTTCTATCGGGTGACCAACCTTTCGTACTATTCTCCTTGGAACGTTCCTGACGGGGATTCGGGGCGTTACTCGTCTTTTCTATGCGAAATCTCGTATTCCGAGTACAGACCGGAGAACAAAGCGGACTTGGTGGATCGGACCATCGACGGCCTTGTGCGGTGCGGTCTCCTCAAGACCGGGGACAAGAACCTCATCGTCTCGAGGTGGCTCCACGAAATCGACTATGCTTATCCCGTTCCCACCTTGGAACGCGACAAGGCCCTGGCAAGTATACAGCCGGTTCTTCACGCAAAAGGGATTTACTCCAGAGGAAGATTCGGCGCCTGGCGCTATGAAATAGCAAACATGGATCATTCGGTCATGATGGGGGTGGAAGTGGTGGACGGAATCCTTGAGGGACGTCTGGAACCCACTATCGGATATGCGCCCGAACGCGGCATACCGGCGATAGAGGAGGTTGAAGCCTGAATATGGAAGGAAAAACCCTGCCGACGAGCTCGAAAAACGACTGCGACACCCGTGAATCCAAGCATACAACCGCGCCTTTGGTGAGCATCGTCATTCTCGCTTGGAACCGAAGATCGGAACTCGAAGAAACACTCAAACGAATCTCCGAAAGCACGTACCGCAACTACGAGATAATAGTGGTCGACAATGCATCCACCGACGACACGTGCCGCATGGTCCGATGCGATTTCCCCGAAGCGCGCCTGATACGCTTGCCCAGTAACAAGGGGATCTACGGGTACAACGTGGGCTTCTGTAATGCAAAGGGCGAATACGTCATCGTTCTTGACGATGACTCCCACCCCGCCCCCGATGCAATAGAGAAGGCGCTGGAAGTCTTCACGCAAGACACGGACAAGAATATCGGGATAATAGCTTTTCGCATCGTAAACCCGATAAAGGGGAGGGACTTCACCAGTGCCTGGCCGGAAGGCGATTGGGTCACTTTTTGGGGTTGCGGAGCGGCTATAAGACGCGAGGTTCTGGAATCCGTCGGCGACTACGACGAGGATTTCTTTATCTACGCCAACGAGTACGATCTCAGCATAAGGGTCCTGAACGCAGGGTGGCGTGTCGTTTATTGCCCGCAAATAACAGCCTATCACCGTGAATCGAAAAAGCACAGATCCTGGAAACGTACCGGCTGGATCGGGGCCAGGAATGAAGCCTGGTTTCACATAAAGCACTTTCCATGGTGGTCTCTTCCCTTGCTGGCTTTTTGGACGTGTTCCCGATACGCATGGAGAGGAATGAGGAAAAGAAGCCTCTCTTGTTCTTACTACAATCTCGCAGGGTACATCAGAGGCTGGATCAGTTTTCGAACCCCTCTGGCGAAACGCAAGCCGGTCAAAGCCTCAGTAGTCAAGAAGTACTTTCGGCATCATTGGCTCATCGCGCCTGTATCGAAAGGGCTGCTCAGAGCGGTGAGGGCGCCGGTCAAATAGAATCAAGTCGGCGATTCATTCCACCAACTCGACATTCCAATACAAGTAATCGCGCCATGATTCGGGGGCTGAATGCGGGGAGAAGCGGGCATGGAATCCCCAAAGCCAAACCGGCTTGGTCGGAGTTCTGATGAGCTTCATACCGGCTTCGAGGGGCGTCCTGCCGCCTTTCCTGCGGTTGCACGCGATGCAGCACGTGACTATGTTCCCCCACTCCGTCTTGCCGCCCCTGGACCTTGGGATCACGTGGTCATAGGTCAGATCCTCGGTCTTGAGCTTCTTTCCGCAGTATTGGCACTGGAACCTGTCCCTGGCATAGATGTTCTGCCGGGAAAACTTGACTTCGCTCCGCTTGAAGCTGACGAAGCGCAACAACCTGACCACAGAGGGGACCTTTACGGCGAGGGACACCGAACGAACGGTGTTTTCCGTTTCCTCGACGACCTCCACTTTGCCGACGAAGACGAGCCTCAATGCCCTTCTCCAATTGATGACATTGAGAGGCTCGAAGGAAGCATTTAGAAGCAAGACGTTTTCGAAAGCTTCATCTCCTTGCTATACCTTATGGAATGAGCTAGTATAGGACAGAGGACAAGATGTTGCAAGCGAAAATTAGCGAACCGCCCTCGCGGCCTGGAAAAGCCATGGACAAGGCAAGAGCCTTCAATATAGTCTCGTTCTTCCTCATCGCTCTTTCCACTGCATTTCTCGCGCCCTCCGCGCTCCGCGCGGCCTCCACGGGTCCCGACAGCATCGAAGAACCGGCGAGGAAAGGGGTTGAGACATCCCCGGCCCGGCTCGTACTGACGAGCTCCTTGAACGGGCCGATCGGCCCGATCAGCAAGGAATACTTCCACCGCGTGCTGGCACAAGCATGGAGTTCGAAACCAGCCTGCCTGATCGTTACCATGGACACCCCGGGAGGGCTGGATGCCTCGATGCGGAGCATCATAAAGGATATCCTGTCGAGCTCCGTCCCCGTCGTCGTCTACGTGTACCCTCCAGGAGCCAGAGCGGCCAGCGCGGGAGCGATAATCACCCTCGCCTCGCACATCGCGGCGATGGCCCCGGGAACCAACATAGGCGCGGCGCACCCGGTTGCGCTAGGCGAAGGGAAAATGGACGAGGAGATGGTTGCAAAAATTACGAACGACGCCGCTGCCTATGCCAGGAGCCTTGCCAAGAAAAGAAACCGAAACACCGAATGGGCCGAGAAAGTGGTGCGGGAGAGCATATCCTCCACGGCCGAGGAAGCCAAGGCGGAAGGAGTGATCGAAATCATTGCTTCCGATCTCGACGATCTCCTGGCGAAGCTCGACGGCATGAAGGTAGATCTGGACGGCGAGACGGTCGTGCTCGCCACGGCCGGGGCCTCAGTACGGGAAGTCCCTCCCAACTGGAGGGAAAAGCTCCTTTCGAAGATCTCGGATCCGAACATAGCCTACCTCCTGATGCTGCTCGGAGTATTCGGGATTTTCTTCGAGCTTCAGAATCCCGGGGCGTTATTCCCCGGTGTAGTGGGCGTCATCGCGATAGTCCTGGCCGCTTTCGCTCTCCAGCTCCTCCCGGTCAATTATACTGGCCTGTTGCTGATCATCACCGCTATAATCATGTTCCTGCTCGAAATAAAGATACCGTCGGGAGGTCTGCTGACCGTGGGAGGAGTCCTAGCCATGCTCATAGGATCCATCATGTTCATAGATTCGCCGCTTCCTTTCATGCGCGTCTCCATAAGCGTCATCATACCCGCCGTCGTGTTCACCGCCTTGTTCTTCATCTTCGCCGTAGGCATGGGCATAAGGGCGCAGAAAAGGAAGGTGGCCACGGGCACCTCGGGAATAGTAGGCGAGATCGGCGTCGCCAAGACCGATATAGACCCCGATGGATCGGTTTTCGTCCACGGGGAATACTGGAACGCCCGAAGCGACGGAAGAATCGTCGCCGGCACCAAGGTGGTCGTCCTGTCCGTAGACGGGATGACGCTCTTCGTCAAGCCGCACGAAAAAAGGAGGTAACCTAAGTGCAATTAGGCATACTGGTTCTAATCTTCATCGCCGTGATGATCCTGAGCAGCGCCATACGCATACTCCGCGAATACGAGAGGGCCGTCATCTTCCGGCTGGGACGACTTGCGGGCGTAAAGGGCCCCGGGCTGGTTCTCCTCATCCCCATCATCGACAGGATGGTCCGCGTGAGCCTTCGCGTAGTAGCCATGGACGTAGCTCCCCAGGACGTCATAACCAAGGACAACGTATCGGTCAAGGTGAACGCGGTTGTATATTTCCGCGTCATGCAACCGGACAAGGCCATCGTGGAGGTGCAGGATTTCCTCTACGCCACCACCCAACTCGCCCAGACCACTCTTCGATCGGTCGTAGGTCAGGTGGATCTCGATCAGCTGCTCTCCGAGCGGGACACGATCAATCACAGGCTTCAGCAGATAATCGATGAACAGACTGATTCATGGGGCATAAAGGTCTCCCTCGTGGAGGTCAAACACGTCGATCTGCCCGTCGAGATGCAGCGGGCGATCGCGAGACAGGCCGAGGCGGAACGAGAGCGGCGCTCGAAAGTGATCCACGCCGAGGGCGAGTTCCAAGCGTCGCAAAAGCTCTACGAGGCGGCGAACATTTTGAGCAAGAACCCGGCCACCCTGCAACTCCGGTTCCTGCAGACCCTGACGGAGGTGGCGTCCGAGAAGAACTCGACGCTGATCTTTCCCGTACCCATCGACCTCATCAAGCCCTTGCTCGAAAAGCTGGAAAAATAGCGGCGCATAGCCCGGCTCGCCCCCCCCGCCGTTCGGCCCGCACCGGCGCCTCTTCAATCCGGCCGGGGGTGAAGCTGGTATAAATGTTGCATATACAGCGACGCCATGACAAATCGCAAAACCAACAACATAGTGGTTCACTTTCTCGACGGTTCCGTGAAGCGGGGCACCACGCTGGATTTCTTTCCCAGCAAATCGACCTTCCATCTCACTGCACCGGACGGGAGCATACGAGAAGTCAACTTGAGTGAGCTCAAGGCGGTGTTTTTCGTCAGGAAGCTCGAGGGTCCCGAGGAATACAGGGAGCGAAAGGGTTTCTTCGACACCGACAACAAGGGCAAGAAAGTCATGGTCGAATTCTTCGACGGGGAGGTGATTTTCGGTTACACGCTGACATTCTCGCCCAAGAAGCTGGGATTTTTCATGACCCCGGGCGATCCTCGCAGCAACAATGAGAAGATATTCGTCGTGCACTCGGCCACGAAGCGTATAAAGATAAAGACCGGCGAAGTCATCACGCCCCGGCACCATGCCTGATCCGCATTCATAATCCTGCGCTTCAACTTCGCTCCCGATATCCTCCCTTTCACTCCTTGTAATCCTCCATATATGAATGGATCGTTTCGCGGCCGGCTCACAAGCACCTTGACAAGCCCACTATCGTCAATTAATGTTTAATAGGGTCTCTTGTAACCTTTTGCCTGCTTCTCTTATCCCCTTTAACACGCGAAAATGGGAAACGATTCGTCGCTAGAATTCTCTCTCTGCAGCATGCGCTTACTCGCAGCTGCGCTCCTGTCGGCGATGCTTCTCATCCCGCGGGTCTCCTGTGCGACGCCGTCGGGAGAAGGCAAGAAACTCTATCTGAGCTACTGCGCGGCCTGCCATGGTACCGACGGAAAGGGAGACGGAAGAGTCGCCGAGCTCATACGCAACAAGCCCACGGACCTGACCCGAAACGGCTTTCTCCTGAAGAAGAGCGACAAGGAGCTCAAAGACGCCATAAGAGGCTCCGAAGGCGTGTTCCACGGAAGGCGCTACCTGCCTTCGATGAAGGTCGACTTCTCTGCGCAGGAAGTATTCGCCTTGATCAACTACATACGCTCTTTCCAGAAGCCGGTCGAAGGCGATCCCATAGAGGGGCGCAAGCTCTACGTGGCCTATTGCTCGGAATGCCATGGCAGGAACGGCCGCGGAGACGGGAGGAAGGCACGTTACCTGGGACGTAAGCTCAGGGATCAAAGCGACGACGACTACATGTCCCTGAAAACCGACAAGGATCTCTATAACGTGATCATAAAAGGCGGAGGCGCCGCGCACGGCGCCAAGTTCATGCCGGAATGGCGCGACATGCTGAGACCCCAGGAGGTCTGGGACATCGTAAGCTACATGCGCTTTCTCCACCGGGGCAAGAGCGAGGAGGGCGACCCGGAAAAAGGCCGAAGCCTTTTTACGAAATACTGTGCGTCCTGCCACGGCGAGTCCGGCGATGGAGAAGGTCCCATGGCGGACATCCTGACGCCCAGGCCAAAAAGCTTGCTTGGGTCGGACATTGCTGCTAGCATAGCCGACGTGGATCTTTTCTTCACGATCATGGGCGGCGGCAGGGCGATGGGGTTGTCCGACCAGATGCCGGCATGGGGAGGAGTTCTTTCCGAGCGCGAAGTCTGGGATATCGTCAGATATATTCGCGCGCTGAACTGAGGACCAACAACCTGGAGGTCGTAAAATGAAGCATGGCTTTTCCAACAAGTTTTTCATGGGCCTTGCGGCTCTATCCCTCATAGCCGTCGGCTCTTCCCTTCAAGCGCAAAAAGCTGCGGAAAAAGAGATAAAATACGTAGGTTCCAAGAAGTGCAAGGCGTGCCATATCCGGGAATACAAGTCCTGGGAGAAGACCAAGATGGCCAACGCCTTCGACGTCTTGAAGCCAAACGAAAGAGCGGAAGCCAAGAAACTGGCCGGCCTGGACCCTGCCAAGGACTACACGAATGATCCCAAGTGTCTTCCCTGCCACACGGTGGGATACAAGAAGGAGGGGGGGTTCGTCAGCATCGATAAGACTCCCAAGCTCGCCGGCGTAGGTTGCGAGATGTGTCACGGCCCGGGCGGCGAATACACGAAGAAGGGCGCCATGGATCTGCGCAACAAGAACTTCAAGACCAGCGAAATGGTCGCTCTCGGGCTCGTATATCCTCCTGACAAGACCACTTGCGTCGATCAATGTCACAACGACAAAAGCCCGTTCTACGGAAAGGGCGAGAAATACAAGTTCGATTTCGCCAAGAGAAAGACTCAGGGAGTTCACAAGGTACTTCCCCTCAAGTACAAGCATGACTGAGAGTCGATAGCCGATCCAGGGCCGCCGCCGCATGGCCTCGCCGTAGTCGTTGCGGCGCCGGATGAAAGGTCGCCAAGCCCGTTTTCAGAATGAGGATCTCCATGGTAACGTTGAAGAGCAAGCGGTTGGGAGTACTGTTGCTGTCGTTCGCTCTCTACGCCGCTTCGTGCCAGGATCTTGCATTGCATTACTATAATCTCGGCGTCAACGCCATCGAAGACGGCGATACGACGGCGGCCCTGGATTACTTCAAGAAATCTATCGCCTTGAGAAGCGACGACCCGGACGTGCATGCGAACCTCGGCTGCGCCCTCTACGGCAAGGGAAGGTACGAGGAGGCCCTCGAAGAATTCAAGAAGGCTCTCGAGGATCGCCCCGAAGATCCCCAACTCCATTTCAACATCGCCGAAACCTACGCCGCCATGGAGGCTTATCAAGCAGCCGAAAGCGAATACGAATTCGCCCTGCGGCTGGATCCAAACTTCATAGAAGCTCTGGCTTCATATGGAAAGCTCCTCATGGAAATCGGCAAGCTGGACGCGGCCGAGAAGATCCTCATCCACGCCATGACCGTATCGCCGTCATTCTACAATTCCTACATCTACCTGGGGTGGGTCTATGCCAAACAGGGCAAGTTCTACGAGGCGGCGACTTACCTCTATCGCGGGCTCAAGAGCGACCCTCATTCCGTATCAGGGAGATTGGGCCTCGCCTACACGTTGCTCAAGCGGAACATGTTCGATGAAGCTCTTGCCGAATACCAGAAGGTATACGCGCGTCATGAGAAGAACGTGGAAGCGATGATCGGGATCGGCCTGTGCTATCTGAACAAGAGCGAGTTCAAGAAGGCCGAAAAGATTCTCTTGCGGGCCACTCAGGTGAAATCGATTCTGCCGGAGGCCTACAAGGCCCTGGGAGACGTTTATTTCTACGAAGGCAAATACGTGGAGTCGACTTCGAGCTATCGCATGGCCGTTCATCAAAGGGAAAACTACGCCGAAGCATACCTAGGCTTGGGTACCGTACTCATGACCGTAAACCAATTGGAAGAAGCAAGAGACTGCTTCGAGAAGGCCGCATATCACTCGCCGAACGACCCTACTCCATTGTACCACCTGGGACAACTGCACTTGAAAAAGGGCGACAAGGTACAGGCAAGAAAAACCCTGGCCGATGCCCTCGCTCTCGCCAAACCGGGATCTGAGCTCTACAAATTGATCGACAAGATGATAAAAGATATTGATTCAAACGATTAGCCGACCGGCTAGCCTCGGGTTCTCCTTCGACTCCCCCATCCCCCGATTTGGCACATCGTTTGCTCGCTCCCAGCCAGGAGGTAGACCATGAAAAAGTTCATTGTCCTTATGCTTCTCGCGGCCGCTCTGGCCGTTTCCGGTTGCACGACCTACGTCAAACCGCCGCCCCCTCCTCTTCGCGTGGAGATAAAACCCGCACGGCCGAACAAGAAAGCAGTCTGGGTACCCGGCCACTGGACATGGAGAGGAAAGCGCAGAGGATACGTTTGGATTCCCGGACATTGGAAGGTTGTCCGTCGATGAGAATGGCCCCGGCGGACACGCCTCGACGGCGGCGTTCCGCCGGACGTGAGGCCGATGGCCGCAGCCTTCACCCAAGAAGGCGACGTCAATCCACCGGGGACTTATTCAGCCCCAGCTTCTCGTCCACATAGGCAAGGATTCTTTGCGGAGGAAGAACCGCATCCGGGAGATCCTTTTCGATGACAGCCCTGGGCATCCCCGGCAAACTGCACGTCGACGGAGACTGGACGATGAGCAGCCCGTTGACCGCTTTCACGATCTCCGCTCCTCTCAAACCGTCGTCTCCGGTGGACATTCCGCTCAGGATGACGCAGGCCGTGTTGCCCCCATACGCCGACACGGCTGAAATCGCCGTAACATCTATCGAAGGCATGAAAAGACGTTTCTTGCGCTCTTCTATGAGAAGGAAACGCTTCAATCGCGATGAAGTTCCGTCTATGAGCAAGTGTTTGCCTCCAGGGGCCACGTACACTCGCCCGGGAGCGACGATCTCCCCGTTCTCGGCTTCCTTGACTTGAAGTGAAGTGCACTCATCGAGTCCTTCGGCCAGAGCCGCGCTGAATCTCGGCGGTATGTGCTGGACTATGACCACGGGCACGGGAAAATCCTCCCGCGCGCTCGCGAGCAATTGCCTGAGGGCCGGAGGCCCTCCCGTGGATGATCCTATGATCACGATTCCGGTTTGAACGTACCGAGCAACTCTTCGATGCATTCGATCACCTTTCCCGGCGTGACCGGTTTGAAAATCACGCGGCATGCGCCTGCTTTCAACCCCTCTTCCACCATGGGATCATGCGGCAGGCCCGTAAGGATCATTATCGGCAGATCCGGGCGGCTCATTTTTATCGCCCTGATTGCATCTACAC
>CAYXEN010000080.1:0-12729 GCA_964464035.1 uncultured bacterium | reverse complement strand
ATCGATATCAAGCCGTACTTGCCCACGAGCAGATCGCTCAAGAAATCCACGGGCAGGATCCGATTGAAAAACGGAGTGATCACGGGCAACAACGCCTTGTTGAAAAGCCCGTTCTCGATCAAGTCGACCAGGGTTCCCGCGCCGAAGACGCCGACGAACTTGTACATGAGGTACAGGACTTCGAAGAGGAAGAAAACACCGAGGATGTAATGGGTGGTCAGCCTCTCGAGGGCGCGGTACGGGATCACGGTGAAGATGAGGAAGAGAGCCATGAGATGAAGCAGAGTGGGATGCAACCCCCACTGCCCCATCTGCCGGAAGCCGAACAAGGAATAAGCCGCTAGCGACAATGATGCGAAGGCGAGCCATCCATATATGTACTTGCGCTTCATGCGACCCCTTGCTTCCTTGCCCAACCGCCGGACGTCCCTCAAGAATACCGTGTCCAAGAGCGCGTCCACGGTCTTGGAACGCGAGACCCCGATTATGTAGTTCAATGGATTGGAGAATCGTTCCTGCACTTCGAGGGCAACCGCCTTGGCAGCAAGAGCGGTTTCCCTTCCAATGAACGGAGCCATGGATTCCGCAGCCTCGTCGGGGTTGGACAGGAACATGAGCGCTATGCCCCTCTTGCCGGCCCTGGACTCCGGGACGATCGAGCTTATTCTCTCGATTCCCTTTTCGATCTCCGCGGGATAATCCACGCGTATGTCCGGAATCGCCGGCTGCAAAGACAGGGATTGAGCGAGCTTCTTGAATCCCTTCTTCTCTATGGCGATGGTTTCGACGACAGGAATCCCCAGCTTCTCGGCAAGGGCCTCTGAAGAGATCTTGATCCCCCTCCTCGAGGCTTCATCCATCATGTTGAGCACCAAGACCACCGGCATGTCCATTTCGGCGAGCTGCGTGGAGATGGTCAGGCCGCGGCGCAGGTTCTTCGCATCGGCCACCTGGAGCACCAGCCTGACGTCGCTGGATACCAGAATGTCGCGCGTGACCCTCTCGTCCACGCTTTGGGGATGGAGACTGTTGGCCCCGGGGGTGTCGATCACGACCGAATCGGACAAGAAACGGTTCTCGCCGGTGGAGACTTCCACCGTCGTGCCGGGGTAGTTCGAGACCACAGCGTAGCGGCCGGTCAGGTACGAGAACACCACGCTCTTGCCGACATTGGGATTGCCTACTAATACTATGGAAGGAACGCCGAGCGTCTTCTTTGCACTTCGATGATGCATGTTTACTGTCTCGATCCGGTGCTTCGCTTCGAGTCGTTGGCGACCCGGACGTAGATCTCCTCGGCGACGTTCTTCTCGAGGGCTATCTCGGACTCACCCACCGCTATGATGAAGGAAGGTTTGACCTGCCTCACTCTCAACCTCTCGCCGGGAGATATCCCCAGGCTGGCGAGACGGGAAAGCCTCTCGTGAAAACGCGAACTGATGTATGCAACCTCGCCCCTGTCTCCCGGTGAGAGGAGCGAGAGGGGTTTCAGTATCGGCATGACCTCCCGGTCCGCATGCCGGCAACAATTTCCCTGCGGAATCAATCTTCCGTGGGGGCATGTCTTGGGATGACCGAGGAGGGTACAGATGCTGTCCGCCACCTCCTCGGACAGGAAATGTTCGAAAGAGCAGGCGCTCGGCTCCAGCAACTCGTCCTTAACCGCGAGAACGTCCACGAGAAGCCTCTCGGCCAGGCGATGGCACCTGAGCACGCTCGAGGCCCTCTCCAACCCTGCGGCCGTCAACTCGAAACGATCGCCCGATCTGCTCGTGAGCCCTTCGGCGACCGTTCTCTCGAGGAGTTCACGGTCGAAGGTCTTGCCGAAATGATCTATCGCCAGGAGTTCCTTCTCGGTGGCGTTTTTTCCATTCTCGCGCACCATGTAGAGAATCTCCAGGACCTCGTCTATCAAGATCGAACTATCGTCTTTTCCTGCCACGCGATGAACCCCCATTCAAGATGATCAAACGACCACCCACCGATAAATCAATTGAATATAATAAAGATGAAGAAGACCGGCCAAGGGAATTCTCCCCGGCCGGCCTCTTGCGTACAGAGACGCGGGCTCCCGGCCGGCATGCAGACCGCCCGGCCAGGAGCCCGGTTCCGTCGAATCGTCAGCGTATGAGGGCCATCTTCCGGATCAGGCTCTTCTTGCCCGCTTTGAGCCTGTACACGTATATGCCGCTGGCGACCGGGGCACCCTTCTCGTCCTTGCCGTCCCAGGACACTTGCTGGAGACCCTGCGTAAACGGCCTTTCGGACAGCTTCCTCACGAGCTTCCCGCTGACGTCGTAGATGTAGAGCCCGACCTGCATCCTTTCGGGAAGGTAAAAGGAAATAGTCGTGACGGGATTGAAGGGATTCGGGTAATTCTGGAACAGCGCCACCTCGCGGAGCTTCACGGTTGCGCTTCCCTCGTAGAGGATCTGCACTTCCCCGCCGCTGCTTCTCGACTCCACGCGGTAGAAGTATTCCCTGCCGGGCTCGACGGAAGCATCCAGGTAACGGTAGTTCAAACCCTCTTTCTCACGCACCGTCCAGGCCGGCTCGCTCCACGGTCCACGTTTCGACGTGGATCGCAGCACCGTGATCGATTCGCCGGGATCGATGAAGCTCAGGGTGAATCCCAACTCGATCGCATCGCCGCGCGGCCTGATCTCGGCGTCGGCGAGCTTGGCCGCGACTTTCAAGTTGAGATATAGGGCGTCGGGCAACGTGTCCGTCTGCCCGTCCGGATTCGTCACGACGAGCTTCCAGTATCCCGGTTTCTTGCTGTAGATGTTGATATTCCCGGTCAGCTGGGGTTTGCCCGCCCAGTATACCGAAGAAGGGACGATGTCCGATTCCCCCGCCTTTATGAACTTGAAGTTCGCCCCGTGCCTCATCTTGTTCCCGTTCACGATGACGTCGAAGGAAACGAGGTCGTTGTCCAGCGTATCGGGTGTCACCGAGGTGAGAATCGGCGGAGGATCACCCGCCTTCAGGAAAGCGGTCATCGTCGCACCCGCCGAGCTTATCCCCGACACTTCGATCTGCGTCGCCCTGTTGTTGTTGTTATTGCTGTTCGGGTTTGAATTCGAATCGAAGACCGTATTGCTCGACGATCCGGGGAAGGCATCCCCGCTGTCGCCCCGGTTGGTCCCCGCCAGGAGATCTCCGTTGCCGTCGGCCTCCTCGAGCACCAGTCCCCTTACTGTGTTGTTGCTGGCGTTCGGCCCGCCCCCAGAGTTGCCCAGAGCCGAGTTCATCACCTCGTCGTCCACGTGCCAGATGAGAAGGCCGGGCGAGTACAGATACTTGTCGAAGCCCACGGCCTCCCTGTTCTCGACCAGCCAATACTCTTTGGGAGGATTCGAGGATGGATCCTGGTACCACCCGTCGATCAGGCTCTCGAAACCGGTCGAGTAGTTCTCGCCGCCCCCGACCAGGCTAAGGTTGTCCACGGTGAAGGCTCCGCAAGTCGTCGGGTTCTTCCCGTCTTCGTCCGACCAGGCGTAGTCCGAGATAAAGCGGAATTTCACCTTGTAGTCGACGGGAGGGGTATAGCCGGACAGTATCGGCGTAAGATCGATCGTTTCCGTTCCCGAGGCGGTGCCGTTGTAAGTCTTCAAGACCGTATCGGATCCTCCCACGCTGAGCACGGTGTAAGCGTAATCGTATCCCACTTCGGTCTCGTACGCGTAATCATAGGTAAGCGTGACGGGGGTCGTTCCGTCGAAGGTGAAATCCCTCTCGATGGTCTCGTCCCACAGGTTCCCGTAGCCACCGCCGTGCTTCCACTGCCGAGTGGTCCCCTCGGCGTTGGTCAAGGCGCAACGCAGGGACGAGTTCCCGGAGATCGCGCATTCGGCGAGTTTCCTGAAGCGGTCCTGGCTGAAAGGCAACCTGTAGCAGACTGGATTCGTTTCTATTTGAGGAATCGACTGGACCGCCCCCTGCCACGACACGTCGGTGGGGATCACCCAGCCCATCTGGACTTTCGACCATGCGCACATGTGCGAGGGGGATTCAGGGCGGTTCCAGTTGCCGCTCCCCATGAGACCCCAGTTTCCGATACCGCTGGAACCTCCATCGACGTCGTAGAGATCGGGAAGGCCGAAGGCGTGCCCGAACTCGTGGCAGAATACGCCTATCTGGATCATGTTGCTTCCCCCGCAGGCCAGGGCGGGCTGGATCGTGTAATCGTCTATCTTGATGAAGCCGCCGTTCGCGGAAGCATCGTTGGTCGTGTAAGGATTGTAATTGTTGATAGGCCACGCGCTGTACGCCCACGTGTGTGACCAGATGTTGCTGCCTCCACACTCCCCTCCCGTTTCCGGGTGCACGATGGCGATGAAATCCACGAAACCATCGTCGTCGCCGGAGTTGGGAATCCCGTCCGGCCCGTCGTTGTCGAAGGCTCCGAAGTCGGTGGTGCCGTCAAGCGCATCCAGGATCTCTTTTATGAATTCCCCCGTGTGGGCGTTCCCCGGGCTCAGGCCGTTGCTCGTTCCCTCGTAGTAGGTGTCGTTCTGCGAAACCGTCACCCAGTTGAAGACGGTGCCCGACAAGTTGACGTTGCCGTAGGATATCTCGGAGTAGAATTGGGACATGGTTCCCGTCGTCCAGGGGCCGTCGAAGAGTTCCGTCTGGAGGTCGGTGTTCGGGTAGGGAGACGTAGTGTTCGCGAAGTTTCCCAGCACGACGGGTATCGCAAAATTCCCCGACACCTTCATGCCCCGAGGAATCTCGGAAACGCCCCGGCCGCCCATGCCCAGGAAAATCTCCCTTCTCTTCTTCGCTTCCAGCACTTTCTTCACCCACGCGTGCCTGGGCATGAAAGCACTCCTGTCCTTCTGCTTGACTGTATAATAGGCATCGGGGAGCCTGCCTCCATCCTTGGGAGCGACTATCGCCCGAGAATCGACGCCCGCCGACAACACTAAAGCGAATACGGTCAACACCGTTCTTATTCTCATGACACTTGTCCTTTCCACCGTTCTTCCAGCGCCGGCCTCCCCCTCTTCCCCGCTTGGCCCCGATGACGGCTCGGCTCATTTCTTCTTCAGGACCGCCCGTCCCGTCTCGGCTGCGACGAGCGTCCTCGTCTCATCGCAAAGGGTGAAGCCTATGAACTTCTGTGTCTCGCCCTTGTGCGTCTCGATGACTCCTCCCTGAAAACCGCTCCCCACCCGGCAAAGGTACTTCATCAGCATGATCTTCGGGCCGGGCGTACATTTGATCGCCATCATGAAGTCCTTGTCGTACTTTCCCATCGTCATTATGGTACTGTCCGACTTCACTTCGCCCAAGACTTCGATGCCCTCAGGCACGTCGAGCTTGAACTCGGCCGCGGACATCTCGTACATCTTGTCGTATTCACCGAAGACGTATATGCTGAATTCTTCTCCCACGCCCACGGCTTTCTCTGTCGATGAAGCCTTTTCGTCCAGGTAGGGAACGATACGAGCGCCGATGAGCTCGCTGAATCCATCCCGCGAACTCGTTTCCTCCGCTGCTCGAGGCTTGCTTTGCTCGGTGCTCTTCGCCGGACGATCGGCCGGCGGAGAAGCTTCGTCCTTTTTGCCGCCGCAGGACAGGAAGAGAACGCCGAGAAATGCGGCTATCAATGCTCTTTTCATCCAGCCTCCTCTCAGGTTGTGATATCTTCGATCCGGTGGGGTTTTGTTTGAACCGCCCATTGAGCCCTTTTTCACCGGGGGAACGATGGGTGGTTTTCGAAGTCTCTTCAATTCTATTGATTGCATGCGCATATGTCCATCGATAATTGAGATCGCGTCTTGGAGGCGGCGTCTTGGGCCGGGCTTTTAGATGTTGACGAAACCCGATGCCTCCATTAGACTTCCACTTGGACGATCGAGCATAATCTCTTTTCTTGCAAGATCTTGGAAAGCCAATTCTTCGGAAGGAAGCAGGGCGATGAAAACCGGCAAAGAAAAACTGGAGGAGCTGAAACGAAAGCGCGGGGAAGCCCACAGGGGCGGCGGTGAAGAGCGCATCAAGAAGATCCACGACTCGGGGAGATTGACGGCGCGGGAGAGGATAAATCTTCTCTTCGACCAGGGGACATTTCAGGAACTCGGGGTTTTCGTGACGCACCGGTGTCACGACTTCGGCATGGAGAAACAGAAGATCACAGGGGACGGGGTCGTCGCGGGTCACGGACGCATAAACGGCCGCCTCGCTTATGCTTTCGCCCAGGACTTCACCGTGTTCGGGGGCACGCTGAGCGAAGCCAACGCGATGAAGATCTGCCGCCTCGCCGATCTCGCCATGCAGAACGGCGCTCCCATCATAGGGCTCAACGACAGCGGCGGCGCGCGCATCCAGGAAGGCGTGGCCAGCCTCGGAGGCTACGCCGAGATTTTTCTTCGCAACACTCTCGCCTCGGGAGTGATACCGCAGATATCCGCCGTCATGGGGCCCTGTGCCGGCGGCGCCGTATACTCGCCCGCCATAACCGATTTCATAATCATGGTGGACCAGACGAGTCACATGTTCGTCACCGGTCCGAACGTAATCAAGATGGTGACCAACGAGGAAGTGACGTTCGAAGAGCTCGGCGGAGGGCGCACGCACAGCACGAAGAGCGGCGTCGCCAGCCTCCTCGCCAAGAACGACCAGGACTGCATCATACTGATCCGCAAGCTCCTCCGGTTCCTGCCCCAGAACAACCTGGACGAACCGCCGCGCTTCAATACCAAGGACGAGATCAACCGGCGCGACGAAGTATTGAACAGCATAGTGCCGGACAATCCCAAGGAACCCTACGACATGCACGAAGTCATAAAGAGGGTACTGGACGACGGCGAATTCCTCGAGATCCAGCCTCTCTTCGCGCCCAACATCATAGTCGGTTTCGGCAGATTGAACGGGAGAAGCGTCGGCATCGTCGCGAATCAGCCGAAGATCCTCTCCGGGGTTCTCGACATCAAGTCCTCGATAAAAGCTGCGCGGTTCGTGAGGTTCTGCGACGCTTTCAACATCCCCCTCGTCACTTTCGAGGACGTCCCTGGTTTCCTGCCGGGCACCGAACAGGAATTCGGCGGCATAATCAAACACGGCGCGAAGCTCCTCTACGCCTATTGCGAAGCCACGGTTCCCAAGATCACGGTCATCACCCGCAAGGCGTACGGCGGAGCCTACGACGTCATGTCCTCCAAGCACATCCGCGGCGATTACAACGTCGGCTGGCCGACGGCCGAGCTCGCCGTCATGGGAGCCGAGGGCGCCGTCAATATTCTCAACAAGAAACAACTCAATGGAGCCGACGATCCCGAGGGGTTGAGGCTCAAGCTAATCGACGAGTACAACGAGAAGTTTTCCAATCCCTACATCGCCGCTTCCCTGGGATACCTGGACGACGTCATCGAACCCCGCGACACCAGGCCCAAGATCATAGCCGCTCTCGAAAGTCTCGTCGGCAAGAGACAGAACCTGCCGCCCAAGAAGCACGGCAACATTCCGCTGTGATTCCCGGCCAAGGAGGCCCGCGAACAATGTTCAAGAAGATCCTGGTGGCGAATCGAGGCGAGATAGCGATCCGCATCATGCGGGCCTGCAAGGAAATGAATATCGTTCCCGTGGCCGTCTATTCCGACTGCGACCGGACCGCCCTCCACGTAAGCCACGCCTACGAGTCCTATCACATCGGTCCGTCGCCGAGTTCGGAGAGCTACCTGGCCATGGAGAAGATCATCGACGCGGCGAAGAAAAGCGGGGCGGAGGCGGTGCATCCGGGCTACGGGTTCCTCTCCGAGAACGCAGACTTCGCAGAGGCATGCGCATCGGAAGGGTTAACCTTCATCGGCCCTCCCCCCGCAGCCATCAGACTCATGGGTGACAAGCTCGAAGCGCGAAGCAGGATGCGGGCCAGCGGCTTGCCCGTCATACCGGGCAGCGAAGGGGCGGTGAGCTCCAGCGACGAGGCTTCGGCGATAGCCTCATCCATAGGCTATCCCGTCATCATCAAGGCGGCGGCCGGAGGCGGAGGCAAGGGGATGCGGATAGTCGAAAAAGGGGAGGATTTCTCCGAGGCCCTGAAGATGACGATGGGTGAAGCCGAGAACGCCTTCGGCAACGCCGCGGTATACATCGAGAAATTCATCCGCCGCCCCAGGCACATCGAGGTCCAGATCATGGCGGACGGCTACGGCAACGTCGTCAGCCTCGGCGAACGGGAATGTTCCATGCAGCGGAGGTACCAGAAGGTGATCGAGGAAACACCTTCGCCGGCGCTCGACGGAAGCCTGAGACGAGAGATACAGGAAGCCGCAATCAAGGCCGCCGAAGCGGTGGGCTACGTGGGCGCGGGAACCATCGAATTCATATTCCAGGACGGAAAGTTCTATTTCCTCGAAATGAACACCCGCCTCCAGGTGGAACACCCGGTGACCGAGATGGTGTTCGGGTGCGACATCGTCAAGGAGATGATCCGGGTGGCCGCGGGCGAGAAACTCGGCATCTCGCAGGCCGACGTCCGGCCGAGAGGCTGGGCCATCGAGATGCGCATCTACGCCGAGGATCCCATGCACGACTTCATGCCGGCGGCGGGCATGGTCAAGAGATTGAGCCTGCCCCAGGGCCCGGGCGTGCGCAACGAGAACGGGATCTACGAGGGATACGAAATACCCGTGTACTACGACCCGCTTATCGGCAAGGTTGTGGTGTGGGCGACCGATAGATCAGAGGCCATAAGCCGCGCCAAGCGGGCCCTGAGGGAATACCAGCTCGACGGCGTCCGGACCAACTTGGACTTCCTGCTCTGGGCTCTAAGCGAGGAGGGGTTCGTCGCAGGCGATTACGACACCCGCTACATAGAGGAACATTTCGATCCCTCGCTGCTCCACCACAGGCAGGAGGAGATCGAACTGGCCACCATCGCCGCGTGCATCGCGGCTTACAACAACATCAAGGAAGGCGTGTATCACGCGCCCGACGAAGACCACGACGATGCCTGGAAGAGAGCGGCGAGAAACGAAGGGTTGCGGGCGCCTCTCGCACATTCGTGCTGGTCTCTCCACTCCAAGAAAGAACAAGGATCATCATGAAATCGAAGGTGAAAGGATGACGGGGCGCCGAAAGTCCCGCTTGGAATGTTCGGTATGAAATTCGTCGTTCGCATAGAATCGCAGGAGAAACACGTCGACATCGAGGAACGAAACGGGTTCTACGAGATCGTCGTGGACGGCAAGAGGCATGTCGTCGACTGCCGCGACTTCGGCCACAAGGACTACATTTCCCTTCTCATCAACAACAAGAGTTACCTCGTTGAGAGCGCTCCCATCAAGGCGGACGAAGGCAAGTACTACGCCACCGTCATGGGAAGGCACTACAAGCTGGAGGTATTCGACGAACTTCTCTTGGCAGCGAGAGAATCCGCAGGCGCAGCCGGCCTCGAGCAGAGTTACACCGTCAAGGCTCCGATGCCGGGATTGATCGTCGACGTCAAGGTGAAGCCCGGAGACGAAGTCGAGGCCGGGACCGCCGTCGTGACCATGGAAGCGATGAAGATGCAGAACGCCCTCATAACCGAGGTCGAGGGTGTCGTGCACGAGGTATACACGAAGCCGGGCGAGTCGGTGGAATCCGACGCCCCGCTCGTCAGAATCGAGAGAAAGCGATGAAAAAGAAGTCCGAACTGGAAAGAGCGCGTGAAAAATGGGAGCAGAGCCTGGACGGCGGCGCTTCCCGCAGCACCGATCCGAAGGGCGATTATTCCGCGTTTTCCCGCAAGCATCCCAAGCTTCTCTACACTCCCCTGGACTGGGACGATTCGAGGTACCTCGAAGAGCTGGGTTTTCCCGGGGAGTTCCCATTCACGCGCGGCGTCTACAAGACGATGTACAGGGGAAGGCCGTGGACGATACGGCAATACGCGGGGTTCGGGACCGCGGAAGAGACCAACGCCCGCTTCCACTACCTTCTCGCCAGGGGACAGAAAGGATTGTCGGTGGCTTTCGATCTGCCGACCCAGATGGGGCTCGACTCGGACGATCCTCTCGCCGAAGGCGAAGTGGGCCGGGTCGGCGTAGCCGTGGATTCCCTCGACGACATGAGGAAGCTCTTCGATCGGATTCCCCTCGGGGAAATAAGCACCTCCATGACCATAAACGCGACCGCCCCCGTCCTCCTCGCCATGTACGTGGCCCTCGCCGACGAGCGGAACATAGGGCGCGGGAAGCTCTCGGGCACGATACAGAACGACATCCTCAAGGAGTACATCGCCCGGGGGACGTACGTCTTTCCGCCGGCGTCGTCGGTGCGCCTCATCACGGATACTTTCGCCTGGTGCTCCGAGCACCTTCCGAACTGGAACCCGATAAGCATAAGCGGATATCACATACGCGAGGCCGGCGCCACGGCGGTCCAGGAACTCGCCTTCACTTTCGCCGACGCGGTCACCTACGTACAAGCCGGGATCGATGCGGGACTCGAAGTCGATTCATTCGCGCCCAGGTTGTCGTTCTTCTTCAACGTGCACAGGAACTTCCTCGAGGAGATCGCGAAGTTCAGGGCGGCCAGGCGCCTCTGGGCGTCTATAATGAAAAACAGATTCAAGGCCGCAAAACCCGAAAGCATGCGCCTTCGCTTCCACACCCAGACGGCGGGCAGCACGCTGACGGCTCAACAACCGGAGAACAACATCATAAGAGTGTCCCTGCAGGCGCTGGCGGCGGTTCTCGGGGGAACCCAATCCCTCCATACGAACAGCTACGACGAAGCCATAGGTCTGCCCAGCGATCGCACCTCCCGCATAGCTCTCCGCACGCAGCAGGTGATAATGGAGGAAAGCGGCGTGACCGACGTGATCGACCCGCTCGGCGGAAGCTACTTCCTGGAAACCCTGACCGACGAGATCGAGAAGGAGGCGGCGAAACTGATGGCGGAAATCGACGACATGGGCGGCATGGTCAAGGCGATCGAGAGCGGCTTTCCCCAACGCTTGATAGAGAGATCCAGCTATGAATTTCAGAAGTCGCTCGAGGAAGGCGCCATGAAAGTCGTCGGGGTGAACATATACGAGGAAAAGGAAGAGCGCGAACACGCCGCTTTCCGGATAGATCCGCGCCTCGAGAAGGCTCAGGTGCAACGCCTCCGCAAGATGCGCTCCGGCCGGAACGAGGGTCAGGCCAGGGATTCCCTCGCGGCCCTGCGCGACGCGGCGGCCGGAAGCGGAAATCTCATGCCGTTCATACTCGAAGCGGTCAAGGCCTCGGCCACCGTCGGCGAGATATGCGGGGTTCTCGCCGACGTCTTCGGAACCTTCGACGACCGGCCCAGAAAGTAAACCATGCTCGAACGGATCGACCACATAGCAATCGCCGTCGAAGACATCGAGAAAGCGATGGAAGTCTACGAGAACCTGTTCGGGATCCGCCCCGATCACAGGGAATACATCCCCGCTTTCGGAGTGGAGACGGCCACCTTCCGGCTGGATTCGACCGACATAGAGCTCATCGAGGGCAAGAAAGAGGATTCTTCGATCCGCCGGTTCACGGAGAAGAACGGTCCGCGCATCCATCACATCGCTTTTCTCGTGGACGATATCGATGAAACCATGAAGGCGCTCGAGGCGAAGGGAGCCCGCTTCGTCGACGAAAAGCCCCGCCGGGGCAAGGAGGGTACGCGCGTCGCATTTCTCCACCCCTCTTCCACGGGCGGGATCCTCTATGAGCTGGTGGAGAGAAAACCCGAAGCATCGGACGAGTGACGCGCGACTTCAGCGGCTTCGCAGAAAGACGATAGTAGCCCCCCAACCACCCTCTTCCTCGCCGGCCTGCTTGTAGGAAACCACTTCCGGCATGCGATCCAGCACGGAATGAACCGTTCTTCGCAGGGCGCCCGTTCCCTTGCCGTGGATTATGCGCAGGCGGAGAATTCCTTTCTCGCGACAGACGCAGACGTATTCGGAAACGAGGTCCTTCACGTCGGAGGGTTTGAAGGTATGGAGATCCAGGACGCCGTCTATGGGGATTTCGACGGGACCGTTTCCGCCCGGATCGTCCGGCGATCTCTTTCTAGATCCTTCCATGGAGATACGCAAGCCTCTTTTTCTCGGGAAACCTTTCTATGGCGTACCTGAGCATCGTACGCGGCATCTTTCGGTAATGCTTCCTGAGGAATTCCTCCTCGACCGGCATGTCGCGCTTCCCTATTTCGCGAAGCATCCAGCCCACGGCCTTGTGGATCAGATCTTCGTCGTCCTGGAGGAGCATGCGGGCTATCCGCAGGCTCACGGCGTAGCGGTTCTTGCGTATGTAGGGGAAAGTGGCGATCATTGCAACCCGCCTGTGCCAGAGATTCTTCGAGCGGGCGAGCCTGACGAGAAGGTCCTTCCTTCTTTTCTCCAGATACGTTCCGATTATGTGCCCCGCGCTCACGTCCACGAGATCCCAATTGTTCACGTACTCGAGATGCTTGACGTAGAGATTGAAGATTCTCCCTCGCTCCTTTTCGTCGCCTTTCCTGAATCTCTCGATGAGAATGAGCAGGGCGAGCAATCTCTCTTCGTGAACGGGGGAACGAAGGAGGTCGGCGATTTCACGGAGTTCGAGACCTTTAGTGCCGCGAACCATCTTTCTGAGCCTGGGAACGTTGATGCCGAGAAAGCTGTCCCCCTCCGCGTACTCGCCGGGGCCGGTCTTGAACACACTCTTCAGCTTTGCGGCCCTTCGCTCTTCCGCCCCGTCCCGGCGTTGCCTGCGGTTTCGCTCCCGTCGC
>CAYXEN010000079.1:0-12818 GCA_964464035.1 uncultured bacterium | reverse complement strand
CGAGCCGGTCGCCTCTCGGCCCCCGGTGCGACAGACGGTAAGCGGTACGACACCGGGGTGGGAGTGGCGACACTTTCCGTCGTCGACGTGAACGCCATCGGGGCGGAGGCGGGCCAGTTCATGGTCGTCGCGGATCCCTGCTTCACCGCCGCGAAAGTTGGCGAGAATTACGATTTCACCCTCGTAATCGGAAGCTTCACGGGCGGCATCTCTTTTTCGTACCAGACCTGCCTTACCGGGAACATCTCCCTCGGCAACATAAGCTACTTCGGCCAGGGGACGAGCGGAACGTGCTGCTACCTGCACGTCGTTCCGGATCCGAACGCGATTCCCGCGGGCGAGGTTTGGACTGTCGACTGCAATACGCCCAACAACCTCGTTGCCGTGCCCGGCGGCGAGATGGTCGTGAACCCGGATCAGTCGTGCATGTGCACCACCCCCACCGTGGACAGCACGTGGGGCAAGATCAAGTCGATGTACGAATAATCCGGCTTCGATCGTAGATCAGCCTGGACCCGGTCCCCATCGGGGGCCGGGTCCTTTTTGTCTCTTGACCTTCCTCCCGGCCGCGTCCCCGGGCCCGGCGGGGGAGCGGAGGAATGCGGTCTCGAGGCGCGCGCGACAGGACGATTATTGCTTGACTTGCGGCGGGTGCCGGTGAAAGAATACCGGTGGAATAAGTATCATCTGAATCGGGTGCGCGGGGCCCTCGTGCTTTCGACCGGCCCGGCATCCACACGTGCTTTGCGGCCGAACGGCGTCGGCCTTCAGACCGGATTCGGAGCGTTGAATCAACCACGTTCAAAGGAGTGATCATGAAAAGTTTCGCGATGGCTATCGTAATTCTCGTTTTCGGCGCCGGCCTGGTGATGGCACAGGCGGGATCCATCGGAGTCTTCGCCGATCCCGCCGGGACCAATTGCAACCTGCTGGATGGCGGCACCGGAGTTCTCAGCGTCTACGTCGTGCACGTGCTCTCGAACTGCGCCACCGCCAGCCAGTTCGCCATCACCACGGGCGGCGGGTTCACGGGGGTGAAGATCGGCGAGACCTACCAGTTCAGCCTCGTGATCGGCAACACCACCGATGGAGTCTCGATCGCCTACGGGACGCAGCTGGTGGCTCCCATCCATCTCGTCACCATCAGCTACGTGATCAGCGGAACGTCATCGCCGTGCAGTTGGATCAAGGTCGTGGACGATCCCACGGCGCCTCCCCCGGACGGGCCGGGTATCTACATGGTCGATTGCCAGGGGGCGCTCGTAAGGCTCACGGGCGGCACCGCCATAGTGAACGACGACGGCTCGTGCACTTGCAACGTGCCCGCCGAGAAGAACACGTGGGGACAGATCAAGTCCCTCTACAGGGATTGAGTTCGAAGCACCGCGAGCCCTTCCCGCCGCCTTCCGGGCGAGGGGAAGGGCTTTGTTCTTTGCCTTGACTTTTCCGGCTGGAATCAATACTATTTAAGTGTTTCAAGCTCTTCTTCGACTTGCCTGCACTCTGTCGATTCCTCTGATCTCCCGGCCCCTGGCGGGCAAAAGCGATTTGGACCGGATTCTGATGAGAAACTTCCTACGTCGGCGCGCAACCGAGTTTTCGTTGGGCTTGATCCTGGTTTTGAGCTCGGGCCCGGCCGCGTCTTCACCGGCGGCGCACGGGCCGGTGGAGGTGCTGCGCTCGAGCGGAAGCGGCGTGGTTTTCGAGGTCCACGTGCGGGGATTGCAGCTTCGCCCCTCGGCGAACGTGAGCGGCGCGCAAAGAATCGCGGTCGCCGGCTTCGAGACCCGGTCCAGGCCGGGCGAACCGGCCGTGCCCTCCATCAAGTGTCTCATCGCCCTGCCGCCCCGGGGGACCTTCACTGTAAAAGCATATCCCAAGGGGCTTCACGACATGGGGAGCGTGAAGCTCGAGCCCATGCCGTTTCTCAGTCTTGGTGACGACGGCATGGGAGGCGTGATGCCCGGGGAGCATTATTCCATTGGCGACGCCTATTATGAATACGAGTCCCCTCCCTGGGCCGAGGCCGAACCCGTCGTTCACATCCGCCATCAGAGGGTTCTTCCCGTGTGGGTCACGCCGGTTTCCTACGATCCGAAGACGGGAAGGCTCGAGGCGGCCTCGTCGATAGAAGTCCATGTCACTTTCGTCTCTCCCGGGACCGTGCAGGACGGGTTCGAGCCCGCCCTGGAGCCGCCCGCCTGGGACCGCATACTGTCCCGGGTACTCGTCAACCCCGGGCAGGCGAGGGCATGGAGAGTCAGGAAGCGCCCCCGAATGGGAGGAAGCAGCGGGGCGGATCGACCTTCGCGGCTTCCCCCCGGTCCGCTCTTCAAGGTGGCCGTCAGGACGACGGGCATGCACAGGATCAAGGCTTCCGATCTCGTAGCCGCCGGTTTTCCCGCGGGGACTCCGGTCTCCGACTTGAGACTCTTCAAGAGAACGTACGACGAGGCCACGATGACGGCCGGCGTCACCGACATCCCGATCACGATAAAGGAAAGCCCGGGGGGCGTCGCCGGGATATTCGACGGGGACGACTACATGATCTTCTACGGTTTGCGCCTCAGGGACGACGCCTCGCAGGGTGATCCGATCGAGAAGTTCTCCGATCACAACGTCTACTGGGTAGCGGCGGACGCCGGCGCGACCATGGCCAAGGTGACTCTTCGCAAGGGCTTCGTCGGAGCCGACACCGCGTCGGCGTACTTCGAGGTCCTGGACAGGTACGAGGAGGACAGGTTCTTCCAGGAGCAGACCCCGAAGCCCAACGTGTTCGATCCCCCCCTGCTCCAGGACTCGTACTTCTACAACGGGCCGAACGATCCCTTCCTCGAGATCCCCTTCCGCGCCGACGGGATAAAGCCGGGGACGACCCTGCAGCTAAGGGGGGAAATCATCGGTGGCAACCTCCAGGAAGTTAGCCTCCGCGAGATCTCCTTCACGATAAGAAACTCGAAGGGCGACTATCCCCTCAACAGCGCGTTCGTGTATTCCAACAGCAGGCAGACGTACATCTCGCAGCCCGTGCAGGCGCAGTACCTGGACGACGGCGTCAACCTGCTTCGCATAACTCCCGCCGGCGGCCGGACCACGCTGAGAGCCCTCGTGAACTGGATGACGGTGGAGTACAGCTCTCTCTACCATGCGCGCGGCGATTTCCTTCGCTTCGACACGGGCGCAGCGCTCGGCGACACCAGCATCACCGTGACCCGACTCTCGCGCCGGGACCTTCTCTTGTTCGACGTGACCGATCCCTACGCCCCCAGGGAATGCATCCTTGCCGACAGCCTTTTCACCGACTCCGGGGGCGACCAGGTCCTCTCTTTCCGCGAGAACCTGGCGGCCGAGAAGCGATTCATTCTCACTCCGCTGGACTCAGTGAAGCAGGTCCCGGGTTCGGACATAACGCTTGACGCGCCCAGCAACATCATCGGCAACCCGGCCGAGAACGGGACGGATGTCCTCGTCGTGGCCTACAAGGATTTTCTGCCGGGTATGCAACAGTGGGTGGATTACAGGAGGGCCCAGGGTTACCGCGTTTTCATGGTGGACGTGGAAGACGTGTTCGACGAGTTCAACGGGGGAGTGCCGGGGGCGCAAGCCGTCAAGCGGTTCATCGAGTACTATTACGAGAAGGCCGGGGCGGGCTTCGTCGTCCTCGTGGGCGACGCCAGCGAGGACGCCAAGAGAGTGCACCAGGATTCGGGCGTCAACTTCGTGCCCACGCAGTCTTACCCGGAGAGGATTCAATCGTCTCCGTTCAACGAGGACGAGGTCGTGACCACGGACAAGTGGTACGTCATGATGGACAACGATTTTCTTCCGTCGCAGACGGATTACTATCCCGACCTCATCATCGGGCGCATTCCCGCGGGGGACCAGGGCGAACTCCAGATCATGCTCGACAAGACGTTTCTCTTCGAGAAGCCCAAGGCCTCCGATTTCTGGAGGAGAAGGATGATACAACTGGCCGACGACGCCTGGTCGGACGAGGGTTTGACCGGAAAAACTTGCTTCCGTGCGAGCGAACTGGGTTTCGAGGCGGGGGAAGAGAGCGCGGCCGCCGTCATCGATTCATCCATCGCCGGCGGGTTCGAGGTGGTGAGGGAGTACCTGTCCAAGTTCACCAACGTGATCCATCCCGCGAACAGCGGTTGCGTCGACAAGGATCCGGTCCAGAGCTACACGCGGGCCTACGCGCTGCCCGATCTCCTCGGCCAGATCGAGCAGGGAGCCACGCTGCTCAGCATCCAGGCGCACATGAACAGGTACCTGATAACGCACGAAATGCTCTTCTCGAGCTCGAACGTCGTGGGGAGGGATCACTACAAGCTCCAGAACTTCGGCATGCCTTTCGTCGTCTTCGCGATGGGATGTCACCTGAGCGACTACGCCATCTTTCGCGAGCTCGCCCGGACGTCCAACAACGACGTGAACGGTGATTGCCTCGACGAGCTCTTGCTCGTCCTCAAGAACCGGGGAGCGGTGGCCGCGTACGGGAGCACCGGGTTCGAGTACCTGGGCGAGAACGTGAACTTCACGAACAAGATCTACGAGACTTTCTTCTGGAACCCTCCCGTCGACACCATGGTCTCGTCCGGCAAGGCCCAGGCGCGCTGGATCCTCGGCGAGGTGATGACCGCGAGCGAGATCCTCGGGGCGAACACGGGGCAGATCAAGAGATACCACATCCTCGGCGATCCCCTCCTCGCCATCGACGCCGGCCCCCCGAGGTTCGACGTTACCGTTAACGGCGTGCCCGTGAACTCCGGTGATCCCCTGCGGGTCTCCGGCTCGGACACGATAAGCGTCGTGGCGATAGTGTCGGACGAGAACGCGATCGAGAAGTTCGGCCTGGAGATAGACGGGCGCGACGAGACCGATTCCCTCGTCGTCGTTCCTCTGGTCGATACGAATCTCTCTGCGGCGCGCAAGTACAGGGTGAGCTTCCGCCACAAGCTCGAAACGAAAAAGTACGACATCACTCTACGCGCCTTCCAGGCCCCCGACACGACAAGCGGTGTCTACAACATGGCGGCGGAATTCGTACTCATGGTGAACCCAAAAGTCGACCTCGCGATCAACGGCAGGGTGATCGGGGACGGCGCTCTGGTTCCCGCGGAAGGGAATTACGTCCTCGAGATCGGGCTCCCGATCTACACGGCCCCGGAGGACATCTCGATCACGATCGACGGCGCTCCGGTTGTCTCTCCTTCCTTCAGCCATCCCTCGCCCGCCGATTCGACCACGTGGCTCGTGAACTTCACCAAGTCTCTGGCCGAGGGGGAACACACGCTCAAAGTCACCATTTCGGGAACCGAGCTCAAGAGCTATACGCTTCGCGTGAGCTCGCGGCCCGGCTTGCGGCGGCTCATCGTCTACCCGAATCCTTTCACCGACGACGCCTACTTCGTCTTCGACACCGAAGTCCCCATCGAGGACGGCGACATCGAGATCTTCACATCCAGCGGGTCGAAGATAGCGCGCCTCCGTATTCCGCCTTCCTCAAGGATGCCGGGACAGAACGCCGTCCACTGGGACGGCAGGGATTTCCAGGGGGACGACATCGCCAACGGCCTCTACCTCTACGTGGTGACCGTCGTGCAGAACGGTGCGAGCCGGCGGTTCACCGGCAAGATGGTCCGCATGAAATGATCCTCTCCCCGCCTGCAAAAGCATTCCCATGATACGCCTCTTCTGCTAGACTAGCGCCTTGGCGACTGTCACTCAACGGCTCGGGACGAAGGCGCGCGCAATGAAAAGCGAAGACCGTTCCAAAGAGATTTTCGAAAGCCTGCGGGAACTCACCACGGAGAAGAGGAATCCCGCGACCAGGCACATCGATCTCGCATCCACCGGCGAGATCCTCGAACTCATGAACCGCGAGGACGCGCTCGTGGCGGGCGTGGTGAAGAAGTGCATCCCCCGGATCGCGGAGGCGGTCGAACTGGTCACCGCCTCGTTCAAGAAGGGCGGCAGGCTCCTCTACTTCGGAGCGGGGACGAGCGGCAGGCTGGGCATACTCGACGCGGCGGAGTGCCCCCCGACTTTCGGCGTGCCGCCGGAGATGGTGGTGGGAGTGATAGCGGGCGGCAGGGAGACGGTGTTCCTCTCGCGCGAGGGAGTGGAGGACAGCGAGGAGGCGGGGGCTGAGGACGTGGTGAAGCACGGTGTCGGAGCCGAAGACACGGTGGTAGGGATCACGGCGAGCAGGAGAACTCCCTACGTAATGGGGGCGCTCGAGCGCGCGGCGGAGCTCGGGGCGTCCACCGTTTTCTTGACGTGCAACGAGAGGATCCCCCTCGACGTGGACGTGCAGATAAACCTCGTCGTGGGACCGGAGGCGCTGGCCGGCTCGACGCGTCTCAAGGCGGGGACCGCCCAGAAGATGACTCTCAACATGATAACGACCGCGAGCATGATAAAGCTGGGCAAGGTGTACGAGAACCTCATGGTCGATCTCAAGCCGGCGAGCAATAAGCTCGTGGAACGGGCCAAGGGAATAATAATGATGCTTGCCGGCGTCGATTACGACGAGGCTTCGCGCTTGTTCGAGGACTCGGGGAAGAACGTGAAGAACGCGGTTGTCATGGCGAAACTCCGAGTGGGAAGGGTCGAGGCGGAGAGGATCCTCGCCGAAGCCGGGGGGTTCCTCGCGCGGGCCCTGGGGGAGAGGTAGAGATGAAGAAGGGGCCGGCCTGTTTCATTCTCGCGATCTTGCTCGTCGTTTCCTCCTGCGGGGGGAAGCAACCCGGCAAGGTGATAAGGTTCTGGCAATTCTGGGACGCCGCGCTGGTGGAATCCCTGGTGGTCGATTTCGAGAAGAGCCACCCGGGCATCCGCGTCGAGATCGAGCAACTCATGTGGAAGAGCGGCCTGGAGAAGATCCAGGCGGCGATTGCTTCCGGGCGGCAGCCGGACTTGTGCGAGCTTGGCTCCACGTGGGTTCCGCGCTTCAGCTACGAGGGAGTCCTCGCCGACCTGACCGATGTCTACGCGGAGCTCGCCGACAGCTTCCTCGCCTGGGACAGCGCAAGGTGGCGGGGGCGCGTCTACGGGATACCCTGGGTGCAGGGTTCGAGAGCGCTCTTCTACAACCGCGAGCTCTTTCGCCGGGCCGGCCTCGACCCCGAGTCGCCCCCCGGGACCTGGTCGGAGCTCCTGGAGGCGGCTCGAGCCATAGACGCCCTCGGCGACGACATATACGGTTTCGGCCTGAACCTCGGCGAGCGCTACGTCCTCTACAAGAAATTCATGGCCTTCGCGTGGGGCAACGGCGCGAGGATAATAGATCCTTCCGGGAGCAAGTCTCTCTTCGCCGGCGACAGGATGGTCGAGGCGCTCGAGTTCTATCTCGACCTCGCTCGGCATTCTCTCAGGGAGAAGCAGGAAGTCCTCGATCATTCGTTCAAGAAGGGCAAGCTCGGGATGCAGATCTCCGGCGCGTGGAACATAAGGAACTTGGCCCTCGAGGCCCCGCAGCTCGACTACGGCGTCGCGCTGGTGCCCAAGCCGGACGGCCCGGAGGGCAGGCATGCGAGCTTCGCCGGGGCCGAGATGCTGGTCGTCTTCGCCGCTTCGAAGGTGAAAGGCGAAAGCATCGAACTCGCCCGCTACCTCGCCTCCTATCCCCGCGCGAAGAGGCTGTCGCTCGCAGTGGGGAGCGTCTTTCCCGCCGCCGTGGAAGTGCAGCGCGACTCTACGTTTGCGGCCGATCCGAGGCTCAGGGTTTTCATAGAGCAGGCGGCGGGCAGCCGCACGGCGCCCGCTCATCCCGGGTGGCTGGAGATGGAGGACATCGTGAACCAGGCGGTGGAAGCGGCGCTCTACGGGCGCATGGACCCGCGTACCGCCGTCACGCGGGCCGACCGCAAGATCCAGGCCGTGCTCGACAGGTACTCGGCCGGCAAGCGGTGAGAATCGGGCTCGACCGCCGGATGGAGCCATGATGAGAACTTCCAATCGCGCCACGTGGCAAGAGAGTCGGAACCCGGCCCTCCTGTTCCTTCTTCCCTGGGCCGTGATCTACGGCGCGTTCTACGTGTTTCCGTTCGTCTTCTCGTTCGTTCTCGCTTTTCTCGCCTACAACCCGCTGGGAGGGTCGATACAGTTCATCGGGATCGACAACTTCGCGCGTCTCGCCCGGGACCCCGTTTTTCTCCAGGCCTTGAAGAACACGATTCTCTTCGTCGTCGGCACCGTGCCCGCCACGACCGCGACCGCCCTCGTGCTCGCCCTGGTTCTCAGGGCGAGGATGCCGGGGAAAGACTTCATCAAGGCCGGGCTCTTCGTGCCGTCGATCCTGTCGATGGTCGTGATCGCTCTTCTCTTCAAGCTCTTCTACGCGCCCGGCGGCGCCTTGAACGCGTTTCTCGCCCGCGTGGGTGTTGCGGGCAAGGGCTGGCTGACCGACCCCTCGACGGCGCTGCCCTCGATAATGTTGATGGACGTCTGGTCGGCGGTCGGCTACTACACGATTATCATCTACGCGGCCTGCGAGGCGATCCCGAGGGATCTCTACGAGGCGGCGGAACTCGAGGGGGCGGGGATAGTGAAATCGCATTTGTACATAACCCTTCCGCTTCTCAAGCCGGTGATGAGTTTCGTCCTCGTGATAAACACGATACGCTCCTTCCAGGTGTTCATCGAGGTCTTCGTGATGACGCAAGGCGGCCCGCTCGGGTCGACCAACACGCTCGTTCTCTATCTCTACGAGAGTGCCTTCCGCATGCTCGATTACGGTTATGCCAGCGCGATCGCCTACGTCGTCTTCGTTCTGTCCGGCGTCTTCTCTTACTTCGCCGTGAAGAGGCTCAAGCCGGAAGCGGCGGCGTTGGGCGGCGTGTGACCGGCGCCGGGGAAAGGACCGCCATGTTCGAACGAAACGACACCAAGCGGCTTCTGGGAAGGGCGGCGGCCTTCGCCTTCATGCTGCTCGTCCTGGCGGTCATGGCCTATCCCATCGCTTGGATGCTCAGCCTCTCCCTCAGGACGGGAGAGGGGACGAGCTTGAGATTCTACCGCGAGATCTGGCAGGCGGGTCCCTTCGATCGTTATTTCCTCAACAGCCTCGTCGTGGCCGTGGTCGTCGTGGCGGGGAACATCGTGTTCTGCTCCATGGCGGGTTACGCCTTCGCCCGCTACCGGATCCCGGGAGGGGGCTTGATATTCTTCCTCGTCATTTCGACGATAATGTTGCCCAAGCAGGTGATCCTCGTCCCGATGTACATACTCATGCAGAAACTTCACCTCCTGGATACGTACTGGGCCCTCACGCTTCCTTTCCTCGCCGATCCGTTCAACATTTTCCTCATACGGCAGTACCTCGTGTCCGTCCCGCCCGACTGCGAGGAAGCTGCGCGCCTCGAGGGCGCGGGCGAGTTCACCGTGCTCTTTCGGATCGTGATGCCCATCATGAAGCCCGCTCTCGCCGTCGTGGCGATACACACGTCGCTTATCAACTGGAATTCCTTCCTCTTTCCTTTTATACTGACGAGCAGTACGTCGATGCGAACGCTGCCCGTCGGCCTTGCGCTGCTCTCGCAGGGAGCCCACAGCATCGACTGGGGGCACCTCATGGCCGGAGCCGTGATATCGGCGCTGCCCGTGATACTGGCTTTCCTGGTGTTCCAGAAGCGGATCATAGGAGGGCTGACGGCGGGGATGGCGAAATAGGATTCCGTCAAGAGGAAGGCGCATGTCCCGGAAAAATCTCCTGTCTGAAATCGGGGAAAGAGACGAATTCCTCGCCGTAGGTCTCATGTCGGGAACGTCAATGGACGGCGTGGACGCCGCCCTCGTCCGGTTGAACTCGGAGAGGGACGATCCCGAGGTGCGGCTCGTCGCTTTCAAGACGCTGCCCTATCCCGATGAACAGAGAGAAAATCTCATGAACGTCGCATCCGGGCACCAGTGCACGGCGGCGGACATCGCCTGCATGAATACCGGGGTGGCCGTGGCTTTCTCGAAGGCGTTCTTCGAAGTGTGCAAGAGCGGCGGGACGGATCCCAAGGATGTCGATTTCATCGGCTCCCACGGGCAGACGATCGCCCACGTGCCGCCGGGAAGCTCCGGGGAACCCGTCGCCGGCACGCTCCAGATAGGTTCGCCGGGCATGATAGCCGCTCTCACCGGCGTAACCACGGTCGGGGATTTCCGCGTCGGCGACGTCGCGCTCGGAGGCCAGGGAGCGCCTCTCGCGCCGTACGCCGATTACATCCTCCGCAGAAGCCGTTCGAAGAGCCGCGTCATCCTCAACATAGGAGGCATAGCGAACGTCACGTATCTACCCCGGGGAGGCGGGATCGAGGATACGAGGGCTTTCGATACCGGGCCCGGAAACATGGTGAGTGACGCGGTGTTCCGCGGGCTATACCCCGGCAAGGGGCAGTACGACCTGCACGGCATCCGCGCCCGGGGCGGCAAGGTGAACGAAGCGTTGACGGAGCAGTTCCTCACGCTTCCGTTCTTCGGGCGCAAGCCGCCGAAGTCCGCCGGACACGAAGAGTTCGGCGTTCATTTCGCGTGGGATTTTCTGGAGCGGGCGCGAAAGGCCGGCATGGCGAACGAAGACATACTCGCCTCGGCTCTCTTTCTGACCGCCCGGAGCGTCGCGGACGCGCTGGAGCGCTGGATAGAACCGCTGGGCGGAGTGGACGAAGTATACGTGAGCGGCGGCGGGGCGAGAAACGATACACTGGTTGCGATGCTCAGGGGACTCCTCGCACCGGCGAAGGTGGACCTCGTCGACGTGCTCGGAATACCCTCCGAAGCGAAGGAGGCCGTGGATTTCGCCCTCCTCGCCCGCGAGGCCGTCCTGGGCAGGATAAACGTGATTCCATCCGCTACGGGATCGTCCCGGGGGCTGGTCCTGGGAACGATCGCGCCGGGTTCGAACCCATGAATTCCAAGGTGATGCAATCGTCGGTGACCGCGATCGCATTTCTCGTGCTTCTGGCGCAGGGATGTTCCTCCGTCGGCACGATCAGGAACGCCCCCCGCGAAAGACCCAGGCCCATAAGAGTGCTGGTCGAGGCTTCCGGGCGCAAGGCGGAATTCCGGGTGAAGGGTGTGGTGAACCTAAGATGGAGCGGCGGCGAGGCGTCGGTGAAATGCAGGGAGGAGAGGCCGGTGATAGTCGAGTACCGGGGAGGGGCGTTGCGCGTTTCGACCGGCGAAGGGGATTTCGAGGCGGGGAATCGAGTGGAATTGATTCCCAAGGGGCGAAGCGTCATGTCTTTCGGGGGAAAGGCATACCCGGGCTATTTCAGGGTCGTCTGGTCGGGGAGCAGGATCGCGGTGATCAACGTGGTTCCGCTCGAGACCTATCTCGAGAGCGTGGTCCCCAACGAGTTGGGAGCCAAGGCGCCCGAGGAATTCGCCGCGCTCGAGGCGCAGGCGGTGGCGGCGAGGACGTACGCCTTGGCCAGGATGAGGATGCGAGACAGGGAAGTATTCGACGTCTATGCCGGCGTCCAAGACCAGGTGTACGGGGGCTTGGGATCGAAGAACCGCCTGGCCGGCTCCGCGGTGAGAAAGACCCGCGGCATCGTTCTCTCGTTCGGCGGCCGCCTGGCGGACGCCTATTACTGCGCGAGCTGCGGCGGTCACACCTCGGACATAAGACTCGCCTGGCCCCGGCGCCGCGACTCGGTCTACCTGCACGGCGTGCGCGACGCGGGAAGGGACGGGGCCTTCTGCCGGCTGGGAAGGTATTTCAGGTGGAGGTACTCGTACAGCGGACGCGAGCTGGGCGGGATCTTTCGCAAGTTGTTGCCCAAGTACCTGAAGGTTCCCCGCGAGCGGGTGGGTTACCTTAGAGACGTGAACATCACCAAGCGGAGTCCGTCGGGCCGGGTCGTCGAGATCGAGATCGAGACCTCCGAGGGAACCTACCGGGCACACGGGGACCGTATCCGCTGGATCCTTCCCGCCGATTACGAACACGGGCGCATCCTGCCGAGCACGATGTTCGACTTCGAGAAGCGAAGGAGGGGAGGACGACTCACGTTCTTGAGCATCGTCGGCGGGGGCAACGGCCATGGAGTGGGCATGTGCCAGAACGGGGCGCTCGGAATGGCGCGAAAAGGGTATACTTTCGAGATGATTCTCGAGCACTACTATCCGGGCTGCAAAGTGGAAAAGAGATACTAGTGGACAAAGACGACCTGGATGGCGTGATAACGCCCGACATCAAGTTCCAGCTGGTGAGAAAGATCGAGGGCCACAAGATCATCGGCTTGAACGGGCCCTCGCTGCTGCCTCACGAGGAGAAGTACATCGAGTTTCACAAGCCCGCCGGGGTGATTCTCTTCGAGCGCAACGTGGAGAGCATCCCGCAGGTGGGAGAACTCGTGTCGGGGATCAAGCGGCTGCTCTCGGCCGAAGGCTTGGATCCGCTGATAATGGTCGATCACGAGGGCGATCTCGTGAGCAGCTTGAGAAAGATCATCGGAACGCCGCCGGCTCCCATGGCGGTGGCGGCGACCGGGGATATCGATCTGGCGCGACGGACGGCCGAGGCCACCGGCGAAGCGATACTCAAGCTCGGAGTGAACGTGATACTGGGGCCGTCGGCGGATTGTTGCTTCGATCTGCGCAGTCCGGTAACGGGGCTCAGGTCTTTCGGCGCCGATCCCGAGCTGGTCGCGGATTACGTCGCGGCGACCATCGCGGGTTACCACCATGCGGGCCTGCTCGTGTCCCTCACGCATTTCCCTGCCCACGCTTCAACCACCGAGCCTTCTCATCCTTCTTTTTCCGTGGTTTACACTAGCCTGGGGAGGTTGCGGGAGGCGGACCTGGTTGTTTTTTTC
>CAYXEN010000078.1:0-12896 GCA_964464035.1 uncultured bacterium | reverse complement strand
CGTCGAGGAGTTCGATCGCGAGCGCTCTCGAGGACGTCCGCGACCGCATCAAGGCGATAGGGGAGCTTGCCGGCGCCGAGGTGGAGGAGAACGAAGCCTATCCGGGTTGGAAACCGGACCCGAATTCGCACTTGCTCGCGGTCGTGGCCGGCGCCCATGAAGAGCTTTTCGGCAGAAAGCCCCAGATCAAGGCGATCCACGCCGGGCTCGAGTGCGGGATCATAGGGGAGAGATACCCCGGAATGGAAATGGTCTCCTTCGGACCGCACATAGAACATCCCCACTCACCGGACGAGCGGGTGAACGTGAAATCGGTCGGGGAATTCTGGAAGCTTCTTTGCAAGGTCCTCGAAGAGCTCTCGTCGGGTACCGCTTGAAACGAACCGCCGGCTCGGACGCCGCTTGGCTCGACCCGCCGGCGAAGCGGCCCGGCTCAGCTGAAAAAAGCAGAAGTACGAACATACAAGGAGTGAAAGATGCCGATCATACTGGACGGTGGATCCCTGACGGTGGAGAAGCTCGTCGGGATCGCTCGTGACGGGGAAAAAGTGGAACTCCATCCGGACGCCCTCGAGCGAATCAGGAACTGCCGAAGGATGCTTGAGAAAAAGATAGAGGCTCGCGAGATAATGTACGGGATAAACACCGGCATCGGCGAGTTCTCGGAGATCGTCTTGAGTGACGAACAGGTCGAGCGGTTCCAGAAATACTTGATCTACAACCATTCGGCCGGCATCGGCGAGGAAGCTCCCATCGAGTACGTACGCGGCGCGATGGCGGGCAGGATAAACGTGCACGCTCACGGGCGTTCGGGCGTGAGGCCCGAGGTCACCCTGGCGCTCGTAGAGATGCTCAACAAGGGGGTCACGCCCAGGGTTTGCCAGAAGGGTTCGGTCGGGGCCTCGGGTGATCTCGCCCCGATGTCCCAGGTGGCTCTTCTCCTGATCGGCGAAGGCGAGGCGTTTTACGAGGGCGAACTCCTTCCCGGCGCCGAAGCGATGAAGCGGGCGGGCATCGAACCACCCGGGCTGAAGGCGAGGGACGGCCTTGCGGTGATAAACGGGTCCAACCTTCTCACCGCGATGAGTGCGATCCAGATCTATGACATGGGTCGTTGGCTCAAGCAGGCCGAGATCGCCTGCGCGATGTCTCTCGAGGCTCTGCTCGCCAACATGAAGCCCTACGACGTGCGCCTTCACCAAGCGAGGGGCTTCGCCGGCGCCGTGAGGAGCGCGGCGGCCATAATGAAATGCATCGAGGGAAGCGAGCTTCTCTCCGGCAAGATAAAGACCCGGGTTCAGGACGCGTACTCGATGCGTTCGAGCCCGCAGGTCATAGGCGCCGCTCACGACGTGCTGGCTTTCGCCAGGTCCCAGGTCGAGACCGAACTCAACGGCGTCGGGGACAATCCCGTTTTCTTCCCCGATGACAATCTCACTCTCACGGGTGCGAACTTCCAGGGAACCCCCGTTTCGCTTCCGATGGAATCGGTGGGGACGGCGATAACCATGGTGAGCGTAATGTCGGAAAGAAGACTCAACCGCCTGCTCAATCCCGCATTGAACGCCGGCTTGCCCGCCTTCCTCACTAAGGGCGCGGGGATGTTCAGCGGCATGATGCTGAGCCAGTACACCGCGGACACGTTGATCGTGGAGCAGAGGATCCTTTCGACTCCCGCCGCCGCTGCATCCATCCCGGCGGCCGCCGACCAGGAGGATTTCGTATCGATGGGGATGAACACCGCGCTGAAGAACGCCCAGATCCTGGAGAATGCATACGGAGTGCTCGGGATCGAGTTCATGGCCGCGGCACAGGCGCTGGACCTGAGGGATTTCAAGACGGGAGAGGGAGTCGAAGCGGCGAGGCGGGTCATAAGGAGATACGTCGACTTCCTGGACGAGGACAGGCCCCTCTATCCGGATCACACGCGGATGCGCGATCTCGTGAGATCGTGCGAGATACTCGACGAGGTCGAGAAAGCGGTGGGCAGCCTGGGATGACCACATCGGTCTCCCGGTTTTCCGATAAAGGCGGCCCGAGAAAATTCTTGCGAAAAGGCATAATTGTTGCGTAATCTAGCGTTCTCGCAGGATAGTGCATATTCCGGTTCCTGAAGAACCCGCCGGTACGAAGGGAATGAAATGGCGCTCAAAGGCAAGAAGGTGCTGGTGACCGGAGCGGGAGGCTTCGTAGGAAGCCATCTCGCCGAGGAATTGGTGAAGGCCGGCGCCGACGTGACCGCGTTCGTCAAGTACAATTCGAGGAACGACTGGGGATTGATCGAGGAGCTGCCTGCCGATATCAGGCAGTCGATCGAAGTCGTCCCCGGGGACCTCAAGGATGCGGACGCGGTGCGAAGGATTTGCAAGGGCAAGGACGTTGTGTTCCATCTCGCCGCCTTGATAGCGATACCGTATTCATACTTGAATCCCCGGGATCACATCGAGACGAACGTGGTGGGGACGCTCAACGTGATGACGGGAGCAAGGGAAGCGGACGTGCCGCGCGTCGTCCACACTTCGACGAGCGAGGTGTACGGGACCGCCCGCTACACCCCTATCGACGAAGAGCATCCTTTGCAGGCCCAGTCGCCCTATGCCGCTTCCAAGATCGCCGCGGACAAGATCGCCGAGAGCTTCTTCCTTTCGTACGAGCTCCCCGTGGTCACTGTCCGGCCGTTCAACACTTACGGCCCCCGGCAGAGCGCCAGGGCGGTGATACCGACCATAATATCGCAGGCTCTTTCGGGAGACAGGATAAAACTCGGTTCGCTCACTCCGAGAAGGGATCTCAATTTCGTCAAGGATACGGCGAGGGGATTCATGCTCGCCGCCGAGCGCGAGTCGGTCGCCGGCGAGGTGATCAACCTCGGCTGGGGGAAGAGCATTTCCATAGGGGAATTGGTGGAGAAGATAACGAAACTGCTTGGCAAGGAGTGCGAGATCGTTCACGACGAGAAGAGGGTGCGCCCGGAGGCCAGCGAAGTAATGGTTCTCATGGCCGATGCTTCCAAGGCGAAAAAGGTCCTGGGATGGGAACCCCGCACCAGCCTGGAAGAAGGGTTGCAGGCCACGATCGAGTACATAAGGGCCAATCTCGAAAAGTACAAGCCTGATATCTACAACATATAGACGGGCCGAGTGAGAAGCCGGTCGGAATGGGATCCCCCGCCGCCGGCCCGGCCGAGGAAGGAAAGATCCGGATTGGACATGAAAGCGATGATAATGGCGGGCGGCCTGGGCACGAGGCTCAAGCCTTTCACCCACATCATACCCAAGCCGCTGCTTCCCGTAGGGGAGAAGTCGGTCCTGGAACTCACGATACAGAAACTCAAGGAGCAGGGATTCGCCGAGATCATACTTGCAGTCAACTACAAGTCCGATCTCTTCGAATCCTACTTCGGCGACGGTTCCAAGTTCGGGGTCAAGATCAGCTATTCCAAGGAACAGAAACGCCTGGGCACGGCGGGGCCGATGCTGCTCGCCAGGGACAGGCTCAAAGCCCCGTTTCTGGTTCTCAACGGGGATATCTTGACCAACATGGATTTCAACGAGCTCAGGCGGTTCCATCTCGAAAAGGCGGCCGATTTCACCCTGGTGACCAAGAGGATTCAGCTTCCCCTCCATTACGGCGTCGTCGAGAAACAGGGCGACAGGATTCTCAACATAAAGGAGAAGCCGGTGGTGGAATCCGAGATCAGCGCGGGGATCTACTACGTGAACCCTGGAATCCTCGATCTCATACCTCCCGACGAGAAGTTCGACATGACTGATCTGATGAAAAAGCTCATTGCTTCCGAGAAGATGGTGGCGGCGTACGTTCTGGAGGACTACTGGCTGGACATCGGGCAGATGAGCGATTACGAGAAAGCGCAGGAAGATTTCAAAGACGGCTTGATCCAATGAGACTCCGGGACAAAAGAGTTCTCGTCACTGGGAGCAACGGGTTCGTGGGGAGGTATCTGGTCAGGAGGTTGCGGGAGAAGGGCGCCCGGGTGGTTGAGTTCGACCTCGTGAAGGACAAGGACATAACCAGGTGGGAAGATTTCCGGAACATAAGGAAAATCGACGTGGTTTTCCATCTCGCCGCCAAGACCTTCGTGCCTCATTCGCAGGCCGATCCCCGATCCACATATGAGATAAACCTCGTGGGCACCAACAACGTGCTCGAGCTTTGCCGGCTTCGCGGCTCCAGGCTGGTTTTTGCGAGCTCCTACGTATACGGCAATCCCCGCTACCTTCCCATAGACGAGAAGCATCCGACGGCTCCCACGAATCCCTATGCCCGGAGCAAGGTCATGGCCGAGGAGTTGTGCAGAGCCTACCACGAGGAGTACGGCGTGCCGTGCGTGATCCTCCGGCCTTTCAACATCTTCGGCAAGGGGCAGAGCGGGCATTTCCTGATACCCGAGATAGTGAGGCAGCTCGAGGCGGGCGATGTCGTGAGGCTCAAGGATCTCAATCCCCGCAGGGACCTGCTTCACGTGGACGACGCGGTGAATGCGTACGTGAGGGCCGGCGAATACGACAAGAGCGGGTTCGAGATCTTCAACATAGGCTACGGGGAGAGTTTCAGCGTGCGGGAGATCGCCGGGAAGCTGATAGACTTCTCGGGGCGGAAGGCCAAGCTCGAGTCGCTTCGCATGAGGAGGAAAGGGGAGATAAGGGACACCGTCGCCGACATCAGCAAGGCGGCGAGGGTACTCGGGTGGAAACCGCGTATCACCATCGACAAGGGACTCAAGAGTCTTTTCAAGTGATGACGTTCAACCTTCGCACCGAATGAAGATACTGATGTTTGTAAACGGCCTGTATCCCGAGACCATAGGCGGGATAGAGAAGATCGGAGCCGATCTGGCGGAGCGCCTCTCCGCCCGGCACGAGGTCATCGTCTTCACGAAGTACAAGAAGAGTCTCCCGGTGACGGAAGAGAGGAACGGTTTTCTCGTGAGGAGGTTCAAGGGCTCCGACGATTATCGCTTCAGGATGTCGCTGGGCATACGCACGTTCAATCTCCTTAGGGAAGTCTCCCGCCTCTCCCCCAAGCCGGACGTGGTTCTCTCGATGAGCCTTGGATTCGGATTCGTCGGTTATCTTTGCAAGAAGCTCTTCGGCCTGCCTTTTCTCGTCTACGTGCTCGGGACGGACTGGTACATAGCGCGGGACAGCTTCATCCCCGGGGCTGCTTTCAAGTTCAGCATAAGGAAGTGCAACTGCCTCCTCACCCAGACGAACATAATGAGAGATGAAATCAAGAGGTATTTTCCCGGCGTCAACATGCGCGTGGTTCCGAACGGGATAGAGCTTCACGACAAGCGCGCGGCGGGCGAGAAGGTGGTTTTTCTCGGGCGGTTGGACCGGGTGAAAGGGGTCGAATACCTCGTCGAAGCTCTGCGCGGAATGAACCGTTCGGTGCCGGCCTTGATAGCCGGTGGAGGGCCCGAGGAAGCGCGCATCAGGGAGCTCTCGCGCGGGCTCGACGTGGAGATGCCCGGCCGGGTGGTGGATACGGAGAGCGTTTTCATGCAGGGCAAGATATTCGTCCTGCCTTCGCTTTCCGAGGGGTTGCCTCAGGCGATTCTGGAAGCGATGAGCTACGGGTTGCCCGTCGTAGCGACAAGGGTGGGGGGAGTGCCGGACGTGATCGAGCACGGCGAAACCGGATTCCTGGTCGAGCCCGGAGACGCCGATGAATTGAGGAAACACATCGAGATACTGTTGGAGGACGATGAGCTTCGCTCGAAGATGAGCGAGAGATGTCTCGAACGGGTGCGGCGTTATTCGTGGGACAGAGTGGCGGGCGAGCTCGAGCAGATAATGTGTGATTCGATCGGAGAATAGCAGGGCGCACGTGCCGTGCTCGCCTTCCCGGCCCGCGCGCCGCCTTTTCGAACTCGGAAGCAGGCAAATGGAACAAGCTTTGCAAAATAGTTGATAAAAAGGTATCAATCGCGGGGCGCAAGCGTTATATTCTAAGATATATCAGTGAAAAGGAGATCACACGCTCATGAAATTACTCTTGATCAATCCAAAGTTCCCGGAAAGTTTCTGGAGCTTTAAGTGGGTCGTCGACAATATCTTGCCGGAGGCCAAGACTTTGAATCCGCCCCTGGGCCTCGCAACCATTGCAGCGCTCACTCCCCCCGATTGGGAGGTCGAAATCATAGACGAGAACATCGAAAGGACTCCCCTGAAGCCCGATGCGGACATAATCGGGATATGCGGTATGGGGGTACAATTTGACCGCCAGAAGGAACTCTTGACCTACTACAGGAAGCAGGGATATTTCGTCGCAGCCGGAGGGAGCTATGCTTCGCTCTGCCCGGAAGCCTATGAGCCGCTTGCCAATACCGTGATATCGGGGGAAGCGGAGTATATATGGCCCGAATTCTGCCGCGATTTCGAGAAAGGCTACCCGCGCAAGCTCTACAAGGAGACGGGCGTCGTTTCGCTCGAGGATTCGCCCGTTCCGCGCTTCGACCTTCTCAAGATGAACAAGTACCGGGCCGCTACGATGCAGTTTTCCAGGGGTTGCCCGTTTCAGTGCGAATTCTGCGACATAATCATCATGTTCGGCCGCAAGCCCCGCACGAAACCCGTTGCCTCGATTGCACGAGAGCTCGATGAACTGCGGAAACAAGGTGTTCACAGCGTATTTTTCATAGACGACAACCTGATAGGGAACAAGCTGCGCGCCAAGGAGCTCTTGAGGTTCCTGAGGGATTATCAGCTGGAGCACGATTACGAGTTTCGCTTCGGGACCGAGGCTTCGCTCAACCTCGCTTATGACGACGAATTGCTGGAGCTGTTCCGCGACGCGCATTTCGAGTGGGTATTCATCGGCATCGAGTCCCCCGACGAGGAGAGCCTCAAGGAAACCAAGAAGGTACAGAACACGAATCATGACATCCTGGCCTCGGTGAGAAAGATATACTCTTACGGCATCGAGATCATAGCGGGCTTCATAATAGGTTTTGATAACGACACGAAGGAAACCTTCGACAAGCAGTATGATTTCATAATGGAATCAGGAATCCAGTCCGCGATGATCGGCCTGTTGACCGCGATCCCGAAGACGCCTCTCTATGAGAGGCTGAAAAAAGAGAACCGGCTCGTCGAGGGATTGGTGTCCAACGACAATTCGAAGCTGGAGACGAACGTGCTGCCCAAGCGGATGAGCTACGACGAGATGATCGCCGGGTACCGCGAGCTTCATTACCGTTTGTTCAATGACCGCGCCATCGCCAGGCGAATAAGGAAAAAGGTTCGCTACCTTGCGAACCCTTCGAGCAGCGTAGGCTATTCATTCTGGGAATCGATGGGTTATCTTCGCAGGTTCCTGGTGCGCGGGCTCCTGCCCGGCGGAATATCGAGATTTTATCATTTCGCAGGCTCCCTGCCTCTGCACAAGCCGAGGCTTATTCCCATTGTGATAATGGACTGGATGGCTGCACTGTCGACGCGGGATTACATAGACAGGCACTTCGTGCAAGAGTTCCAAGAAGACAAGAAGAAAGTGCTCGGTTACGTCGAGAAGCTGCATCGGGCCTATTTCAACCTTCGCAACAAGGGAGCCTTGAGCGTATCGGTGAGCGAAGTGGGCAAAGGAGCGGCGGCGGTGTCGATATCGCTCAGGGGCTTGTTGGAAAAAGACGTGCTCAAGGGAGTTACTCAGAACGTAGAGAACATACTTCGCAATACCAAGTCCACGATCAACCTTCAGATCAGGGAGATCCAGCAGGTCCAGGCCGAACACATGAAGAGTATGTTGGACAAGCTTGCCAAGTATGGTGACAGGATCCACATCTGGCTCGACGAAGAGTCCAGGAACATCCTTCCGATCGACTCATCCGTGTTCAACCTCGTTTTGATGCCGGAATCGCCCGGTTTATGAAGAGTGTGAGCCTTGCCGGCTTCGCGTTCCCGCCTCTCTTGCTTTCTCGGCCGCCGCTCGGCGCGAATTATGGAAATGAACCGGGCGGCGTCGACTTTTCTTGGCGTCTCCGTGAACCGTGAATTGAGGTTGGTGTCGAAATCTTGACACTTGGGGCGGCGAAACCGGATTTTGTAACAACTTATTTATGAATGAATTAGGAGTCGGAAGCTCCATCCCTGCGTGTCTGGGGACTCTCCGGTCTTGCGGCTCCGACAGAGCGTCTTGCGTTTAACCCTTTGCAATTTAGTAACTTATGCGGACATGACTCTCCGGCATGCTTGATGCCTTGTCTCGCCGCCGAAAAACTCGGGCGTCCAAGGTCCAGAACAGAAGGAGCCGGTCATGTCTTTTCCGCGTATCGCTAGACGTTTCCTAGTCGTTCTTATCCTTGTGTCTCTCTCGGCCGGAGATTCATTGATTTCGGGTTGCTGCCCTCCTTGGGGCGATTGCGATCCTTCGTGCCGGTTGAGTACTACAAATCTCGTGTTCGGTTCAATCGATGTAGGTTCTCAGCGGGATTTGACTTTTCGCATAGAAAACACGGGAGGAGGCACGCTCAGCGGGAGCGTCAGCATCAACTCCACTGATTTTTCCATCGTGGACGGGGGAGGGAGCTTCGCCCTCGAACAATCTCAAGGCCGGGTCGTGACCGTGAGATTCTCTCCGTTAAGCCCGGGAGCCAAGATGTGCACAATCGATCTGGGAACCGGGGTGTGCTCCGAAGTCAGCTGTACGGGAAACGCGACGCAAAGCACCGTCTGCGAGGTCAGCCCTGCAACGCTCGATTTCGGTTCCGTTCCCACCGGTTCCCACAAAGATCTCTCGTTCGAGATAACAAACGCCGGGGCAGGTACTCTTTATGGAAGGGTCACCGAGAGTTGCGAGGAATTCTCGATCGTATCCGGGGGAGGGACTTACAGCTTGGATTCGAATCAGACTCGAACGGTGACTGTCAGGTATGCCCCCAAGGTCCCCGGCTCGAAGGAATGTTGGATAAATACGGGCACCATTCTCTGCACCAATGTCAAATGCACAGCCGGTATCGTGAGGTGATTCGAGATGGAGTTGTTCCGTGCTACCGGGCGGGAACCGCGGATGCATTAAAGCCGTGCTCTTTCCGGGCCGGCGCGAAGAGGAGGTTTGTGATGTTCTATAGGGCTCTTGTGGTAGTTGCATTGCTTCTGTTTCCGGGTTTTCCGGCATGCGATGATTCTCTGGAGAATACGTCGCATTCGAGCGATCACATTCATACGGATATTGACACCGTGATAAACGGCACGGAAGTGGCCTGTTATTTTGCAGGGAACAGCGTGGCGGATGAAGCCGCGACCTCGCTGCGGGCGAGAGCCGGAGTACGGGACGGCCTCGAGAGACTGGAGGCAACAGGCTACTTGCTCGATCCTTCCGCATCCCTCGTCGTGCGCGGCCTTACCGAGGAGGGGAGGGAAGTAACGATCACAATCCTTGGATTCATGAGCATCGAGCATCCACAAGCAGAGGTGGTTTACCTGATGAATTTCGAGAGTGAAGGGAGATCAACTTGGGCGCCTTTTCGATATGTCTCTCGAAGAGAGCTTGCGGGTCCGGATGCCGTGCTCTTGACGAGGGTTTGTGGACAGAGGTAATCTCAGATGAGAGCGGAGGCGTGGGACCATCGACCAGCGCCGAGCGGTGGAGTTGGAGGCAGTTCGCTGGATGCAGCGGAGAATGCATGGCGGCCGTTATTGTCGGTTGCGGGATCAAGTGCTGGCTCAGCGTACCCGGGTTCCTTCATTGCATGGGCATTTGCACTACAGCTCGCTCCGCGGCTTGTCTCGTATTGTGTTTCTTCAAAGCGCTCTAGAACAGGAGGGTAAACATGAAGGTTTTCAAGACGTTCATTTTTTATCCCATACTCTTGTTAGTACTCGCCTGGCTGACCTCTGAAAACAGGATGTTCATAGCGCACCGTGGATGGTGGTTTTTCGGCATATTCCTTTTTCTCCTGCTGACTATAGATATGCCTCTCGTGTTTGGTCCATATTATGAAGAGCTGCGCAAGCGGAAGCTGCAAAGGGAGACAAACGAGATGGCGGGAGCGGCGAGCAAGGAGGATTAGATGAAAATATTCAAGACATTCATATTCTATCCGGTTCTCATCGGTGGGCTCACCGGATTGGCTTCCGGGCACAGATTGTTCAAGGAACACAATAGCTTATGGACTGTTGGCTTGTTTTTCTTCGTGTTTGTAACGATATACATCCCTCTTGTGTTCGGCCCATATTATGAGGAAGTGCGGAGAAGGAAGTAATCCATGGAGAGATGTGAAGTCTGGCGGCACACATGTATGGGAACTACTGGAAACAAAAGGTAACGATCGACGACGCCGGGCATGAAGCGTTTGGAAATCATTCGGAGTTCCGAGCAACGATAAAGCAGAACGATGGAGAATCGCCGCCGGGGTTGCCGTTCAAAGCTGAAAAGCGTCAGAATGGTTCGTATCCGCCACGTTTATCATAACTCCTTGCCAGAAAAGCGGAAAACTCCTGCCTGATCCCACCGGCTCGAGAGAGTCTTCGCCACATTCCCCGTTTTCTTGAAAAACGTCACAACCAGGTTGGAAAGGAAATCGTTCCTTCAGGCTCGAGATCTTAGGGGCGGCCGTCTGCTTTTGTTGGTAACTGAAAGTTTATTAACGAATTAGCATCGAGCTGCCGGTTGATCTCCATCCTACCCCGCAATATCCGGATCCGAATCTTCTTCTTGGCATCACCATTGCCATAAGGAATGTCAGCCTGACATTTGGGACACGAACCAGGGGGTGGATAGAATGACCAACTCACGCTTCACATCTAAATCCTTTGCCTTGCTTCTGTGCCTCGCTAGCCTTGCTCTCATCCTTTTCGTGTTCGGCTGTAATACGGAGAGAGTGACGGCACCTACTCCTGCGCCTGAGCGCATAGTCACCAATCCCAACCCCATAGTCATTCTATCCGCCCCCAAGAACGGCACCAAGCCGGCCTTGGTTCCCGGCGTCTCCAAGGTGATTTCAGCCGCGTCGGGCGGATCGGTCGGCAATGAGTATGTGAGACTGGATTTTCCTCCAGGTGCTCTCAATGGAGACACCGAGGTGACGATAGATATGCCGGAGCCCGGCAAGATGGTCTTCGTGTTCGGGCCGCATGGGATTCATTTCAACAAGCCGGTAACGATGACGGTCTTCCTTGATAAGACCAATGCCGCCGGCATGGCCGATATGGCAGAAACTCTCTGGTTCAACGAGCAGATGGGCTGGTGGGAACCGGTGGAGAAGATCGAGTCGAGTGATCCTAATGCCGCTGAGTCATTGCTTGAGCATTTTTCGAAATACGCAGCGGATTTAGGTGGATAAGATCCTCTAGAATGATCCATACGGATCTCTAGTATTCATGTACTAGAGATCCTTTTTTATAGCGTTTGATCAGATTGAGTTCCTTCGAGAGTAAGATAAGATCTTCCTTCCTTAAGAATTCGTTCCTGATATGCTCGCTATTAATATTGCCTAGGAATTGCTTTAATTCCCTGTGGTAGTTTCTTAAGTGTTTCATCGCAGCTCTCTTGTATCCAAGCCTGGCGTTAACTCTAAACAGCAATTGCTCAAAATCGATTTTCAATCTTGCATCCTTTATTTGCGGCCTGATTTCCTCACATAAGACTAAGTAATGTTTAAGAAGCTTTTTGTTGGTTCTAGATAAATAATAATATGCAAGCCTGCATTTGTAATAGCCTGCTCGCAATTCTATTGATTCCATATTTGTGATTAGCTGCTTAGCTTTGTTCAATAGAATGGGAATATATTTGAAACGACCAAGATTCAAGTAGGCATATATTAATCCATAGTAAGACCTGACAATATCATCTTTTTGATCTATTTTGGAGTAGATTCTTATAGCATTCCGATATTCTATGCATGATTGTTGGTATTCTTTAGATTGATAATCATAAAATGCAACTAGATAGCGAAAATAACCAAGCCTATAAAGAGTTTCAATCTTTACTAAAAGCTCTTGGGCGCGCCTCTTGTACGTTGATGCTCTCTTACTTCCTAGCATACTATAAAGGTCAAATAAGATAAGAGTTGTATAGAATAATGCAACAGTATCTTCTGATCTCATAGAGCGATTCCTTACAAGCTTAGCGGATTGAACGGCATCGCCATATCTACCCATTTTTTGATAAATTAATGCATAGTGCGGGCTATATTTTGCGGCGGCATTTGTAGAAGCAAGAGCTAAAGCTAATTTACTAGCTTTGCCCAAGTAATTAAGAGCTTTACTATATTTTTCTTCTTCAAAGTAGACAGCGCTAGCGAGAAAATAGGCTTCGCTTAATGCTCTATAAACCTTGTATTCAGATGCAAGCGTTATTGCGGTCTTTAATTTCCTTTTTGCTTTTGAATAAGATGATCTCACAAACAAGAACTCAATATCCACAAGCATAGCAAAGATCCTACCATAAGGGATGTCATATTCATTTGAAGAGCGAATCAGCTTAAGATAATATTTGTCATATTCCTTTAAGAGCCCTAGATACTTATAGTTAAGCATGAGATATGTGTATGCGTTCAATCGATAGCTTGGGCTTAGTATCTCCAAATTAGGTATCCGATTTAATAGCTTGAGCGACATCTTAAGATGATTATAAACATAATGCAGGATGGCTTCCACAAGAAGTACTAAAACGTATGGCTCCGAATTCTTATTGCTTATTTTCCTTTTTGCATGAGCTATTACCGCTATGCACTCATCTTCTGCATGGGATCTCGCCAGTGCTATTCCATACCTGCCTATGAATCCAATAGGCAGATCTTTTTTCTTTTCATAAATATTTCGCTTCACAACATCTATCAAACCGCGATAATTATCGACCATCCATTCGGCCTCGATCCGCTCCTTGATGAAATACCTCTCTATATGCCATTTCCTATCCTTCCATTTCTTTCC
>CAYXEN010000077.1:0-12968 GCA_964464035.1 uncultured bacterium | reverse complement strand
ATGATGTCACCCCCGTTCAAGATGAGAGGGGCGATAATCTCGAGGCTGAAGATCATGGCCGAACTGGATATTGCGGAGAAGAGGGTTCCCCAGGACGGCCGCATAAAGATACGGATCGGGAATCGGCCGATAGACCTCCGTGTCAGCACCTTGCCCACGATCTACGGGGAGAAGGTAGTGATGCGAATCCTCGACAAGAGCAATCTTCAGATCGACCTCGCCAAGCTCGGCTTCGAGGAACAATCGCTGGCGAGGTTCCTGGACGCCATCGAGAGCCCTTACGGCATGGTTCTCGTAACGGGTCCAACGGGATCGGGCAAGAGTACGACCTTGTACAGTGCATTGAACCGGATCAACAAGCCCCACTGCAACATCATGACGGCAGAGGATCCCGTGGAATACAACCTCGATGGCATAAACCAAGTCAACGTCCATGAAGAGATAGGATTGACTTTCGCGGCCGCCCTCAAAGCTTTCCTGCGTCAAGATCCCAACATCGTCATGGTCGGTGAGATCCGGGATCTCGAAACCGCTTCCATAGCCACCAAGGCCGCTCTTACCGGCCACCTCGTTCTCAGCACCCTGCATACCAACGACGCTGCAAGCACGATCAACAGATTGATCGATATGGGAATAGAACCGTTCCTCGTTGCCAGCTCTGTGAACCTCATCGTGGCCCAGCGACTCGTACGGAGGCTGTGCCTGAAATGCAAACAGGAGATAAAGCTTCACCCCGAGACTCTCAAGGAACTCGGGATCGAAGAATCCCCGGACGAACTTACGTTGTTCGAGGCGAAGGGTTGCGTGCATTGCAATGAAACGGGCTACTCGGGAAGACAAGGGCTCTATGAGGTCATGCCGGTCAGCCAGACGATCAAGGAGATGATCATCGAACGGCGGTCCACAGCCGAGATCAAGAAGCAGGCGATCAAGGAGGGCATGCTGACCCTGCGTACGGACGGACTGGAGAAATTCAAAAGGGGCGTCACCTCGATCGAAGAGGTGTTGCGCGAGACCAGCGAATACTAAGGAGGCGATCCAACCGCATGATCAACCTGCGCGAGCTACTTCAGGAAATGATAAATCGCAAGGCTTCCGACCTGCACATAACAGCCGGTGTCCCCCCCCAATTCCGCATCGACGGCGAGATAGTGGGGACAGACTACGAGGTGCTCACGCCTGAGGATACCTTGAAGATCACGTACAGCATACTGAACGAGGAACAGCAGAAACGTTTCGAAAAGGAACACGAATTGGATTTCTCCTTCGGCGTGAAGGGATTGAGCCGGTTCAGAGCCAACGTCTTTCTCCAGCGCGGGGTCACGAGTCTCGCGATTCGGCAGATTCCCTACGAGATCCTCTCGTTCAAGGAACTCGGTCTTCCCCCCATCGTGGAGAAGTTGGCCGACAAGCAGAAAGGCTTGATCCTCGTGACCGGCCCAACGGGAAGCGGCAAGTCCACTACGCTGGCCAGCATAATAGACAAGATCAACCGCGAGAGGAGATGCCACATAATCACGATCGAGGACCCCATCGAGTACATCCACCAGCACAAGAAATCCATCGTCAACCAGAGGGAAGTGCGGGCCGACACCGACAGCTTCGCGGCCGCTCTGAAGCACGTGCTCAGGCAGGACCCGGACGTGATCCTCATCGGCGAGATGAGGGATCTGGAGACCATGGCCGCCGCTCTGACGATAGCCGAGACCGGGCACCTGGCTCTCGCTACTCTTCACACCAATTCCACGTTCGAATCGATAAACCGCATCGTAGATACTTTTCCGCCTTCACAACAGGGCCAGGTCAGGGCCCAGTTGGCGTTCGTCCTCGAGGGCGTAATAGCCCAGCAGCTGATACCGCGGGCGAACGGGCGCGGCAGGGTCATGGTGGCCGAAGTCATGGTGTGCACTCCAGCCATCAGGGCCACGATCCGGGACGACAAGATTCACCAGATCTACGGAATGATGCAGGCCGGTCAGAAACACGGTATGCAGACGATGAATCAAGCTCTGTTCAACGCCTATCTCAACCGTGACATTACGAAGGAAGAGGCTCTGCGGCGAAGCTCTGACCCGAATGAATTGATGAACATGATAGGCGAAAAAGTTGAAGCTTGGTAATTCGCAATAGTCGTTCAAGGGGGCAAACCATGGCTACGACCTACGTATGGAAGGGAAGAAGTCCGAGCGGTGAGATACTGTCCGGCGAATACGTCACCGAGGACAAGCAGGAACTGATAAATTACCTGAGGAAGAGAAAGATCATCGTCACTTCCCTCAAGGAGAAGTCCAAGCAATTCTCCTTCTCCCTGCCGGGACGCAAGAAAATCACCGTCAAGGACATGGGCATCTTCACCCGCCAGTTCGCCACGATGATCAACGCGGGGCTTCCCATGGTGCAGTGTCTCGACATCCTGTCCGCCCAGATGGACAAGCCTTACTTCAAGAAGATCATCTCCACCGTCATGGTGGACGTGGAGGGCGGGGCCACCCTGGGCGAGGCGTTGAGCAAACACAAGGTCTTCAGCCGCCTCTACGTGAACATGGTGGAAGCCGGCGAGGCGGGCGGAATCCTGGATCAGATCCTCAACCGGTTGGCATTGTATCTCGAGAAAGCCGAAGCTCTGACCCGCAAGGTGAAGAGCGCTCTCATGTACCCGGCGGTGGTCTTCTTCGTAGCCATCGCAGCCACCATCTTCATGCTCGTATTCATCATCCCCACCTTCGCCAGGATGTTCTCGGATTTCGGCGGCGAGCTGCCGCTGCCCACGAAGATCGTATTGGGATTGAGCAACTTTCTGCGGCACGAGTGGTATTTGCTCATCGGCGGCACCTCGGCGGCGATCTTTTTCTTCCGGCGTTTCTACAAGAGCGAGGTGGGCAAGGCCAAGGTCGACAGGTTGATGCTCAAGATCCCCGTCCTGGGCATGGTGCTCAGAAAGGCTGCCGTGGCCAGGTTCACGCGCACCCTCGGCACTCTCGTTTCGAGCGGTGTCCCCATCCTCAACGGTCTCGACATCACCGCCCGCACCGCCGGAAACAAGGTGATAGAGGACGCCATCATGGAAACGCGCGAGAGCATAAGCCAGGGCAACACGATAGCCGGTCCCCTCAAGGAGAGCGGCGTCTTCCCCCCGATGGTCGTCCAGATGATCGGCGTCGGCGAGGAAACGGGAGCCCTGGATGAAATGCTCGAAAAGATAGCCAACTTCTACGACGACGAAGTCGATACGGCAGTCGAATCGCTTACATCCATCATAGAACCGGTGATGATCGTCGTGATGGGCGTGATAGTCGGCGGAATGCTCATCTCGATGTATCTGCCGATGTTCAAATTGATCAACGTGATAGCCGGGAGCTAAGCATTGAAAAGAATTGATCCCCGCCGCGACAGCGGCGTGATTTCAAGGTTCATCGTGCTGCGGATGATCATCGCGGCACTCGTATTCGGCGCCGGGATAATGATCCTGCAGCTCACGCACGAGAATTTTCCCGTGAAGCCGCTCTACGTCCTGTTCGGCGTTTGCTACTTGACGGGTGGATTGCTGTATCTTGCGAGCAAGATGAACGTCGATCCCAGGGCGGGCGTCTGGGGCATCATCCTCACCGACATCGTCCTGGAGACGGCGATCGTACATTACAGCGGGGGGACGGCGAGCCAGTTCTCGTTGATCTTCTATCTGACCATCATAGCGGCGGCTCTCATGCTCCAGGTTCCCGGCGGTCTCGGCTCGGCGCTGGCGGCGTCGCTGGCATACGTCTCGTATGGGATATTGACGAACAAGGGTTACCTGGTTCCCCCGAATGACGGGTTCGTTTCCGGGAGCAAGGCGAGCTTTCTCCAGAGTTACCTCCACGTCTCCATCTTCCTGCTGGTCGGGGCGGTGGCGGGTTACCTGTCCGAGAGGATGAGGCTCAAGGGTATACAGTTGCAGCACGCCGAGACGAGGTTGAAACAACTCAAGGTCGACACGGACAACATATTGAACCACATGAGCAGCGGCGTGCTCGTCGTAGATTCCGAGGGCAAGATCATAACGGTGAATCCGGCTGCGGAGGAGATCCTAGGCGTTCGCCGTGACGAGATCCTCCTGCGGAACCTGGACGAAACCCTGTCTTCCACGATGCCGGAGCTGGTGCGCGAGGTCGAAACCGCCCTCATCAAGGGCAAGACCAAATTCAGACACGAGATCACGGTGGAAAACATGCGGCACAGGATGATTCCGCTGGGAATAAGCATTTCCCTGCTTCGGGACGACAACGACGAGAAGAGAGGGGCGATCGCGGTATTCCAGGATCTCACGGAAGTCCGGAGAATGCAGGAACGCATCAGGAAAGCCGACCGCCTCGCAGCGATCGGCGAGCTCTCCGCCGGTATCGCCCATGAGATCAGAAATCCCCTCGCTTCGATAAGCGGCTCGATAGAGATGCTCTACAACGATCTCGATCTCACCGGAGAGAACAAGAGGCTCATGGAATTGATAATGAAGGAATCGGACAGGCTGGACCGGATCATAGGCGACTTTCTCGAGTTCGCCAGGATGAGGCCGCCGGCGGCGGGAAGGCTGTCCATGAGGAAAGTTCTCGAGGAGACGCTCACGCTTCTCAAGAACAGCAATTCCTTCAGGAATAACGTCACTCTGGAGCTGGATTGCCCCGAGGAAGAGATATGGATAAACGCCGATGAAGAACAATTGAGACAGGTATTACTCAATCTCGCGATCAACGCCTGCGAGGCCATGGAGGAGGGCGGCAGATTGGGGGTAGAGGCGAAGTGCGAGGGAGAGAAACACGTGAGAATAACTTTTTCCGACGAGGGGCCCGGTATAGAGGAGGAAGCCATGGAGAGACTCTTCGAGCCGTTTTTCACCACCAAGGATGGTGGAACCGGTCTGGGTCTCGCCGTAGCGAACAAGATCATCGAAGCCCACGGCGGTACTCTCACTTTCCGCAACCGCGAAGGCGGCGGGGCCGAGTTCACGTTGGTTCTGCCCGTATCGGGAGCGGTCGATGCGAATGTAGAAGGCAAGTTGGACGCAGTTGGATTCTAACTCTCAAACAACACGGGGGAACTTGATGGCAGGTGAAAAGATACTCATAGTGGACGACGAAAGGAGCATGTGCCAGTTTCTTTCCATCATGCTTCGCAAGGAAGGTTACCGCATCACTACCGTGAACAACGGTAAGAAGGCTCTCGAGCGGATAAGGAGCGAGCGGTTCGATGTCGTCCTCACCGATATAAAGATGTCGGGGATGGACGGGATCGAGGTGCTCACCGAGATCAAGAAGATCGATCCCTCGATCCCGGTCGTGATCATGACCGCCTATGCGTCACAAAAGACGGCGATAGACGCGGTGAACCGAGGCGCGTTCCATTATCTGATCAAGCACGCCAAGAACGAAGAGATCAAGATGGTCGTGCGCAACGCGATAGACATGCGCAAGGTCAGGGTCGAGAACAACCTCATGCGAAGGCAATTGAAGAGGTCCAGCGACATCCGGACGATCATCGGCAAGAGCGAAGAGATCATGAAGGTGTTCAAGATGATCGACAAGGTCGCCGACACGGACAGCACGATCCTTATATACGGGGAGAGCGGCACCGGCAAGGAGTTGATAGCGCGAGCGATCCATTTTCGCTCGAAGTACGCCAACAATCCTTTCGTAAGCATCAACTGCGGCGCCCTTCCGGAGAGCCTCCTGGAGAGCGAGCTCTTCGGCCACGTGAAGGGATCTTTCACGGGCGCGATCAGGGACAAGGAGGGGCTGTTCAAGGTGGCCCAGGGGGGCACGTTCTTTCTCGACGAGGTGGGGGAGACGTCGCCGACGATCCAGATAAAGCTTCTTCGGGTTCTCCAGGAGAAGGAGATAATCCCGGTGGGAGGTACCAACCCCATCAAGGTCGACGTGAGGTTGATAGCGGCAACCAACGCGGATCTGGAAAGAGCAGTGAAGGAGGAGAGATTCCGGGCGGATCTCTTCTATCGATTGAATGTGATCCCGATCCACCTTCCTCCGCTGAGGGCGAGAAAGGACGACATCCCACTCCTCGTCGCCCACTTCTTGAAGAAATTCAACGAGAATCTGCCTCCCGAGAAGCAGAAGACGATCTCGAAGGAAGCGATGGATCTCTTGATGAACTACAGCTGGCCCGGCAACGTGAGGGAGCTAGAGAACCTGATCGAGAGGGCGGTCATCCTGGAGGAATCGCCCGAGATAGGAGTGGATGCGCTCCCGGACGCCTTGAAACGACAGGAGAGATCCAGCAGCCATCTCATCATGGACAGGACGCAGGTGACACTCGAGGAGCTCGAGAAGGAATACCTCATCAAAGTCCTGAACGACACCAATTGGCAGAAGAAGAGGGCCAGTCAGATTCTCGGCATCAACGCTTCCACGCTTTACAGGAAGATCCAGAGATACGGCCTCGAGAAGGAGAGAAAGAAGGAGCACGTAGAATGACGAGCTGCATGCCTTTTGCAAGCATGGCTTCGTTTTCGGTCGACGCTATGCGTTCTCGGCGAAATGCGATCAGCGCGGCATCCTTAACTTGCTTAAATTCAATGGGTAACCAGGTCGGATGCGTCGGGGGCTTTGGCATGCTCCTTGCGAAAATCAAGGCAGGATCGGGAGTTCGGTCCAAAGGTTGGAAACCTCAGCATCTATCCTGGTCTTACGGACCGCGTCAAAATGAATCGAAGGGAGGTTCACCGATGCGCAACAAAGGTTTCACCCTCATCGAGTTGATGATTGTGGTCGTCATTATCGGTATCCTGGCGGCTATCGCAATCCCCAACTTCATCCGCATGCAGGCTAGGGCCAAGGAAGCTTCAACGAAGTCGAACTGCCATACGGTGCAGCTTGCGGCCGAGGATTTCGCCGTGCAGAACGATGGTGTGTACGCGAGTGATGTCGACACGGATGTCACCCCCAACAACGAGACCATCACCGACATGCTTCCCGGCGGAGTTCTTCTGACCAATCCGTTCACGAAGGTTGCTTCCGAGCCCAGGAACGGAGCGGCGGCAGGTGAAGGACAGACGGGATATGCACCGATAGTCCAGAACGGCGTCAATGTCGGCTACACGATCACGGGAGCCGGAAAGGGTGGTAACGTAATTCTCACTCTGACGAGCGGATCCTAAGATTTGACGACTGTCGGATCAAGCAGGGGCGAAGGAGATCTTCTCTTTCGCCCTTCGCTGTTGGTGGATGAACACGTGGTATGGATCGTGCATTGATAATAGTTGGTGAAGCGGTGGTTGGATACTTGCCATGATAGTACTTGAACTCGAAGAAGTCTGTAAGTCTTTCCGCAGCGGTCTGCTGGGAGCCAGGAGGCGGATCCTCTCCGGCCTCACGCTCAGCCTGGAGCAGGGTGAAGTGTTCGGTTTTCTGGGGCACAACGGCGCGGGGAAGACAACCACCATCAAACTGATCCTCGGTTTTCTCCGGCCCGATTCGGGAAGGATCTCGATCCTGGGATCCACGGGCGCCGTTCGCCGCACCCGGGAGCGCATCGGTTACCTCGGCGAGAACGTCGGGCTCTATCCGTTCCTCGATGCCGAAGAAACTCTCAGGTTCATGGGAAAACTCTTCCGCATGGACCGAAGGACGATCGAATCCAGGAGCCGGCGCCTGCTCGAACTCGTGGGAATGGCCGACAGATCGAAGCTGAAGGTGAAGAAGTACTCCAAGGGAATGAGGCAGAGGCTTGGAATCGCCGTGGCCCTTTTCAACGATCCGGACCTCCTGTTGCTCGACGAACCGTACTCGGGCCTCGATCCCCTGGGAAGGAGACAGCTCAAGGACATCCTGCTCGGCCTGAAGAAAGAGGGAAAGACGATCCTCCTGAGCTCGCACATAGCGCCGGACGTCGAGGCGATCTGTGACCGGGTGGGGATACTCAAGAACGGGAAGATCGCCCGTTTCCTCGATCTGACCGACCTCTACCGGGCCGGCTCCGGAGAAGTGGAGGTTTCCGCGTCCGGCGTCTCGGCGGACATGCTGGCCTCGGCCGTGGCCGGGGTCGAGGTCGTTCACTCCCATGGGGAGACGGCCATCCTGCGATGCAGGGGAGAGGAGATCCTCAAGGGTTTGATAGCGAGTATCTATTCGAGCGGCGGCACGCTACAGGAAGTACGCAGGTTCAAACCGACGTTGGAAGAATTCCTCGTCGCTACTTTGGAGGAACGGGAAGAAAAAACGAGCGGAGAAGCGACGGGCGATTCTGCCGAGGCAGAAAGAAAAGAGCCGTCCTTCTCCATGCCGAGATAGGAGATGCCATGCCTCTTTTCTCTATTGCGAACATAACCATGAAGGGGTACTTGAAGGAGAAGGTTCCCGTCGTCGTCCTCGTATTCGCCTTGGTGTTGATTCTGTCCTCTTACGTTCTTTCGCCGCTCGCCGTCGGCGCGCGACAAAAGATAACGATCGACATAGGTCTCGCCTCGATCAGCCTGTTGGGAATCTTGATGATCATACTTCTCGGCGCCGCTTCCTTCTACCGGGAGAAGGAGAAGGGTATTCTCACGACCATCCTCTCCAAGCCGGTCAGCCGCGTCGATTTCATAGTCGGCAAGTATTTCGGTACCGTGGCCACGATCTCGATGGTGATGATTCTCATGTCGATCGTCTTCCTGGGCATGCTGTTCTTGAGCGGCACCGACGTGACGGCCAACATCGTATGGGCGATCTATCTATCGATTCTGGAAGTGATGCTCCTGTCCGCGGTGATGGTCTTCTTCTCGTCGTTCAGTACTCCGATATTGAGCTCGTTCTTCACCATATGTGTCTTCGTGAGTGGACATCTCAGCAAGGACATACTCTCCTTCGGCCGGCAGCTGGGAAGCGGAGCATTCGGCCTGGGGAGCAGGATCGCCTTCTACGCTCTTCCGAACCTGTCGCTTTTCAATATTCGCTCCGAGGCGGTCCATGGAATCTCGCTTCAGGAAGGATTCCTCTACTCGGTGACGATCTATGGATTGTTCTATACGGTGTTTCTCCTGCTGATGAGTTCGCTGATATTCAGGGCAAGGGAAATAACATGAAACCGCGAGTTCTCCTGAAAAAGTGCCTGCTGGCCGCTTCGATACTGGTATTCGCCGCGGGCGTGGTCTTGTCGACCTGGAAAGCGTCGGGCTACAGCTATCGTCCGTACCTGCATGACGACCTTTACCTGCCTTCGGGCAAGTTCATCAATGAGCTCTCACTGGGATACAAGCAACTGGTGGCTGATTTCATCTGGTTGTCGACGGTCCAATACTACGGCGATTATCGGATGGGCAACCATGATCTGCTCTATTTCAAGGGATTGATAGAGATCGCAACCATGCTGGATCCGCATTTCGTGTTCGCTTACATATTCGGCGCCCTGGTGACGAGCGAAGACGAGGGGCAGTTCGACATGGGGATGGACCTGCTCAAGCAGGGAATGCTCAAGAATCCCGATTCCTGGCAGCTTCCTTTCGAGATCGGGTTTCTGCATTACATAGACAAGGCGGATTACGAGATGGCGGCGAGGTACTTCGAGCTGGCCGCCAAGATGCCGGGCAGCCCGAGCATGGCGAGGCGTTTCGCGGCCTTCGTCTATTCCAAGGCGGGGCACGAGGAGAATTCGATCAAGATGTGGGAGGAACTCAAGCGCCAGGCCAAGGAACCTTTCATGAGGGAGCTGGCCGAACATTACCTCCAGAAGCTGAAGAAACAGCAAGCGGACAAGGAGAAGGAACTTGATATCGATGGATAGTTTCATTCTCGGCGCGGCGGCCGTTCTCGGCTCGATTTTCGGGAGTTTCTACAACGTCGTGATCTACCGGCTTCCGCGGGGGAAATCTCCTGCGCGGGGAAGATCCTTCTGTCCCCATTGCCGAAGGACGATCTCTTGGTACGACAACATTCCGCTGGCGAGCTATCTGGTGTTGCGGGGGCGCTGCCGCAAGTGCGGCGAGCACATCTCGTTTTCCTATTTCCTCGTCGAGCTGCTGTCGAGTCTGATCGCCGTGCTGGTCGTCATCAGGTTCGGACTTTCCCCGACCGCGGCATTCTCGTATTTCTTTCTCAGCGTTCTATTGATCGTCGCGTTCATCGACTGGTTCCACAAGATCATCCCGGACGTGCTCTCCCTAGGCGGCGTGATAATGGGATGGATAGCGTCCTTCTTCTACCGCGATACTTCCCTGGTCGAATCGATGATCGGTTCGCTGGCGGGCGCGGGCATTCTCATCGCGATCGCGGCGCTCTACAAGCTCGTGAGAAAGGTCGACGGCCTGGGCGGCGGCGATGTCAAGCTGATGGCGATGATAGGAGCCTTTCTCGGGTGGCAGATGGTCCTCCCCGTCCTGTTCATCGCTTCCTTCATGGGCAGCCTCTATGGAATCTTCCTCATGCGTTCCGGGAGCGGAGGAAAGACCGCGGTGGCGTTCGGAACTTTTCTCTCACCAGCCGCCTTCATAGTCTTCTGGTTCGGGAGACGGCTTTGGGAACTCTACCTGGGTTTCTATATCCGTTGAATTGACCGCGATGGAAAAACGGGGACAGCCCGTCATGGGCCGCGAACCGCAGGGCCGACCGGCCGATAGGACGGGACGATGCGCACGATCCGGGCTGTGCACTTTGCAAGGCACACCTGGGATAATGCGCGGCGCGAGAAGGACGCTGAAATTCGTAACGTTCGTCGCTGTAACAGGTTAACCGATAGTGTAGGGTTTTCTCCACTGGCATATTTGTTGCGTGAAGCCCGCCGGTGACTAACGAAAAATCCTCATTGCCGAATCTCAAGCGTATCGAAGTCAGGCTGGGATTGCCGGGATCGGATCGAATGATAACAAGCCAAGGCTGGTGACAACATGAATCTCTTTGCAAGAAAAGGAAAGTCTTCCGTCGGTTTGGACGTGGGTTCGAGCCTCATCAAGATGGTCGAGATCGATCATTCGAAAGAGGAACCGGTACTCGTCAGGTACGGGATCGTGAAGATTCCGCCCGAGGCGATCGTGGAAGGCGAGATCATGGATCGAAGTCTCGTGATCGAGGGTATCCAGGAATGCGCGGTTAAATCGGGGATAAGCAAGAAGGACGTCGTGACCGCCGTTTCCGGGCGGGCGGTGATCGTCAAGAAAGTCGTGATGGACAAGATGAATCCCGACGACGCCAAGGAAGCCATCTTCTGGGAGGCGGAGCAGCACGTTCCTTTCGACATCGACGACGTCTGCCTGGATTTCCAGATCCTCAAGGACGACGTCGGGGCGAACCAGATGGAGATCCTCCTGGTGGCGGCCAAGAAGGAGATGGTGAACATCCACGCCAACCTGATCCGGGATGCGGGGTTGAATCCCGTCATCGTTGACGTCGATTCTTTCGCCGTCCAGAACGCTTACGAAACGACCTCGCAGGACGCGGACGGCGAGGTCATCGGTTTGATCAACATAGGCTCCGAAGTGACGAACATCAACATCGTGCAAAATGGCATTCCTTACTTCACGCGCGACCTGAGCGTAGGAAGCAGCATGTTCCTCGAGGCCCTGCAGAGGGAATTGGGCATGGGGTTCGAGGAAGCCGAGGCGATTCTCACGGGAGAGCGGGAGATAGAAGACGAGGACAAGTGCAGAAAGGTCATCCTGGAGGCCTCCGAGGAACTGTCGACGGGGATCGAGAGGTCGATTTCCTTCCTCAAGACCGCCGGCGATGCCGAGGAGATAGATCGCGTCGTGCTGAGCGGGGGCGGGGCACGAATCCCCTGGCTGCGCGAGATACTTTCGGAAAAGCACCAGATGGAGTTCGCCGTGAACGAAGCGGCGGACAAGGTGGAGCGCTCCGAGGAGCTCGCGGGTGAAGAGGAAGATTTCGAAAAGGTGTCGCCTCTTCTCACCGTTTCTTTGGGTCTGGCTCTTAGAAGGGAGGGGAACTAAATGATCAAGATAAACCTGCTCCCTCTGGAAGACAGGAAGAAAACCAGGAGCATAAAGCTCCCGGCGTTGTCCGGCGCGGCCTTCGTCTGGCCGGTTCTGGTGATAGGTCTCTTCTTTGCGGTGATTTTCGCCGTTTCAACGCTGCAGGCGAAGAAGATGAAGGAGCTCGAGACCAAGATAGCGGAAGCGAAGAAGGAATCCGCGGCGTTGGCTCCACAGCTCAAGAGAATACGGCAGTTGACGCGTGAAAGGGAAGAAGTGAACAAGAGACTCGGGATCATCGCCGCCCTGGACAAGGATCGTTATCTCCGCGTGAAACTGCTCAACGACATCAGCGAGAAGCTTCCGGCGAACTGCTGGCTCACTTCTCTCAAGGAGCAGAACGGCTCGAAAGTGAGCATGGACGGAGTGACTTTCTCCAACTATGTAATAGCCGATTTCATGAACAACCTGGAGAAATCGGATCACTTCGGCGAGGTCAGGTTGAAACTGGCTCAGGAGGGCAAGATCATGGAATACAACGTGATCAAGTTCTCTCTTGAATCCATGGTACGTTGAGAACGAGCTCTACAATCGAGAGGAAGGTCCGGTGATGAATCTTCGCGATCCCAAGATACAACGGTTGTTGCTGATCATTCTGGTTGTGGTGGTGGGCGGCTATATCTACTTCGGTTCGAGCCTCTTCTCCTTTTGTTACATGCCGAGGAAGGCGAGGATCGAGTCGATGGAGAAAGAGTACGCGAAACTCAGCGCAGAGCTTGAGAAGGCCCGCAAGACCGTGGGAAACCTCGCCCAGCTGGAGGCGGAATATCAAAAGCTCCACGACCAGTGGATATCGGCCCAGCAGCTTCTCCCCGAGGAGAAGGAGATGCCGGATCTTCTGCGCAAAGTGACCACGGCGGGTAACAAGGCAGGGGTGAAGTTTCTGCTTTTCCAGCCGTTGCCTCCCGTTCAGCAGGAATTCTACACGGTCCAGCCTATAAAGATCGCGGTGCGCGGCGGCGATCATCACCTGAGCATATTCCTTAGCCGTCTCGCCGATATGCAATGTATAGTGGTGGTT
>CAYXEN010000076.1:0-13414 GCA_964464035.1 uncultured bacterium | reverse complement strand
CTCTCTCGCCGCGCTTGAGGGCCCACTTGGCCGCTTTGCCCCACTTCGCCTGGCGCCAGTCCAAGGCATGGACCGTTGTCACGACGGTCTTTCCGGCCAGCTTCGGAATGAATGCGAATGCGGACGGCCCTATGCCGTGCAGATGCACGACGTCGAAGTCGTGAAGCAAAGCCGCCTCCGCCGAACACAACAAGCTGTGGGTGGCGGCATCCATGTGCTTCGTGTTTATGCTGGGTCTCGCCGCCAGCCTGACGCCGTGATAGAACCACTGCCCGTCCTTTTCCACCAGAGCATCCAATTCGCCGTCGGGATAAGGAAGGGCCAGCCTCTTTTCCACCATGAACCTCGTTCGGCAGAACACCCACACTTCGTGCCCTCTCTTGGCCAGTCTCGTCGCGATCTTGTCTACGTGGGTCTCGACGCCCCCGTACCTGGCGGGAATCCCTTTCTGGCCGATCATCGCAATCTTGAGCCTGCCCATGCCGCTCATCCACCCACCCTTTCGATCGCCCGCGCGTAAATCTCCTCCAGCCTTCCGATGTGCGTTTCCACGTCGTAGTACCTGGCGATCCCTTCGACCGCGACGGAACCGGCTCGCGCGACCACGTCGTTCTCCCAGACTTCCCGCAGGCGCGAAGCCAGATCATCCACCGAATCGTGCTTGAAGACCATTCCCCCCAGCTTCTCGGCCATCTCGGGAAGTCCTCCCATGTCCGAAACCACGACGGGCACCCCGCAGGCCGCCGCCTCCAGCACGGTGAAAGGAGCGTTCTCGGCCCATATCGAAGGCAACACGACGGCTCGCGCCCTCCTGATGATCTTCCGGAGCTCGGCTTGCTCCCGGTATCCAAGGAAATGAACCTTGCCGATGTTTGCGGCCCGTCTCTTCAGTTCGCTCTCCTGGGGGCCCTCGCCGCAGACGACCAGCTCGACGCCGGACATCCCGACCGCGGTAATGAGATTGAGAAGCCCCTTTTCCGGGCTCAACCTGCCGAAATACATCACGTACTTGTCGGGAAGAAACGCCGCCGGTTCGCTCGAGCCCTCCTCTTCGCCCCCAACGACCGGGACGCACGGCGGCACGTGGAGAACCCTTTCCTCCTCGAATCCCGCCTCTATGAACCTCTCCCGCAGATAGCGACTGGGAGATATGAAATAGTCGACCGAGTCGTACACCTTCGTCCATCCCTGCCAATAGGCTTCCAGCGCGAGAAGCGTGCTCTTTTTCCACGATCCTTCCCGGCAGCGCGAGAAGGACGCCCGATGGAACTTTCCCCCCCTGCACTTGAAGCAGAATCTTCCGTCGGCGAACAACGTGTAATTGGGACAGATCAACTTGTAGTCGTGCAGGGTCATGACCACCGCCACGCCGGCCTTGCGAAGCACGGGAATTATCGACGGCGTTATCTGGTGGTAGATGTTGTGCAGGTGAGCGACATCGGGCTTGTATTCATCGACGAGGCACTTCATGTTGGCGGCGGCCCGGCGCGACCTGATGAACGAGAAAGCCTGGAGCCATCCCGCCGACGAACCGGGCTCGGAACCGTAGTCCCTACGCTCGACGAAAAAATCGGAAAACGGGGAAGGCCGATTCCGCGGATGTCGCATGGAGAAGTGTAGGATCTCGTGGCCCCTCTTCTCCAGTTCCTCCGAAAGCATGAAGAACGCTCGCTCGGCTCCTCCCTTCAGAAAAAAAAACTTGTTTACGAGAAGTATCCTCATCCGGTCATTTCTTCAAATGGGATCTCAGCTTCTCCCTGGCTATCCACCCGAGCACCTTGCCCATGTTTCTCTTGAAAGAAGTGCGGCTGCTGCATATCATCCAGCATTTCTCGCAGCCGGCTATCTCGCTCCTCACTCTCGCCGCCTCGTCGCTCTCCCATATCTCCTCGAAGGATTGCTCCTTGAGGTCGCCCATCGGGGTGGGAATCGTCAAGCACGGATAGACGAGGCCCTCCGGGGCGAGGTAGAAGAAATCCCTTCCCGCCAGGCATTCGAGTATCCTCTTGCCCTCGTCGTTGAACACCAGCGATCCCGACTCGAAGAAAGCCCGCGCCCACCTCTTGGGGTGATAGCTCATGAGCTCCTTCTTTATCACGTAACCGAGGGCGTCGTGCAGCTCCCCGCCGTCCACGGCGCTGTTGGCCTGAGTGCTGAAATATATCTCGGAGTTCTGCGCTACGGCCGTCGTGAACTGGAACCCGAGCGAACATGCGAGGTCGTAAACCTTCCTCATCTCGCCGACATTGTCGCTCATCGCCGTAAATCCGATCCGTACGTTCTTGAATCCCCTCTCCTTCAACTGTTCCAGCGTCGCCAGAGCCTTTGCGTAAGCTCCCTTCACGCCGCGTATCTCGTCGTGGACTTCGCCTATCCCGTCGAGGGACACGCCTATGCCGACGTCGGGGATCGCCTTGCGGAGTTCCTCCATGGCCGCGATTACCTTTTCGGTCCTGAAGCCGTTGGTCGAGATGACGATGCGGGGCCCGCCGCATTTCTCGTGAACCACCTTGACGATGTCTATGATGTCCTTGCGCATGAACGCCTCGCCGCCGGAGATGTTCACGTCTCTCAGACTCGATGGAATCTTGGCGTAATCGTCCACTTGCAGCAGCTCCTGGGGTTTCAACCGCCAGATGTTGCACATGGAGCAGCGCGCGTCGCAGCGGTACGTAAGAGCCAGAATCGCATCTGTCGGGTAAGTCGTCATGATATTCTCATCCGGTCGACCCGGAGATCGTAATCGAAAGATACATCGAGAACCCGTCCCGATGAAATGAAAGATCCTGTCGGCATGACGTGGAACTCCGCTCAACCGCCCCGGGAGAGCCCGCCGACGGGATCAGGGCAACATTCATACCAGAATAATTCCCGTTTTTATCAAGCTCCTCGCCGCGTCTTGGATTCGTACAGACCGCGGAAAAGCTCCATGTATTTGCCGAGCATCTTTTCGGACGTGTATTTCTCCCTGACCAGGCTCTCGGCTCTGTCCAGCATGCTCTCAATCGCCGGGCACCCGGGAGGGCCGATCCCCGTCGCTGATTCTATGGCCCGTTCGAGGCAGTCGATGTCTCCGGGAGGCACCAGGAATCCCGTATCGCCGTTTTTCACCACTTCTGGCACCGATCCCACCGCGCTTGCCACGACCGGAACCCTCGCGGCCATCGCTTCGAGGACCACGAGGGGCAGCGTCTCGACGACGTCGTGCGAAGGAAGCACCAGAGCATCGGCCAAGCCCAGGAGCACGGGAATGTCGTCGCGGTGCCCCAGCATGGTCACGTATCGGCCGAGCCCCATCTCTCCGACCATCTTCTCGATCTCACGCCTCCTGGGGCCGTCTCCCACTATGAAGAATCTCATCCCGGGGTGTTTCCCGGTCAGCGTCGCCGCCGCTTGCAAGAGAATCTCGTGGGCTTTCTCGGGCCTGAGGGCCGAGATCATGAATACGTTCTTGTCCCCCATCTTTCCGGAGAACTCACTGCGCGCGCGTTCGAGGGAACTTTCCTCCAAGCCGGCGAATCTTTTCACGTCTATCCCGTTCGGCACGATCGCCAGCTTTTCCTCGCTGATACCCTCCACTTCTTTCAGATAGCGCGCATGCGTTTCACTCAAAGCGACCACCTTGTGCCAGAGAGGCAATATCAACTTGTCCACCGGAGTGAAATTCCTCTTGCCTCCGAACCTGCCGGTCGTATGCGATGCGGCTATCGTCACGGGCACTTTGAGGATACGTCCGGCGATTCCGCCCCAGAAGAGGGCGTTGTGATGATCGAGGGCGAAGAGGACGTGAGGAGCGTAAGGCTTGAGATGTCTCAACATTCGAGGCAAAATTCCGGGATCGAGGCTGGAGGCCCCAAGGCGGGAAGCACCGGCGAATCCCGCCCCGAAGAGCTCATCCCCTATCATGCCGGGACGCCTGATGGTGTATATCCGGGAATCGAATTCGCTTCGAGGAAGCTTCTCGACCAGCTCCCTGACGACCTTTTCCGCACCGCCTACGGTCAGCGTGGAAGCGATGAAAGCTATCCTCAGTTTCACGGTGGGATCCGACTCTATACGTAAGGCCCCTTGTCACGAATATCCGTGACGCACTTGAGATCCTCGGCGCGCCCATGCACGCGGGCCGGGTTGCCGAAGACCACTGCGCCGGCGGGCACGTCCTTCGTCACGACCGCCCCGCTGCCCACAAGGGCGCCCTCACCAATGACTACAAAGGGCAGGATGGTGACGTTGACGCCTATCTGGGCCCCTTTCTTGATCACGGGCCCCTTCATGCATTCTTTGGAATCCGGACAGCCGGGATGGATATCGTTGGCTATGGTGACGCCCGGAGCCAGAAAGACGTCGTCCTCCATGATCGTGAACTGCGCCACGTACACGTTGCAGTGGATCTTGACGTTGTCCCCTATCCTGCAACCATAGTCGATCACCGAATTGTTCCAGATGGAAAAACGGGAACCTATCTCGTTCTCCTCGCGGATCACGACGTTGTGGCCCGTCTCGAGGTGATCCCCTATGGTGGAGCCGGCATAGATTACGGTTCCCGTTCGCACTACCGCGTTGTCCCCGATCTTGAGGATCCTCTCGACCCCCTTGCGGGGAGACAGGTATCCTATCTTGCATCCGTCGTCGAGGACGGCATTGGCGCCGAGAACCACTTCGCCGAACTTGTTCAAGGTGAATCCTACCCTCTCTCGTCATTCTTGGAATCGCCGGAAAACAGGGCCGCCCGCTCGCCCTCGTCGATCGGCACCAAGACTCCCGAGTTTTGCATGGATTCCATGGAGGCTTCAAGCACTTTTACGACGTCGAGGCCGTGCTCGCCGCCGCTCCTCGGGCAAGCGTCCTTCTCGATGCACTCCACGAAATGCTTGCAGGCGTTCTTGAGGGGCTCGCTGTCATCGAGCTTGGGTATGAAGATATCGCCGAACCGATAGGAGAGCTGAAATTCGCCGAACGTATCGTAATGAGGCATTATGGAGACGCCCTTGTCGTATATCCTGATCTTCTCCAGCGAGCTCACGTCGTCATAGACGAGCATCTTCTTGCTTCCCACGACGGTCGTGGTCCTTATCTTGTTGGGGTTGAGCCAGCTCACGTGCACGTGAGCGAGCACGGAACCCGGGTACTGGAAGGTCAGGAAGGCGACGTCCTCTATGCCCTTGCGGATGTAGGAGTAGCCGACCGCCGCGACCTTCTCCGGTTGGGCGTCGAGGATGTAGTTGAGAATCGAAACGTCGTGAGGGGCGAGGTCCCACACCACGTTTATGTCATCGTGGAAGAGTCCGAGGTTCACCCGGGTAGTGTTGATGTAATAGATCTCCCCCAACTCCCCGCTCTCGATGAGTTCCTTTATCTTGTTCACCGCGGCGGTGTAGACGAAGGTGTGCCCCACCATGAGCTTGAGCCCTCTCTCCTCCGCCGCCTTGATCATGGCGATCGATTCGCTGCTGGAAAGCGCGAGCGGTTTTTCCACGAACACGTGCTTGCCCGCCTCCAGCGCCTCCATGGCCAACTTGAAATGCGACCGGGGAGGCGTGGCGATCACCACCGCGTCGATGCCGCCGTTTACCAGCATCTCCTTGTAGTCTTTTCCGGTCTCGACGAACGGATAGAGATTCTTCATGTGGGCGAGTCTCTCTTCATTGAGATCGATGCAGATCTTGACCTCGGATTCCTTGAGCTGGGAAAAATTCCTGATGAGGTTGGGGCCCCAGTAGCCGCACCCTATTACACCTACTTTTAGCAATTCTCCTCCAAGGGTTCAGTGGATCAATAAGCCCCGATGCCCAAGAGCATGACCGGGATCGTGCGCAGCATTATCTTGAGATCGAAAAGCAACGACCAGTTGTCTATGTAATACAGATCCAGCATCACCATTTCCTCGAACGGCACCGAACTCCGGCCGCTCACCTGCCACAGCCCCGTCAACCCCGGCTTGGCGGCGAGTCTCTGCTTGTGCCATTCCTTGTAGTGGGCCAGCTCGTAGCTGAGCGGTGGCCTCGGCCCCACGAGGCTCATTTCACCTTTGAGAACGTTTATCAATTGCGGCAGCTCGTCGAGGCTGGTCCTGCGCAGGAATCTCCCTATCGGGGTGACCCTGGGGTCCCGCACGATCTTGTACACGTTGCCCCCGCCGGACGGATCGGCCTCGTTCATGACCGTTCCCTTGATGAAATTGGTCGTGAAGCGGCGATGCAACTCATCGTCGCTGTTCTTTATCATGGTCCTGAATTTATAGAACTTGAACGGCTTGCCGTCTTTGCCGATTCTTTCCTGAACGTATAGAACCGGGCCTCTCGAGGTCAGCTTGATCAACAGCGCTATCAAGGCGTAGAACGGCAAACCGAATATGATCACGAAAAGGGCGAAGCCTATGTCGATGAATCTCTTTATCGAATAACTGACAGTGGGAGCCTTAGAATACGCGGACTCGACTACCCGCTTGGAAACGGTTGTGTCGGGCACATACATCGGGACGATCTTCTCATCGATGTACCGAAAAGCTGCAAGATCTTTTTTCACGGCTGCCTTCCCTTGCTGGTTGAGTCTACTGTTCCACGGACACAACGAACCTTGTCAATTTATCGGCCACGTAATCCTTCTGGGATTCGCTCAGTTCCGGATAGACGGGAAGCGAAACGATTTCTCTGTACAAAGCTTCCGACACCGGAAAACTCCCCTCCGAGTAGCCCAGGAACCTGTATCCCGGTTGCAGATGGATGGGTTTGGCTATGTGTTTTCCCCATCCTATCCGGGACCTATCGAGAAAGTCCTGCACGAGGGACCGTTGCTCGTGCCGGAGAGCGAAAATGTGGTATACCGGCTTCACTCCCGCCGGAACCTCCTGGAATCCGTATCCACGGCCTTGCAATCTCTCGCGATAATAGGCCGCCGTCCGCCTCCTCTTCTCGTTCCAAGCGTCCAAGTGCCGCAATTTCACCCGAAGCACGGCCGCCTGGATCTCGTCCAACCGGTAGTTGTATCCTATGCCTGTGAATACGTTCCTCTCCCTCTGAGCGTGGTGCCTCAGCGCTCTCGCCTTTTCAGCTATCTCCTCGCTGCACGTCGTGAGGGCTCCGCCGTCTCCGAAAGCTCCGAGGTTCTTGCTGGGGTAAAACGAAAACGCGGCGGCCGTTCCCAAAGATCCCACCTTCTTCCCCTTGTATACGGCTCCGTGCGCCTGGCAGGCGTCTTCTATGACGGCGAGACCGTTTTCTTCGGCCAGTTCGAGAATGGGATCCATGTCGCACGGCTGGCCGAAGAGATGCACGGGTATCACGGCCTTTGTGTTCTCGTTGATTGCTTCCTTGATTTTTTCCACATCGATGCAAAAAGTATCATCGCGCACGTCGACCAGCACCGGTTTCGCTCCCGTATAGAGGATCGCCTCGACAGTGGCGATGAACGTGTTGGGAACGGTTATGACCTCGTCACCGGGACCTATCCCTGAGGCCAACAAGGCGAGATGTAAAGCGGAAGTGCCGGAACTGGTTCCTACGGCGAACCCGCATCCGCAATACCCTGCGAATTCGCTTTCGAACTTTTCCAGTCGAGGTCCCAGAATAAAACTGGACGAATCGATGGCTGAGTGCAAAGCTTCCTCGACCTCATCTCTGATCTCGTCCAGCTGGGATTTTAGATCCAGAAAAGGTACTTCTTGGATATACTCCATCTTTGGTGCCGACCTGTAGCTGTTTCCCCCTGACCAAGTGCAGCGATTAATTGTAACACAAAGAAGCACTTATTTCTAGCTAAAATATCAAAAAACGGCACTTATACCTTAAACTTTGTAGGAACTTATTAACTATCAAAAATGCCCTCGATGAGCTTCGTCAACCTCTCGCGCTGAACGTCCAGGGAGTATTCTTCGGCCACTCGGACTGAGGCACGGGAAGCGAGGTTTCCCGCGAGGGAGGGTGATTGCAGGAGCTTCCTTATCTGGGAGCTGAATTCCTCGGGTGATTCGGCCTCGAGATAGTGCTTTCCCGCCTCGAACGGCATCCCCGCGACGGCTATCCCGCTGCAAACGATCGGAAGCCCGGCGGCCATCGCCTCGAGCACCCTGATCCGGAGTCCCCCCCCGAATCTGAGGGGAATCACCAGGCAAGTCGCCCTCCATAGGAAGGGCCGGGGATCATCGACTTTACCGATCACTTCTACGCCTGGACTATCGGCGAAGTACTCGAGACCGGGCGGCAGCTCTCCGCCCACGATCGTGATCCTCAGATCTTTCTCGTCTTCCAGGAGGGGATGAACCCTGCGGGCGAAGAAATCCAGCGCGTCACGGTTGAACACCGCTTCCATGGCGCCGAGGAAGAGGACTTCATTGCGGTTCCTCTCCACGTTCGCCGGCACGTATCTATCGAGATCCAAGCCGAAGGGGAGGATGGAGACATCCGTCCCCGGGGCCGCGAGGTCCTTCACCATCTCTCGATCCCTCGAGGTGAGGACCAGAATCCTCTTCACCTTGCGGTAAGCCGCCATCTCTTCGCGCCTCTCGACCAGCCACCGCCGAACCGAAGCGATCTTTTGAAACAACCTGCGCTCGAGAAGGGAGATGTCGCGGTTCACGAGAAGATCCACGTCGTGGGTCAGGAGGGCGACCCTGTCTCTTGGAAACAGGTCGATCAACCTGTAGAGTTGCCAGTATTCGATGATGACCAGATCGAACTCATGGTTCGCCAGGCGCTTCGCCTCTCTGACGAGAACGCCCGGGCAATCGTACAAGCTCTTCAGCGACCTGCGGAGAAGCAAAGCCTTGAGCGAGTAGAACAGCTTGTAACCGATGCGGTGAACGATCGATTTCTTGTTGGGGGCCCGGACGATCACGACCCTTTCACACCATTTCCCGAGATCCTTCGCGTCGCGATCTTCGGAGCTCGACATGGTCCTGGCGAGCACCGTTATGTCACAGCTCTCGCGCAGCGCCTTGATCACTGAAAAAGTGAGAACCTTGGTCCCCTTGTCCGGCGGGTAAGGAAGAATCGGTTTTACGATGAGTATCCTGGGCTTTCGGTTCATGATTCGTCGATTCGACTCGATTCTCCATGGAGGGCCTCGATATAGAGCCTTTCCATTCTCGAGAGATGTTTCTCCAGCGTGAATTCTTCTTCGAACCTCTTTCTTGCTTCCCCTCCCATCGCGCGGCGAAGCCCCCGGTCATGCATCAAACGCAGGACGGCCGCCGCCAGCCCCTCGACGTCCCCCGGCTCGATGAGCAGGGCCGTTAGTCGATCCAGGGCAGCTTCCGGAATCCCGTACACGCGCGTGGCCACCACGGGCAACGAACTCGCCATGGCCTCGAGCAGCACGTAGGGAAAAGCCTCGACGCGCGAGGGGATGATAAGAACGTCGACCGCCGAGAGCACGCGCTCGACCTCGCGGGCCGGGAGCGAACCCGTGAAGACCACTTTCCCGGAGAGAGCCTTGTCCTTCACCGCCTGCTCGTAAGCGGCTCTCTCCTCCCCGTCGCCGACGACGAAGAGCCGCCATGGCTCGTCCTTCAGCGACTCGAGGGCGGTGAAAAGGAGATCATGGCCCTTCCTCTTTATCAGGCTTCCCACCACCGCAAGAGCGATCGTACCGTCGTCCAGGGAGAGGCGCTCCCTCATTTCCCTTCGAGCTTTCCTCGCACTCACTCCGTAGGAGAACGGAAGGGCGTTGTGCACGATCGTTATCTTCTCCCCGGGAACCTTGTGGAATTCGCGCAAGTAAGGAACATTGGCCCGGCATACGGTAACCACGGCGTCCACCCAACGGTACGCCGTCCTTCTCAGCAAGGCCCTCTTCCACAGGGGCGGTACCATCGGAAGATGCTCCGTGGATACCACCCGGGGCACACCGGCCAGACGCGCAGCGGGGATGAGAAGCCCCATCTGGGCGTCGTAAGGACCGGGCATGTTGACGTGAACTATGTGCGGGCGCAACCTTCGCAGGTACGACGCGACGCGAAAGAAGTCGCCGGGTGAGGAACGGATGTTCATGTCCATGGATCGGGTCGCCACGCCTTCGCGCTCGAGTTCATCCGCCCAACGTTCCAGATCCTCCCCCTTCTTGTAGAGCACAGTGACTTCGAACCGGGCACGATCGAGTCCCTTAGCCAGAAAAGACACGTAACGTTCGGCCCCTCCGGCGTATGGTGCATCCACGATGTAACAAACCCTGATCATGCGAGCTTCCCGGGGCGATTCATGCCTGCATCGCTTCCCTTCTCTGCTGATCCACGATTACGTTGTGCGTGGCCGCGATCAAGCCGAAGAAGAACCAGATGAAATAGATGTACAGGTAGTTCCGCAAGTAATCTATTTTCAGCTCGTCCACCATGAAAATGACCATCATGACATGGAGTACCAGCATCAACGCCCGTGGAAACGACTCGTCATACATCGACGTCGCTTTCAACTTTATGCTGGACCTGAGCAGGGTGTAGAGAAGCAGGAGAAAGGTTATAAGCCCGAACAAACCGGTGATGTTGAGATAGAACAGGTAGCCGTTGTGAGGCCAATTGAACTTCTCGAGCTTTCGTGACAGATCCCACTCGGGACTGTGCCCTATGATGATGTGCTGTTTGGCCCGTTCTAAGGCCTTGGGCCATGCATGGGCTCTCGTGTCCGGGATGAAACCGACGAACTTTGTCTTGAAAAGCCGATTGAACATCCCTCCTGATATCGTGTACTTGGCAACCAACGTTTCTTCCGTCAGCAACAGGACCGCCGCCACCGCCAGTGCCGCCGTTACGCGCACTATGTTGAGATCCCGCCGTATGACGAACAACATGTAAGCCATGCCGGCGAACAAGCTGATGAAAGCTCCCCTGGTGGAGGTGGCCATGAGCAACCCGAAGCAAAGTATGATCAGGCCGAAGTAGGCGTAGCGGAGCAACAATCTCTTAGCCCGGACATAGAGCAAGATGAGGATCGGAATGTTGAGTGCGAAGTACTCGGCGAGCAGCTCATAATCCTTGAACGGACCGCCGATACGGATGTTCTTCATCACGAGGGCCTGCTTGTGGCCGGTGTACAACCATCCCGGGACGATCACGCTTCCCGGCATGACCATTTCGAGAACGCAGAAGACCATCACGAGGAAGGACCCGATCACTCCCGCGTTGACGACCTGCATCAACGATTTTTCATCCTGGATGAAGTTTACTATCAGGTAGAAGAACCCGATCGCCGTGAAGTACACCCAGACGTACAGCAACGCATTGACCAACAGGTTTCCGCCCGGATTGTTGTAGAAGGACACAATGTAGGAAATGGTCATGAATATTATTATGCGATCCAGGATCGAACCGCGGGGGGGAGGGACATTGCCGAGAGAAACCCTTATCAACCAGATGATTATCATCAACGGCAGGAATACGACGTTGGAGGTGCCGACCTTGAGGGCGAAGGGAAACGGGAAAATGATGATGAAGAACGCCAGCGACCAGCTCAGGGGAAAACGCGCGATGAGATAAGTGAAAAGCAGGCCGACGATCGCCTCCACGACCCTCTTGCTGGGATCGTAGACCTGGTATCCGATCAAGGCGGCCAGCACGACGACGAAGGCGGCGCCCAAGGATTTTCCCAAGATGAACTCTTTGGCCCTGCCGATCTTCCTAGTATCCATGATCGAACCTCACCGCATCAGGGTCCGCACGACCCGCAGCCCGGTGCACGGGACGCCTGTGTATGTATCGCGGTTACGGATGAAATCCCGCAGGCGGAAGTTGGGCAGTAGAGTCTCTCTCGCCAACTTCACCTGCACCGAGTATTCCCCCTCCAGAAGGGATGAAGGCAACTTGATCTTGAAAGTCTCGACCACCGGGGCTCCCAGGGGCCAGAGCCGCTCCGGGTAGAAACCGTCGAAAACCCTCCGATCGTGCCTGAACCTGGCAAGGTACCCTCCCATCCTCTCCCTCGTCCTCCGCACGATCTTGCTCCCCGGATAGTTCCCGAAACGCGCTTCTAGCTCTTCGTTCTCGAACCGAATGACGAGCTTGAGCGGCAAGTGGGAGGACGAATCGGAATTCTTGCGATAATTCACGCTCACGGTCACTTCTTCGCCCGGCAGTACTTTCCGCGGTTTCACGTCTATCCCTTCGATTATCACCCCGTCCAAGCCCACCGGCTTGGGACATGGAACGAACTTGCCCTCATGGCTTTGCAAGAATGGAACCGTCGGCGTCCAGACCTCCCGCCCGGGCTCGAAGTCATCCACCTCGAAAAGCATCACGCGCTCCGAGCTGTCCACCAACCTCAGGTTCTTCATGGTCTTGAACTTGAGCCACAGCTCCCCCATGAAGGATGGATCCCACGCCGCCATGTAATCGTAGATGGGTCTCGCAATGCCTCCGTTCACCAATATGTAGCGAGCCCGATAGCGCTTCAGCAGGCTGAGGCTCCGCCGCTGGGTCACGAAGGGAGACATCACTTCCTCCGAGACCGACATGCGGTCCCAAACAAGCGTGTCCCCCGGGTCCCCGTGTTGATGAAGCGTACTCACAACCTTGATGTCCGCGTAGGCGCTCAGAACGTAACTCGTTACGGGATCGGAGACTACAACGCTTTTCTCAGGTATCTTGTCAAGAGCCGTCCTTATCGCCCCTTCGAATTCGGCGGGGAGAACGGACTTGTCCATGCCGAAACGAACCGATTTGGGAATACTTTTGATCGCTCCCGCCGACGGGACCAGGAACCAGTCGGCCCAAACGAAGACTACGATCGCCGCCGCGATGGCTGTGAGCGGCCGCCTCCTCGACCTGGCATTCGTCAGCAGCGAAGCGATGACCAGGACGGCGATATGAAACGAGGGGATCACGTAGACGAAGCGGTGCAGCAGATAGGAGCCGTGCTCGTACACCACCGGCGCGATGAACGGATTCATGGCTATGGCCAACGGGAGTACCGAAAGGCAGAGATGCAGCATCGCTTGATCCCGGTACCTTTTCAGGAAGAAAAGCCCGGGCACGAGCACAAGCCCTCCCAGGAAAACGATCCCCGCGCTCCGGGCTATCTCGACAGGGCTGGCTATGAAGAGATTGTCGCTCAGGAAGAGAAGCCCCTGGCGATGCATGTGCATGAGGTTGCCGCTCGTGGAAGACTCCGCGAGCTTCGCCAGCAATATCAACCCGCCGGCCGCCAGGCAGCAGGCGCTGAGAAGGAACAGTGCATTCCTTTTCAAGCCCAGCCATCGTCCGAAGATCACCAGTGATGCCAGGATGACCGAGAACTGCAGAAGGAAACCCACGTGAATTGCCGACCCGGTCGCGAAAAAGAGGATCGTGAGCAAGAGCAACGGCCTCCCGCCGCCCTTGGCATACCTGAAAGCGAAGACGAACGTGCTCCAGACGAACACTAGGGACAGGTTGTGACCATACGCGGCAGCGGCCAGGAAATCGCGCCCGATGCCTCCCTGGAAGAGCAGG
>CAYXEN010000075.1:0-13999 GCA_964464035.1 uncultured bacterium | reverse complement strand
TTGTGCGGCCGAAGAATCTCGATCGTTGCGACTAGTCTCTTGATCATGATCTACCGGAGAGGGCCGCGATGAACCGTCAGAAATCCAAGAGCAGGGAAATATCGAAGGCCGTGCTTCTCTCTTCCGTCCCGGCTGCATGAGCGCGGTTTTTCACCTTCTCCCACGCCCATTCGAAAGAAAAGCTCGAGCCGCCGTCCAGTTCCCAAACCGCTCCGAGGCGCAAGTCGATGATCTTCTCCACCACTCCGGAAGGAAAACGAGGATTCACGTCCATGCCATGCAAGAACTTCCGGAAGTCGCTTCCCTCCCCCCTTCGGGTCAAGCGTGACGATATCCTGGCGATGAGATTCGGCCTGGGAAAGGTCTCGATCGCGACGCTCAGGCGATCACTGTCCGGACCGACGCCGCCCCCGAGAAGCCTGTCGCCCTGCCCGGGCTGCCCCCCGCCCGCAACGTAGGACTTCATGGAGTCGCGGTGCGTAAACGTGTAAATGTCCGCGCGGCTGTAGGAGAGAAGAAGATTACACGAGAGCGGACGCGCGAGGGCGAAGCGCCCCCCCAGGTTGAAGGCGATCTTGTCGGGAGCATCGCCGTTGCGCTCGAACTGGAAGTCGTCTATCAGAAGGCCGCCGTAGAGAACGGTGCCGCCCAACCTGATCTTGGCGTCGACGCCCCAGAGGATGTTGTCGTCGCCCCTCTCGTTGAACTGATTGGCGTAGAAACTGCTCAACGGAAACGCGTAAACCGGGTCCAACCCCCTCCCCACGTAGACGACCGACTCGGACAGTCCGAAGAGGAACCTCCCCGCCTCCAGTTCGAGGCGATGGGCGGAGAGACGCCTCCTATCGCCGGGCGAGAGGAGGGCCTGCATAATCGTGAACCGTAGATTGCGGATCGTCATCTCCAAGGTCAAGTTGTCCAGGCTCCCCGCCTCACGCGAGAGAACGAGGTTGCCATCGGACGCCGGTCCCCAGTCCGCGTAGTCGCGGCCGAGCACGAGGTCCACTCTGGACGAGTGAAGAACGATGGAAGATATTTCGAAGAGCGAAGTCAATCCCTTGAAGCTCTTCTCGCGAGGAGACGGCTTCATGTTCCTGGCCCTGTCGCCGTACTCGGGGCCGAAGGCGAGCAGGTATCGGAAACTGTAAGTCAAGTGATCGCCGTAGTGAATCTTTCCGTTGGGCGCGCCCGTGAGGAAAAATTCGGTCCTGTCGTCGAAGAATTCCTTGCGCGGCGCCAGGGCCGCTTCGAGATCCCCCTCGAGAAAGAGAGGCTCGTCCGACAGGAACACGGAGGGCGGATCGTACCTCTCGACGGGGTTGGTGCGGGCCTCCCGGGAGTAGAATTCTTTTGCGAGCCTGCTCAGCTCGTAGCGATCCCTCGGCGACAAGTCGACCGCGCGCGCGGAGACGTTATCCTCCACGAGGCCCACGAAGTCCTCGATCTGGTTCCTTGTGAAAGGTCGCGTCGCGGGAAGCCGGCACAGGCCCAGCGCCTCGAATCTCTCCAGTGCGGGATACGCCCAGTGATCCGGCGGTACGAGTTCACACCCGATCTCGCCGGCAAGAACGCCGGAGCCGAAGAAGACGAGCAGAAAGATCGTCGCGACGATAGTTTTCATTCGTTCTTGTTTCCCGGCTCGAGCGGACGGAGGAGAAAGGCGAGCGGGAGGGGTCACGGGCCCTCGCCCTGCCCGGCGCGCCGCTGGAACTTGATATCGGCGACGCGGTAGTTTTCCTTGGCTTTTTCCGGCGCCCCCGTCTTGTCGTACGCCACACCGAGATAATAGTAAGCCTTGCCGTCTTCCGGATCCAGCTCGGTAACCTTCTTGAGGGGTGGAATCGCGCGGCTCGGCATGTCCATGCGGTTGTAGCAGACTCCTATATGATAGAGAATCGAAGGATTGGCATTGTCGAATTTCAATGCCTGCTGGAAATGCTTGAGAGCCTTGGTGTACACGCCTTTCTTGTAATATACCAACCCGAGATAGAAAAAAGCGTCCTTGTGGGAGCCGTGGAGCTTGATGACCTTCTTGAATTCCTCCAGCGCTTCCTCCAGCTCACCCGTGGCATACAAGGCGAGCCCGAGATTGAAATGCCCCTCGACGCTCGATGGATCGAGAGTTATCGCTATGCGGAATTCCTGTATGGCCCTGGCGTGGCGCCCGCTCTCGCCGTAGAGCGCCCCCAGATTGAAATGAGCTTCGGCGCTTTGGGGATTGAACTGGGCCGCCTTGCGAAACAACTGCAACGCCGCCGCTTCCTCTCCTCTCATGTCGAGAAGCACCCCGAGGTTCGTGTACGCCTTCGCGTGCGCACGGTCGATGGCGATGGACTTGCGGTAATACTGCTCCGCTTCCTCGATCCTCTTGTTGTTGGCGAGGGTCACCCCGAAACGGTAGTAGCACTCGGCGTTGTCGGGTTCCAGCTCGATGGCCTTCTTGTGCTCGTCGACGGCTTCTTCGAACCTTCCCATCTGATCCAGGACCCTCCCCAGGAAATAGTGAGGCATGGCTCTCTGGGGATAGATGTCGGCGAGACGCGAGTAGCAGGCCTGAGCCTCGGCGAGAAACTTGCCTTCCAGGAGAAACTTGGCCAGGGCTTCGAGGAGCGTGGGAGAAAGATTGCCGAGGTTCATCAAGCGGCGCGCGTATCGAAGCGTGTCATCCCGCCGTCCACAGGCCCAAAGATTCCTTACGAGATCGAAAAGGGCGAACTGGTCTTCCGGATTCTCCGCAACCCTTTTCTCCAGCTTGGCGACGAGCTTGAGCTCTTTCCTGGATGAATTTTCCCTCTGCACCTGAGCCCTTCTCCCTTTTGGCTTTCGGACCGGAAGTTCAGCGTTCTCCGGATTAGGAAGCTATTATAGAGGGGAAAGAACTGTCAAGAATTATATAAATGGAGTGATGTTAGTCCTCGTCGATCACTTGAATCTCGAGGACGAGCTTGAGAGGGATATTCTTCTTGACCTGGGATCTCGTGATCACGACTGGCACGCTCAAGCTGATCTCCTCGCCCGATGACAAGGGGGTCATGGCTTCTTCGCGTCCCGCGGCCTTTTCTTCCGCGGCATCGTCGCCGGCGGCGCTCGGCCTGCACGGATCGGTTATGAAATCGTTCTGTTCGTCCACTTCGCCGGTCTCGACCGAGGAATCCAGATCCACCACCCTGCCCATGTCTTTGTCCACTTCGAGATCCCGAAGCGAAGCGAACTGGAACTCGTCCTTGCCGGAATCGTCGCCTCGGGATTCCGGGCCCTTTTCGCTTGCGCCCGTCGTCGCACCATCTTCCTCGTAGGCATTGGTCTGTAGGGGGATGTCCGCCGGGCTCTCTTGCTTCGGTTCGCCATCCTGCGTGGTTTGCCCGGCGGCCGCGCCCGTCTTTCCCTTCGCCTCACCGACTTCGCGAAGCGCGACCTCGACGACTTCGGTCACTGTCCCCGTATCTTCGGTCGCACCCGCCTCTGCCGAGGCGCTTCGTTCGTCCCCGGTACCCGAAGAACCCGCCAGAGCTTCCGAGCTCTCTTCCTCGATGACTTTGCTGTGAACGCGCTGATAGAGGAGACGCGTGATCATCTGGAAAGTCTCGTATACCCCCTTCCCTTCCGTGGCGACCGCCTCGAAGCTCGGGACCTTGAGAACGTTGAGCTTCTTCTCGAGTTCGGCCACCGGCATCGCGTTCGGGAGATCACGCTTGTTGTACTGCATCACCCAGGGAATGGTATCGAGGCTCAAGTTGTGTTCGTTCAGGTTTTCCTCGAGGTTTTTCAAGGACTCGATGTTCTCCTGGATCTTGGTCGGGTCCGAATCGGCTACGAAAACGACGGCGTCGGCTCCTTTGAGAACCAGCTTTCGGGTCGCGTTGTAATAAACCTGGCCTGGAACAGTGTAGAGCAGGAACCTGATTTTGAAGCCGTTCACATCCCCCAGTTCGAGAGGCAGAAAATCGAAAAAGAGGGTCCTGTCGGTCCTGGTCTTCATGGATATCATCTTGCCTTTGACCCGCGAGGGCATCTTGGCATAGATGTACTCGAGGTTGGTGGTCTTGCCGCTGAGACCGGGCCCGTAATATACTATCTTCGCGTTGACTTCTCCGCCTGAGTAATTGAAAACAACCATGTTTCCCGCCCTTTTGGGATGTGAAGCCGGGGCAGCCGTACCACCTGACGGGGTGCACTACGACCACCGGCAGATCGATTCCTGTTCGCATTGGCCAGGGTGAGAAACTCCTAGAATCGAGCAGACTACCCCGGCACTTGTGCATGCGCAAGTTGCGTGCCAAGAGGGGACGTGACTGGAGTCCGCTATACATTGATTCGCAACGCGTTAAGCCATTCGCCGGGCACTCGCGATGGAAAAGGCGTCCCGCGGGATGCAATCTGCTCAACCGCTTGCAAATTGGCCCTGCGTTTATGTAGTATCCGGAAATGAAAGCCGATTGTGGAGCCGGCCGAAGTGGGCTTTCTCCCCGGCCGTCCGGGCGGAGTACGAGGATCAGAGAATGCATCGAAGCGCTGACGCATTGAGTCTCAGAATCGCTGCGGCGGTTCTTTCCCGCTTTTCCGAGGGATCCGTCGGAGTCCTCGCCCGGCTCGGCGGATCCATCCACTACGTCGCCGCCCGGGACAAGAGAAGGAATTATCGCTACAACACCGAGAAGATAGCGCTTGTGGACGGAGCGAAGCCCGTTTTCCGGCGCCCTTTCCAGAATCACGCGCGCAATGTCCTGGAACTCCTGAGGGCGTTTCACATCCCGGCGCACGAACTGGCGTCCACGGCCAGGATCGAGGGTGAGCAGTACCTGGAAGCCGCCATGCGCGAGGGTCGTGGACTCGTGATCTGCACATGCCACCTCGGCAACTGGGAGATCAGCGGCCTCGCCCTCGCGGCCCGCGGTTACCCGATCACGACCGTTGCCGGCGTCCAGCTGTCACCCGCCTGGTCGGAGAGCGTGAAAAACCTCAAGAGAAGATTCGGTATGAGGATCGTTTCTCCTGGGACCGGGTATAGATCGCTGTACAGAGACCTCGAATCGAACCGTATCGTCGTGCTGCACGTGGACGGCAATATTTTTTCGAGCGCGATGCCGGTCGCCTTCTTGGGAAGAACGATACGAGCGCCGCGCGGGCCGGCCCGTATCGCCCGCGCGATGCGCTCGAAGATCACTTGCGGCTGGAGCTTGCGCGATGCGGACGGAAGGCTGAGGGTAATAATAGACAAGCCTTTGTCTCCTCCCTCCGACGAGTCGGAGGAAGAACGACTGATGAAACACATGGTCGCGGTGCTGGAGGAAAAGATCGTGCAGAATCTGGAACAGTGGTGTATATTCCGCAGAATGTAAAGCAGTCCCGCGGAAGGTGCGACCATGAATATCGCAATCGTAACGCAGTCTTACTATCCAAGGCCCGGAGGCGTTACGGAAAACGCCTACCACACTGCGCTCGAGCTGCGCAGGCGCGGGCACCTCGTAACGGTGGTGACGACCAGATTCGGTCGGCGGGACGGAGATGAGCCGGGAGTCATCAGGATAGGCAGAAACGTCCTGGTGCCGATGAACGGCGCATGGGTGAATCTCACGGCGGGAGTCAAGCTGGGCGAAGCGCTTCGGAAAGTATTCGAACACCTTGCGCCCGACGTGATCCACACTCATTGTCCACTGGTGCCCACTCTGCCTCTGCTCACACTGCGGGCTGCTCCGGAGGGAGCGAAACTCGTCGGCACCTTCCACGCCGCGGCCGAGAGCAATTACGCGTACCGGATCCTGCGCGCCCCGCTCGCCCGGCACGCCGATCGACTGCACGCCCGCGTCGCCGTTTCCCACGCAGCCCTCGAGCTCGCCCGGAAGTATTTTCCCGGTGAATACGAGATCATACCCAACGGGATAGACTACGAGCGCTTCTGCCCCCGGGTCGAGCCGATAGCCCGCTACCTGGACGGGTGCTTCAATATCCTTTTCGTAGGACGGCTCGACAAGCGCAAAGGCCTGAAGTACCTCCTCAGGGCCGCGGACATGCTTCGCCCGTCACTCCGCCCTCGGATCCGAATCATCATAGTAGGCGAAAAGAGTCCCAGGCGGTTGGTCTTTCCCCGGCCGCGCGGAGTCCGCATCGTCTTCGCGGGAACGGTCTCCAGGGAAGAACTGAATCGCTATTACGCGACCGCCCACGTCTTCTGCTCCCCCGCCGTCGGGATGGAGAGTTTCGGGATAGTGCTTCTCGAAGCGATGGCCTCGGGGGTTCCCGTGATCGCGAGTGGGATCGAAGGTTACTTGACCATCCTCGAGAACCGCCACAACGCCCTCGTCGTTCCACCCAGGGATCCCAAGGCAATAGCCAGAGCCATAGAGGAGATCCTCGATGACTATCCGTTGAGGCGGCAGTTGCGCGAGAACGGCCTGCAGTTCGTGAAGAGATACTCCTGGAGCGGGATCGCCGGGGAGCTTGAAAGACTCTATCACAGGCTCTTGTCATCCCGGCGGGAGGGCTGTGAAACAGGCGAACAGGGCGACATCAAGCGAATCGATCTCAAGGCGGCATCGAGCAAGTGAGAAGATCGTCACGGTTCACCGGCTTTTGCCTAGCATCTTTCTCTCTGGGCCAACTGATCTCGATATTCGGTGATCGGCTGAACCAGTTCGCGATCGTGGGCATGATCGGCAAGATCGAACCGGGATCGAGTCTCGAGTTGATGAAACTCTCGATCTTCACGTTCGTCCCGGTCCTGCTGCTTGGAGCCGTGATCGGGGCTTTCCTGGACAAGTGGAACCGGGCGGTCGTCATGGTGGCGGCGGATGCGTTCCGCGGCCTCGTCGTTTTGAGCCTCCCGTTCCTGTTCGACAGGTTCGACACCCTCTATGCGTTCTACGTTCCGGTGATGTTTCTTTCCATCGCGAACATGTATTTCTCGCCCGCAAAGTCGGCGATCGTTCCCGACATGGTCGAGGCATCGAGCTTGATGAAGATAAACGCCGTACTCTGGGCGATCGGGATAATATCCACCATCACGGGTTTCGTGGTCGGCGGGTGGATTTTCGAGTACAGATCGTGGAAACTCGCTTTCTACTCGGACGGCGCAAGTTATCTCCTTTCCGTAATCCTCCTCTTTCCCTTGATCTTCCTGCCGAAGGTGAAGGAGAGACCGCGAACGACAGCCGTGTACGCAGGCGGCGGAATCAACCCGATCAAATTGATCACCTCGATCGCATCTTCGATCAAGGACAGCATAAGACTCATCGGGGAGGATCGCGTCATCGGCTTGAGCCTGCTCGCGCAGACTTCGCTTTTCGCACTGGCCGGTCTTCTCTACGTCATCGGGATAGCCCACATCCAGAGCATCTCGCCGGAGCACAATTCGATGTACCTGGCGGCGACGGGAACCGCGGGAACCATCGGCCTTCTCCTCGGATCAGCCGTCGCCGCCCGTTATCGCGGACAGCTCTCCGGTTCGAAAACCATTTCCATCTCCATGATGGTCATCGGGATCGCATTGATAGGCATTGCAAAATCCAAGAACATAGTATCATTGTCCATCTGGTCGGCGACCGTCGGAATCGCCACGTCGCCGCTCATCGTCTTCACCGAGACATTGCTCCAGAGATACATACCTGAAAATTTCAGAGGTAGGGTCTTCGCCGCGCGCGAAGTTTTGACAAAAACAGCTTTTCTGGCTTTATCGATCATCGGGACGATTATTGATATGCTTATCAGTAAAGCAGTTATCCTCGTATCTATCGGCCTGTTTCTTGCATTGAGTGCGATCGTACTGGAGAGAAAAAGGTTCCTGCCCATTGACAATCGCTTCACGTGAGGGAAGATAGATGAAAATAATTGAAAAGATGCTGAATGAAATGTTCGCTCGGCTTCTCAACATAGAACTCAATCCCCATGTAATGGACAAACTCGTTCCCGTCATCGAAGGGGTAACGGCCAAGATCCGCGGTACTCTGGATCTCGACACCGTCCAGGGCCAGAATACTTTCAAGGCGCTCCTGTGCAGCATGTTGGCGCACGGGTGGGGTCTCGGCATGCACCCTGACAACAATCCCAACACGAACCTGGACGGGAAACCTCTCGAAGTCAAGGTCTGCAAGGACATACTCGTTTCGATGGACACGCTCAAATCGATAAGGTACGTAAAGCGCGACCAGTACGGGAGAGTAAAGAAGGCCTTGTTCGAACCCGACCAAAACGCGAGAATCTGGAATCAAATCGACGAAGTGCTGGGGAAGCTCGCCAAGGAGAAATGGCGCGACGACTAGGTCCTGACCGAGTGCGTGTTCTTCTTCTCCATCTCCACCGTCCGCCCTCCGTCTTTGAACTCGACGCTGTCCATTATGTTCTTTATGAGGTAGATGCCCCTGCCCGAAGACCTGAGCAGGTTCTCCTCCTCGGTAGGATCCTTCAACTTGGATAGATCGAATCCCTCTCCCTCGTCCCTCACCCTCATCTTGAAACGCGAATGGCTCACGTATACCTGAACGGTCACTTTCTTCGAAGGATCATTCTTGTTGCCGTGAAGGATCGCGTTGGTGATCGCCTCGTCGCACGCAAGCGGAATGTTGATCCTCGCATCGACGACGGGGAAATCGAACTCTTTGAGAAGAAGCGAGAGAAAGTAATTCATGCCGAGAACGTACGAGAGATCGCTCGGCAGTAGGAAATCCATCCGAACCTGTCCGCGCCGGCAGAAATCCGGATGCCTCTTGAACTGGGGGACGTTGGGCAGCGCCGTGGCGATCTCGCGGGTGAGGCTTATGTTCGAGAAAGGCGCGAGCAGAATATCCTGAACGCCCAGCGATTGCAGGCGCAGAAGGGTCCGCTGCTCGCATTCTTCGAGAAGCGCCACGAAATGAATCTGGGGGTAATCCAGTTTGAGCCCCCGAAGCGCCGCGGCGTCGATGTCCGCCCCCTTCTTTTCCACTATGAAAACGAAGGCCAGATCGACCCTCTGCATACTGCCCAGAGCCGCGGCAAGGCCGTTGATCTCAGTGTAAACGGTGTAATCCGAGGGGACTTCGGCACACGCGCTCAGGACTTCGTCCAGGAACTTCCGGTCCCGCGAAATGATGAAAACCCGAGGCTTCTTCCTCGCAACCTTATTGTTCAAGGATTTCGATGATGTCGAGGATTCAGAAAATCTTCTGCCCATCCGCCAAGATCTCGTTTAGAGCTTCTTTGAAGAAATCGGTCGAATCGGCGAGGTCGGAACCCACTTTTTCCTTGTAGAGTTCCCAGGATTTCTTGATTTCCTCGCCGAGCACGGCCATGAGATTGCCGTCGATGAGGGCTTGATCCCTCTTCTCCCGGTTGTAGCAGAGAATGTCGGACACAAGGACGCGGGCGAGACGCTTGGCCCTCTCTTCTTTGGTGACCTTGCGGGATCTTCCCTTGCGCCGAGGAGTCGGCTCCGTCGCCGTTCCCACCGGCGCCGCTTCCACCGGATGAGCCTCCATGCGCGCGGCTCCGTCGGAACTTACCACTTTCTTCGCCTCCTGCGCAACGGGATTCTCCATCGGGGAGGGCGGTTCCAGGCGAAAGACCGCCTTGCACTTGGGGCACCGGACCTTTACCGGCTTGGGAGGGACCTTTTCATTGGCGAGGTAGTATTTTGCCGTGCAACCTTGACATTCGATGATCATTGGCCGATTCCTTCTTGGAGGTCTTGGACATGCGGACGGCTATCGAAGGCGATAGTCCGCGCCTGCCTGCGAGGCTCAGGCGGGGAAAAACCTTCCGCAACGAACTGCTTTGCACACATGCAACTATCAAGCCAAAGCCGCATCCCATCACCCCGCTTTGATCAGGGAGACCTCGAACGATGAATATGATTGCAGGTACTTGCGACACATAAGGTTGCGCGGATTCTCGAGGTTCGGATCCTCGGCGAGCATCCTCTTCACGCTCCCGTGGGCCAGCTCCACTATCTCCCTGTCCAGCGCGGGATTTGCAAGTTTGAAGCCCGGCAGACCATGCTGCCTCACCCCAAAGAATTCTCCCGGTCCCCTCAGCCTGAGATCCTCTTCGGCTATCCTGAATCCGTCGGAATTGCGTACCAGAATCTCCAGCCTGCTCCTGGAACGGGGAGCGGTTCCCTCGCCGACCAGAAGGAAGCAATAGCCGCGCCTTCCCCCCCTTCCTATCCTGCCCCGGAGCTGGTGGAGCTGCGAGAGCCCGAAGCGTTCCGGGTGGTGAATCACCATGACAGTCGCTTCCGGAACGTGCATGCCCACTTCGATCACCGTCGTGCTCACCAGCAACCTTCTCCGCCCCTCGGTGAAATCCTCCATCACGCGTTGCTTCTCGTCGAAGGGCATCCTCCCATGGATCAATCCGACGCCGACTTTCCGGAACGCGCCCCCCGAGAGCTCCTCGTAAGCACTCAGCGCGTCCTTGAGATCTTGTTTCTCAGTCTCCTCGATGAGCGGATAGAGAAAATAGGCCCTGGCGCCGCCCTCGAGCTCCCGGAGAACGAAGTCCAGCATGTCATCCCTCTTCTCCCACGGCACGATGTGGGTCCTGACTTCGGCCCTTCCCGGGGGAAGCTCGTCTATCACCGAAAGATCGAGATCACCGTACGCGGTGAGAGCGAGACTGCGCGGAATCGGTGTCGCCGTCATCACGAGCAGGTGCGGCTTCGTCACGCCTCCCATGAGGGCGGCCCTCTGTCTCACCCCGAAGCGGTGCTGTTCGTCTATCACCACGACTCCCAGGTTCTTGAACTCCACGCCCTCTTGAATCAATGCATGCGTTCCCACGACGATCTTTTCGTCCCCCGACGCGATCCGTGAGTGGATCCGTTTCTTGTCGGCGGGGGAGGTCGACCCCACGAGAAGAGTCACTTCCACATCCAACCCCTGGAAGAACGTTTCGAGAGTCTTTGCATGCTGAACGGCCAGCAGCTCGCTCGGCACCATCAAGGCCGCTTGAAAACCGGCTTCCACAGCGGCGAGGAGCGCCGCCCCGGCGACGACGGTCTTGCCGCTCCCCACATCCCCCTGGAGGAGGCGGTTCATCCCCCCCTCTTTCGTAAGGTCGCGCTTTATCTCGTCTATCACCCGCTTCTGGGCGGAAGTGAGTTCGAACGGGAGGCGCGAGAGATAACGGTCTACCAGCGAGAAGTCGGTCTCGAACCTCGAGCGGCCCTCGCGAAACGGCCGGCGCTTCACCAACGAAAACAACAGCTGAAGGTAGAAGAGCTCTTCGAACTTCAATCGCTTGAGCGCCGCTTCGAACCTGGAGTGGTCCTCGGGGAAATGCATCATCCTTATGGCTTCGTACCTGGGGGGAAGTTCCAACTCTTCGAGGATTTCCGCCGGCAGGTTCTCGAACACCATGCTGCCTGCCGCCTCCAGCGTCCGCGCTATCAGTCCGCGGAGAAATCGTTGAGATACACCCGAAGTCAGTGGATAGACCGGAACGATTCTGCCCGCGTGAAGGAGGTCGCGATCAAGATCCTCCCCGACCACTTCGAATTCGGGATTGACCATCTGGCGCTGGCCCCGGTAATAGGCCAATTCCCCCGACATCACTATGGAATTGCCCGGCTTGAGCTGTTTCATCAGGTAGTCCTGGTTGAACCAGACCACCTGGAGGATGCCGGTGTCGTCGCCCACCGCAGCGGTGACCATCGAGCGCTTGGGGCCGATCCTCTTCTTGGCGGCCGACAGAATTTGCCCGCTCACGCAGGCTTCCTCGCCTGGACGCAATTCGGCGATCCGGGCGAAATTCCGTCGATCGTAATACTTTCGGGGGTAATGGGTGAGGAGATCCTCCACCGTCACGATGCCCAGTTTGGCCAGTCTCAGGGCGCGGACGGGGCCGACTCCCTTGAGGTACCTGCATTCCGTCGCGAGGTTCAAGCCCGGCTTTTTGCGCTCGTACAACTGTACTCCTTGCTTTTCAGGCGGCCTTTTGCTATTTTAATCGAAATCATCCTGGAGGTCTAGACAATGAGCAGAAAGTGCCAGGTTTGCGGAAAGGGCCCGATGGTCGGCAACAGGATCAGCCATGCTCACAACCTGACCAGAAGGCGCTGGCTTCCCAACTTGCAGAAGATAACCGTCGAACTCGACGGAAAAGTACAGAAAGCCTACGTGTGCACCTCGTGTATCCGCACCGGAAAGGTGAGGAAGGTGGTCTGACTCCGCCTTCGCCCCCCGAACAAATCAGCGCTTGCGAAGTACCGAGATGAACTCGGCCATTATGCTGACGGCTATCTCTCCCGGAGTCTCCGCGCCTATCTCTATGCCGGCGGGGCAATGCAAGGGCGGTGAGTCCTCCGCGGGAAGGCCGGCCCGACGCAATCGCGAGAGCAGCTTCTTCCTCTTGGTGGCGCTTCCCAGCATGGCGAGGTATGCGAGCCTTCGCCGCAGGGCCCAGGCCAGGACTTTTTCGTCCTCCTCGGCGCTCCGCGTCGCTATCACCACACCCGCCGAAGGGGGCACGTCCAGCTCCGCGAGAACCCGTTCGAGTTCTCCGCGGTGACGCATGCGCGCTTCCGGGAACCTCTTCTCGTCGATTGCCTCCTCTTCACCACCGCAGATCACGTAGGGAACGCCTGCAAGCGTGCAGAGTCCGGCCAGGGCGAGCCCCACGTGCCCGCCGCCGAATATGTAGAGTACGTTTTCCATGACAGGCTCTATGAAAAGATGCATCTCACCGCCGCAGATCAACCCGTCCGGGTTGTCTCTCTCGTTCAGGTGTACGACGATATACTGCGCCGATCCGCTGGCGATGACTTCCTTCGCCGCCTCCGACACCCTGGCTTCGGTGACGCCGCCGCCGATCGTTCCGATCACGTCACCGTCTTCGGTGACGAGCATCTTGCTTCCCTCATGCCGGGGCGTGGACCCGATGGAACGAACGACCGTCGCCAGGGCCCCCCTCTTCCCCGCGTGCAATGTTTCGCTTATTTTTTCTACGATATCTTCCCACATTGTAGATTCTACCCTCGCCGAGTGAAGCACGTCCCCCGGGCCGAAAAAATTTTAATGCAAAAACCCTCTTGAGACAATACTCGAAGCTTACCCGCTTTAGCAAGGCCGTTGAATGGATTCCGGTGCTCCTCAAAAACACGATGGAATTCGAGCGTTCGTTCACATTTGATTTCACTCTGTTGACAGATATCAACTTTGCTGATAGATTATCATAGGAAGGTCTCTCGGGAAATTGTTAACCAGTTCATCTGGGACAAGCTTTTTCCTCTTCCTGTGTTCTCGTTCCAAGAAATACGGGCACGTTTCCTGGGAGCCTTCCTTTTTGTTATCCGATATCGTCCCGGAATGAGTCCAATCCCCGCTTGAAAGCCATGTACTCCTCATAGAGCAAGGCCTTGTCCAACCCGACGCGAAGCACGTCCCAGGGAAACGACTCTTCCAGGCTCTTCTCCCTGAAAACGAAGTCCAGGCCGCCCGGCGTCTTGTTCCATTCTCTTATCTGCGCTCCTCTCGAGCGATGGCACCCGGCCAGACCGAGGCCGATACTCTTTCCCCCCATGGACAGGGCCGCCTGGTATACGACGCTTCCGAACGAATCCAGCCGGGGAGTTTCCATGAGAGTCTTCCTGCAGGCATCCGTGAGAAGCTTTCTCTCGGCCTCGAACGTCTTACGCCGCGCAACGGGCGCCCATTGCAGCGGCGTCCATGCCTTGGGAATGAGACAGTTGATCGAAAAGTCGACTCGCATCGGCTTGAGGATCCTCCTGGCCTGGGCTACGAATGCCGGGATGCCTCGCACGTCCTCCAGCCGCCCCCCTGGAACGCCGTAGAGAAAATAGAGTTTCACTTTTTCCAAGCCCGAATCGGCGATAGCCCGTACCGTTCTCTCCAGATCCTCGTCCATGAGTTTCTTGCCCAGCGCCATCCTCATTGTCTCCCCGGCGGATTCCGGGGCGAGTGTGATCGACCTCACGCCGAGCGATCGGATGAACTTCAACGTTTCCGGCTCCAGCCCCTCGATCCTCACCGAACTCAGGCGCACGCCGAAACCCATTCTCCGGATCTCC
>CAYXEN010000074.1:0-14093 GCA_964464035.1 uncultured bacterium | reverse complement strand
CGGCACTCGGGCCGTGAGCCCCATGCAGCGGGTGGCGGCGATTCGGGGCCCCCGCCGCGCGCAACGAAGTGAGCACGGTGGGGTGAGATCGCTGACAGGACCCGCGGCACTCGGGCCGTGAGCCCCATGCAGCGGGTGGCGGCGATTCGGGGCCCCCGCACCTCGGCTGCGCACGAGATCCATCGAGCACGGCGGGAAAGGCCGTCGGAGGACCCGCGAGGTTTCGGCACGACACACTGGCAGTATCAAAGCAGGGAGGCGGTTAAAGTGAGCTATGAAAATGAACTGGCCAAGGCCAAGGAACACTTCGCTGAAGTGATATCCGAACAACTCGAACGCGTCGAGAGAATGAAAGCGGGCGAGGATTGGATAGACTATGGGAAGCTAGAAACGATCAAGATAGGTATTCTCGGCGGAGACGGGATCGGCCCTTACATCGCGGATCACGCCAAGAGAGTTCTCGAATTCCTCCTGCATGACGAGATCGAATCGGGCAAGGTGATATTCAAGGACATCGAGGGGCTCACCATCGAGAACCGGGCCGAGCACAACGCGGCCGTGCCGGAAGACGTTCTCGAAGATATAAAACAGTACCACATACTTCTCAAGGGCCCGACCACGACGCCGCGCAAGGGCGATCCCTGGCCGAACATCGAATCCTGCAACGTGGCCTTGAGACGCTACCTCGATCTCTTCGCCAACGTGAGGCCGGTCAAGGTGCCCAGGGAGGGGATCGACTGGGTGTTCTTCCGGGAGAATACCGAGGGAGCATACGTACTGGGAAGCCTCGGCTGGAACGTGACCGAGGACCTGGCGGTCGATTTCAAAGTGATAACGACGCAAGGCAGCGAAAGGATACTGCGCATGGCCTTCGAGTATGCCCGCAAGAACAAGATAAACCGCTTGACGGTCATAACCAAGGCCAACGTGATAAAAACCACCGACGGCAAATTCTTGAGCGTGGCCCAGGAGATCGCCAAGGAGTATCCCGAGATCGAGTTCGACGATTGGTACATCGATATAATGACGGCCAAACTCGTCGATCCCAAGCGCCGGACCCAGTTCAGGGTGATGGTTCTGCCCAACCTCTACGGTGACATCCTCACCGACGAGGCGGCGGAGTTCCAGGGAGGGGTCGGCACGGCCGGCAGCGCCAACATAGGCAAACGCTACGCGATGTTCGAGGCCATTCACGGCTCGGCCCCGAGAATGGTCAAGGAAGGAAGGGCGCAATACGCCGATCCTTCAAGCATGATCAGGGCGGGCGCGATGCTCCTTCGTCACATCGGGATGGAGGACCGGGCAGCGAGGCTCGAGATGGCCCTCGACATCTGCGGAAGTTTCGAAAAGAAGATCGTCATGACCGGACGTGACACCGGGGCGAGCGGGAGCGAGTACGTCGATTACCTGATGGACACTCTGAAAGACGCCGAGCTGGAAAGCAAGTGGCGGAGTTTCCAATGAGATCCCCGCACCCGCCTGCATCCGCTCGCAGGCATCCTCCTGAAAAGAGGGAACAATCGTGAAGACGGGGAAGACCTTGTTGTTGAGCCTGCTGGCGATCGCCGTGGCAGCGATCGTGGCGGTGTTCTTCGTCGAGTGGAAGAGGGCGGGGAAGCGTTCCCGCCCTCTTGCCCTTTCCCAACCGCAAACGCATGAAGGTCGGAAGGTCTTCGCCACGTGGGACGATTTCCTGGCGAGCGACGAGTGGAAGAAGGTCGAAGAATCACCGCGGCTCAAGGTCGTTTTCATCGGAATGGACGGAGCCACGTGGAACGTGATCGATCCCATGATCGAGGCCGGTGAGCTTCCCGCCCTGGAACGTATCAAGAAGGAAGGCTCCTACGGGACCCTTCGCTCCCTCGAATGCTACATATCTCCCCCGGCGTGGGTGTCGATGATGACCGGGGTTCTCCCCTCGAAAAGCGGCGTCTATACTTTCGGCAAATGGGACGAGAAACAACACAAGTTCAATACCGTCTCCGTGGAGGACGTCAGGGCGCCGGCGGTATGGGACATCGCGTCGCTCCTCGGGAAAAGAGTGGCGGTGACCAACGTTCCCATCACATATCCCGCCCAGAAGGTGAACGGCATAATGGTGTCCGGCGAGTTGACACCGATAACACTGGAGCCGAACCGTCCGGCGTTCGTGCTCAAGTGTGAGAGGTACTCCGGAAACCTCCTCGAATCCCTCGGCATCGAGACCTACTCACCCGCGTGGCAGACCTACGCGGAACTCTACGGGAACCTTTTCAGGATAATCCTCTATGACGCGACGGACGACGGCGTGAAGAACTATGACAACGGCATCATAGGCGTCATCAAGAAACGGCAGCGCAAGAAGAGAGGAGGCACGATACCTTGTTATGATTTCAAGCCGGACGTGTACTCGCCCTGGATGGAGATAGACTTCGAGAAGGACGGCAGGATCAGGGACGCCTGGGTCCAGGTCAAGATGATCACGCAGAGATTCCCCGTTTTCAAAGCCAAGTTCTCGCCCGTCTTCATGGCCCCGGACGACCCCGATGCCATGTACGCCTACCCGGACAGCCTCAAGCAGGTATTGAAGAAAAGGTTCAAGTACTACTTCCCCTACACGCCTTTCGACAAGGACCAGATCCCTTCGTTCGCCCGCGATGCGACAAGGTATGCCTCCTTCTTCTATGGTTACGAGGATTGGGATCTCTTCATGTACGCTTTTCTCGGCCCGGACAGGATCCAGCACCGGGAAGGGTTCTCCCGCAAGACGCACGAGGTCTACGGTATCATCGACGGGTTCATCGGCAAGATCATGAACGAGCTCCCGGACAATTCGGTGCTGGTCGTAGCGTCGGACCATGGTTTCAAGGGATACAAGTACAGCATAGACATGAACGTTTTCCTCGCCGGCCTGGGACTGCTGCAATGGGGCAAGGGCAGAGACATCGATTATGACAGGACGCTCGTCTACTACAACATGTACAGCCTGTTCTTCAATCATGAGCTGCTTTCCATATCCGAATTGAAGAGGCGCGGAATCCCCGTGGATGAAGGCATGAAAGCGCGGGACGCGCTGATGAGATATCTCAAGAAGAAGGGCAAAGCCCTGAAAGATCCCAAGACGGGGAGGGAGATGCCCATAGAGCTGTTCTCGGTGCCGGAGAACGCGGTGGGGAGTCCGCCGGACATGTATGTGACCGGGGGATACACGGATTACACGATAGAACTCTGGGACTACAAGAATCCCCATCAGGACCTGGTGCGTCCGCTCAAGCCGGGGGAGGACTGGGCGCATAGAAGAGACGGTGTCTTTTTCATCTGGGGCAAGAATGTCAGGAGAGGTTATGACGCGGGCGTCAAGGACATCCAGGACATCGCCCCCACTCTCGAGTATCTTCTCGGGCTTCCCATCGCCGGTTACATAGACGGGAAGGTCATGCTGGACGTATTCGAACCCGGTGTCGTCGCCGAACGACCGGTGACGGTGGTACGCAACTACGTCGAGATAGCGAAGACGTCCATTCTCCCCGACGAGGAAAGGCAGGAGATAGAGAAGAAACTGAAGAGCCTGGGCTACATCAGGTGAAAGGCATGAGATTGCGAATCGAACAAGGCAAGTATTTGCTCCTTCTGGCTGCGGCGGTTCTGTCGCTCGCCGGCTGCTCCGGAGGCAAGAAGAAGGCGACCTCGGAGAAATCACCCTCCCTGCCTTACGTCATGAACCGGGAGGACAGCGTGCAACTGGAGGCGTACGCTTCCAGAGGAGAGCGGAGGAAAGTCGTCATCATCGGGTTCGATGCGGCTTCCTGGAACATCCTGACGCCGATGATCGAGAATGGACGGCTCCCCAACCTGAAACGGCTGATGGACGACGGCGCCTACGGTGATCTCTTGTCGATTCCCTTCTTCATAACCCCGCCCGCCTGGACGTCCATGTTCTCGGGATGCAAACCCTGGAAGACGGGCATATACAGTTTCGGCAAGATGGATACCGCCACCAGGGAGCCCGTTCCCGTCTCTTCCGTCGATGTAAAGGTTCCCATGCTCTGGGACATGACGAGCCAGGCGGGTCTCAGGACCGCGGTGATAAAAGTTCCCCTGACCTATCCCGCCAGGAGAATCAACGGCATCATGGTGACGGGTTTTCTCACCCCGGGGCAAATCCTGGTGAAAAAGGTCATGACGAAGAGCCCCCCTCTGAAGGAAGCATCCGCCTCGGAAATCGAAAAGTATTCCCTGAAGTCCTTGTCGCCGCCGAAGAAAGCGACGGTAAAGATCTATGAGAGCAAGCTGGACGTCTACGTCGTCGATCGGTTCAAGGAAGACGATGATGGATACGATACCGCCCTGCTCCGCATCCACCGCGTCCAAGTGGATTCGAGCGCGATGGGGAGGATCGTCATTCCGGAGCAGGTGATCGAAGTGCCGCTCGATGAATACACTCCCTGGATGAAGATACTTGTCGAAGAAGACGGGATCAATATGGGTCTCGTGCGTCTTGGCGTGAAGATGGACGGGGCGACCTCGATCAGCATTACTTGTACGCCGGTGTACTGGGAGTACATAAAGAAAGGAGTCAGGTACTGCTATCCGGATTCGCTGGTCCATGCGATCGAACGCAGGTTCGACAGGTTCACCCCCAACGTTCCTTACGTCGTGCCGACCATCCCCGACCACGTGGCCGACGACGTGAATTATTTCAAGTTCTTCTACGGCATGGATGACTGGGATTTGTTCATTTTCCAATTCCAGGTGACCGATATAATCCAGCATTGGGATGGAGACGGGCCGTTCACGCAAGCCGTCTATGAGCGCATAGACGAATTTCTCGGGGAATTCCTGCGCGAACTTCCACCGGATGCAATAGTGGTGATTGCTTCCGACCACGGAAGCAGGGGATACGAATTCAAGGTGAAACTCAATCCCTGGCTGAACAAGCTGGGAACGATCGCCATAGATCGAAAAGGCGATATAGACTACAAGAATTCAATCGCTTATCACATGAGCTGGGGGATATACATCAATCGCGATGAGCTCGAGAAGCGATGGCGGGCCGTTCGCGACTTCAAGCCCGCAAACGAGGAAGACATCTACGACGAGTTCGTGGATTTTCTCATCGAGAAGGCGAAATCCATCAGTTACGCGTCGAGCAGAGCGCCCTTGAATATCGAAATATACCGGGCGCCCAAGGAGAGGGTGCAGCCGGCGCCGGACCTCGTGGTCAAGGGTGAGTACGCGGACTTTGTAGTTCATCATGACGATATATTTCATCGCGGTGACAAGATCAAAATATCACCGTTCGAGCACGGCAAGAAGTTTCATCATCGCATGAAAGGCATCTTCATCATTTCAGGCAAAGGGATAAGAAACGGATACAAGACCGGAGTGAAGAATATATATGATATCACTCCCACCGTTCTCTACATGATGGGACTGCCCGTCGCCGGCTATTTCGATGGAAAAGTCATGGAGGATATTTTCGAGCCTGATTTCCTGGCCCAGCATCCCGTGGGCAGAATCAGGACGTATAACATCGCCGGAGCCTCCGACAAGGTGCGTGAATTCGAGCAGGAAAAATTGGAAGAGAAGCTCAGAGCGATCGGCTACGTTCAATGAGCTTCTCTTCCGGGCCGGCTACCTCTTGCTGTGCTGACGGAACTATTCGTCTTCTTCTATCTCGACTTGGACCTGCTTCATCCCCATCCCTTGATCCATCCCGCATTTCATCATGTGTCCGGGTTTCATCATGGACTTCAGCTTGTCCTTCTGCTGGCCGGTCAGCATGTCCTCGGCCTTCTTCTTGGCCGTGATCTGCTTGAGCTTGAGATCGATCTCGGCGTCCTTCAAGGCTTCCAGCTGGCTCTTTATCGCCTTCAGGGATGCGTCTTCCGCGAGGAGCTTCTTGAGTTTGAGCTTCTCCTTGCTGACTTGGGCCTGCAGGTCGATCGTGGCCAGCTTGGTCGAGTACATGAGCTGCTTGATGTTCTTCACCTGCTTCTCGGAAAGACCGAGCTCATCCGCGTGCATGAGAAGCGCTCGCGGACCTCTGCATCCATGATCCGGTCCCTTCATCATCATTTTGCCCATGCGGTGCTTCATCATCCCTTTCATCATCCCCTTTCGGCATCCCATCATCGGCCGGTCTCCCTTGTGCATCTTGCCCATCTTGCAGCAATCCCCGCAACAACCGCCTTTCATCGAAGCTTCAACCTTGACGTCGGGAGGCTGGATGTCGGGCGTCGCCCCGCTTACGTTCTCGGGATTTTCGTGGTGCTCGGTGTGCTGGGCTACGGCCGCGCTGGCCGTGGAGCCGGATGAATCCTTCGACGCTTGAGCCGCCCTGGTGGCAACGCCGGCCGCCAGCAAGGCGACAACGGGTAATACAATGAAATACAATGACTTGAGTCTCATGCTACCTCTCCCTCGTTTCGGCGCGGAGGACGTTTGCTCGATCCATCGTCGGCGCCGCCGCAATCCTGGTATGATGTTGCGATGGAACCGGATCCAATTCACTTGCCGGTTCATGGAGCTTTATACAACGGATGCGCGCAACAGTTCCGCTCATGTTTCGCCCGATCCCCGGGGCTTGCATAGCCTGGTTCACTTGGCCGGGGTCCGCGGCGAAGATGCCGGATCCTGTTGTGTACTTGGGCGTTATGATGCTATCATCGAACCTCGACATTTCTTGATCCCGAGGCGCAAAGAACGAGAGGGGAGCTCATGGCCAAGAAACTAGCTTATGAACGTTATCTCTGGTTCCACAGCCGGGTCAAAGCCGGCAGGTATCCAAACGCAGCCGACGTCGCCCGGCATTTCGAGGTGAGCGAGAAGACCGCACACAGGGATATCAGGTTCATCGCAGAGAGATTGCAGGCGCCGCTCGAGTACGATACGAGGAAGAAGGGTTATTACTACTCGGAGGACGGCTTCGAATTGCCAGGCGTCTGGCTGCAGAGGGATGAAGTGGTCGCCCTCGTTCTGGCCAGGCGACTTGCCGCCACCATCCCGGACAGGAGGATAAAGGATCAGCTCAAGAGGTTTCTGGAGAAGGTCTCGTCTTATCTCCCATCGGGTTCCTCAGGCGCGGGCTTCGAGAAGCTGGGCAGGAAGATTTCCATAAAGAACATCGAGTATTTCGGTGTGGACGAGGTGTTGTTCAACAGGATCCTGGAGGCCCTCCTGCTCGAGTCGACGATAGAGATAAGGTATTATTCGCCTTACAAGGATGAAGAAACGGCACGAAGGATCGTTCCCCTCCACCTTCTCAATTACATGGGCAACTGGCACCTCGTCGCGTACTGCACCCGGAGCAGAGCTCTCAGGGACTTCGCGCTCTCTCGGATCAAGCAACTTCGGGTTTCTGCGACGAAAGTCAAGCCGCCGACCGGGCTCCCCGGCATAAAGAAATACATGGAGAAATACTTCGGTATATTCATAGGCGGCAGCTCGATCGAAGTCACCCTGCGTTTCTCGCCGCAAGTGAGCAGATGGGTGAGGGAACAGATATGGCATCCTGAGCAGAAGTCCAGGCTGGACGGCAGGGGAAGACTGGTCCTGTCCGTGCCGGTGACCGATTTCAGGGAGATCAAGCGCGAGATCCTCAAGTTCGGAGGCGACGTCGAGGTGCTGAAACCGGCCGCGCTTCGCAGGCAAGTGATAGAGGAGATCGACAGGATGAGGGAAGCCTATGCGAAGAGGCAGGACGGGGTCCGCACGGCCCGCTAGACCTTTCCCCGATTTTTCGTTCCCCCTCGAAAAAATTACAGTGGTGGACATTATTTGACCGTGTGTGTCCCGTATCATAGCGGGCACACGGATGGGATGGTTCCCGCTGCCTTGGGCCTCGCCTTTCCTGAGCCGAGCGCCCGGGCGGGAGATGGGGAGGTGCGGAAAGCACTCCTTTGCCCGTGCGGCCGGAAGGGGCACCCGCGTAATTCGGCTTTCCATGAGGTAGCGCCCTCTTTGGAGAGGTGAAGCCCGCTGGGTGCCCCGCACAATCGCAAATAATTCCTTACAACATGGAAATATTTCTGAGCCGGCAAGGAGAACGAATCACCGGGGAAGCTAAGGTGATAACGGCTCCTCAATAGCGTGATCTTATCCGCTTGCTTGGAAGCATCTTAGAAGCGTGCCCATTCGTGAAAAAAGTAACGAGTCTGAATTTCTCGAGGTACGGATTCTGCATGGAACCGCGCGAATGAAGTCATGATCCATTGCGTGAACAGGTGTATGAACAGATGATAGGCGGAAACGCCGCGTACCTTTAGATGGAGGACGAGGGATGAAGGCGAGCAAGATTGTTTCGGTCGTCGTGGCACTCAGCGCTTCTCTTTGTCTGCTCGCGGCCGGCACGGCCTCGGCGGTGAGCAAGGACGACGTGAAGTCATTCAGGATACACAAGGACAACGGTGAGCAGGCGAGGTTGCAAAGGGTGGAGGCGATGGAGCTGGGCGCAACGCCGCCCTATCACTACGGGGAGACTCTCATCTGCTCCGATTGCCATACGATGCATGCTTCCATGCAGCACAATTATGCGGGAGGGAGCGACCCCGAGGGAAACATCTCTTCGTTTCCATGGGAGACTACTCCCTCGCCATATCTGTTGAAGGCCCCCGATCCGCTCGATCTTTGTCTCACGTGTCATGACAACGTGAGCGGCATTCCCGACGTTGTGGCGACGGACGTCAATTCGCTCACGGAGAGATCCGCCGGTTATTTCGACGAGCCGGAAGTCATCAATCCGCGCGGGCACGATCTCGGGCGCAACCTTCCCGGAGCGTCGGGATGGGACTACTGCAGCCGTTGTCACTGGGGTGATCCCAGTGACAAGAAGGTGACCTGTATAGACTGCCACAATCCGCACGGCAACGGAAATCCCAGGAATCTGCAATGGATATCCGATCCCGACGGCACGCCTCCCCTGGCCCTTTTCAATCCGGATGCCGTGACCGGATTGCCCAAGTACGAGAGGGCCAACACGAGGTACGGCACCGACAACACGGTCAACTTGAGGGAAGTGACCAACATGTGCCTCGACTGCCATCATGTCTTCAGCGGCCAGACGTATACGGATCCCGACGGAGACGGGATCCATTCCAAGCATCCCGCCTACGACAGCGAGAACTTCGACGTCAACCACGTCGCCGACGGCGCGACGCGCGGTACGACGGATCCGGCTCATTGGGAGGGGGGCTCGGGCAGCGGTTTCGACGGCACCGAACGTGTGCCTTTCGTCGTCGACGGCGGGGTGAACTTCGCGGATGCTTCGGTCGTGGATGCCAATACCAACGGTGTCTTCTGCCTCTCTTGTCACAAGGTGCACGGCTCTTCGTCCCCGTTCGGCCTGGTATGGGATGTGAACGGCGAAGTGGGCAGGAAAGGCTGCGACCAGTGCCATGCGATGAAACCGCTTCCCTGATACGGGATTGAACCGCCGTGCGGTGCTTCTCAGTCGTTCCAGTGCAGGATGGCGTTGTTCACCAGCGCGAAGTTCGAGTGTGTAAGGTACCTGTGTAGCGGGTTGAAGGTGAAGATCACGACCCTCCCTTCACCTTTGCGCACATCGAGTATCGCGGGCTTGCGGGAGAGAGCCTTCTCGCCCTTGACGTAACCGCTCACGCAGATCTTGTCCCCGCCGTCTCCACGCTTTTTCTCGCCCGAGCCCTCGTGATTCTCTTCGTCCTCCGGTTTCTCGAGCCTGGTTCCGTATTGCATCACTATCAAGCGGCGGTAGTTTTCGGGAACGCTCAGAAGCGGCGAGAAGCCCCTGAACACCGTGGTCAGGGTGTCGTAGCCCAGCGTGATGTTGCTCGTGGGCTTGAGAATCCGAACCCGGAGAACGGACCCCGGGTTCATGAATCCGGCGGGACGCACCCTGCTCACGTGCCTGACGATGCCGAGCTCTGATGGAATCAAGCTGCCGCCCCCCAAGGTGATGAGCGTCCCGCCCGCTTTTACGAACTCGTCCAGATTCTCGAGGCCGGCGAAGCCCATTCCACCCGTCATGTCCTTCGTTTCGTCTATGCGGCCGAGATTGGGGGATTTCGGGCCGCTGCGATACGGCATGGGACGCCACTTCGTATCCACGCCGTGGACCAGGTCCTTGGGCTTGAAGAAAGATCCCAGGTCGGGGATCAGGATTACGTCGAATTTCTTTCTCAGCCCGCCTTCGCGGAGTTGATCCTTGTTGATGAGCGTATAGGGGATGCCGGCCCGGTCGAAGGTGTATCGGACCCACCCGGAATTCTGCGTGAAAGTCCACGTGTGGAACACGGCGATCCTGGGGATGTCGAGGAGGTGCCTTGGCATATCGGCGGGTATCGACCTGGCCCCGAAGACGTCGAGGCATAGGGAATCCGTGATCGTCTCGATGATCGATGCCAGTTCCTCGCGACGGTCCACGGCTGGTATGATCCATGTCCCGCGGGGAAGCTTTCTCCCGGCTGCGGAGAAGGAAGTGTCGGCGGCGTAGACTTGAAAATCCGAGAGCATGAAGCGGGCGCCGAGGAAAGTCTCGGTGGAAGACGCGGGTATCAGGTAGTATTTCGATTTCTTGCGGGGCTTGATTCCGTGTATTCCAACCGGTGCGGTCACCGGGCTCATCTTCTTGTCCAGGATGTCCTTGTCGTCTATCCTCTCGGCCTTCACTCCGTAGAGAAGGGGAAGGGTCCAGGCGACGTCGTCGTACGGCCTGTACTCGGCATCGGCGGGAAAGCGTTGTTTCTCGAGAAGACTCTTGGCCAGATCGCGGTACGGCTGGTCCATTCTGACCACGAACGACCCCTTGGCGAATGTCTTTCCTCCCAGCTTCACTTTTTCGTCGAGCCTGTGCACGTCGATGCCCTGCTTGCGAAGCTGGCCTATAAGGTAGCGAAGCTCGTACTTCTTCTGTCCCTTCGCCGGGATTATCCAGGCGTAAGGCGGTTGGGTACGTCCCCTCCATACGGCGTTGTTTCCCTTCTTCCAGAAGTTGTAGAGCAAGGTGCGGGCGTTCACGGCTGCGAAATCCAGGGCCGCGAGAACGCCCGTCTCCTGGTAATTGATGTTGTTCCTGAAAGACCATTTCACCTTCTTGTCCGGCGGCACCGGGCGGTACCATGCTTTCTTCGTGATCTTTCTCTTCGCGAACGATTCCTTCAGTTCTCTTTCGTAGGTGGTGGCTCCCGCGTTGCCGAAAGTCTCGTAGAAACGGCCGAGGCTGTTGTGGTTGTTGCCGAACCAGAGGAGGTAGCCGGGATACCATCCCGTGTAGAAACCCCACGTCCAGACCCCGGGCATCCCTAGTTTCGTGAGCTCGGTGACCTCGTTGTTGGCCATCCATTGCCATTCGCTGGTTATTATGGGATCGAGGTTCTCGTTGTAGGGTCCCGTGCCGGACGAGATGTAGAGATAGGGAATGGATTCATGCAGGTCGTGCGTCACCTGCGGATGAAATCGAAAGAAGGTCCGCGCCAGGTTGCGCGTGAGCGGCTGGGAGATCTGGATGCCGTCGCGGTTGTTGTCGTGAAGCGTGTAATGCCCCCAATAGGGAGGAGACTTGGGCGGCGAATCCTTCCAGTCCTTCACGTCCACGGTATACAGATAATACCAATCGACCATTCTCTCCCTGCCGTCCACTTCGAGGACGGGCGTGATCATGGTTATGATGTTCTCACGGATCCTTCTTACGAGCGGACTCTCGCCGACCGCCAGGCGGTAAGCCAGTTCCATGAGCATCTCCGGGCTCCCGGTTTCCGGGGAATGAAGCCCGCCCGTGAGGTAATAGAAGAGCTTCGCCTTCTCGATGATCTTCCCGGCCGCCGTCTCGTCCACTCTTCTGGGATCGGCGAGGAGAGCCGTGTATCCCGCGTACTCGTCTATCCTGCCGAGAGTCGATTCGTCGGCGATGAGAACGAGGATCATTTCTCTGCCCTCCGAGCTCTTGCCGATAGGAAGGAGTTTGACCCTCGGTGAAGAGTCGGCCAGCTTTTCCATGTATGCCTTGATCTTCTCGTAAGACGTAAGTTTCTTGGGGGCGCCTGCCACGTAACCCAGGAAATCCCTGGGAGAAGGGACTGTCTCCGACTCGGGCAGGCTGCCGACGATGGGGGAGAGGAATCTCTCGTCCGTAGTGTATTGCTTGACGAGGCGGGCGAAAGTAGTGTCACTGCGCGGTTCGAAATAATCATCGGGGACGATGGCCGTCGCAGAACTGTGTGCAAAGAGAATTGCGAAGAGAGCACCGAGCAGGAAAACAACGATGCGGCTCCCGGTGGGAGTGGACGGTATTCTGTTCATGGCTATCCTTTCTTTGGACTCGATTCAAAGATCTCCGCCTATTCTAACCTTGCAAGATCTTGAAAGCAATAGAAGTACAGAAAGAAACCGCCGCTTGAATTTTTATCTGGATATTCAGGAGACGCTATTGTATATTAGTGCCGACAGCCACATAAAGCGCCGGTATCGTCGGTACCTCCCTTCCTTGAAGGAGCATGGGTTTACCGGCTCCTTCGTTTCGTGCTCATGTGCCGAGTTACCTCCCTGGTAAACAGACGATACCGGCGCCCCTCCCTGCCGAAGCTTCTATCCCTTGCCACGCGTCACGGCTCGTTCGTTCCCGTAATTAATCAAACAATAATTGCTGGACCATATCGTAATGCTGCTTGTGTATAGCATGTGCAACTTCCATAATACCATACTAATATACGCCTCTCCGCCTGTGATGAGGCAGATGTCTGTTGGATTGCCCATAAGAAAGTAATTTTGGCGTTGATTTTTCGCAATCGGATTGTTATGTTCCAATCTCGATTGGGTTGATATTTATCAAGACTGTTACTGATTTGAGCTTACAGTGTAAGGATTTCTTGACAATTCACTGCGGTTCTAGCAAAGTGATACGGAATTTCCCCCGGTAGTTGGATGCAGCATCTTCGCTGGACTTCTGTGGGTGTCTGCTCCTCCCCGCAGCACCCTCGAGGAATCCGGCACCGGGGGGATTCTTTTGTCCGCGCCGAAGCAACCGCTCGCGTCGTTTTCAATGCCTAGAGAGAAAAACGGATTGCGACGCCTTTATCCCTCCTTCCAGGTGATCGCGATTATCCTCGGCAGGGGTTTACTAACAAAAACAAAATCCTTATCATCTTGAAAAGCGTCGAGGAAACGTAGAAAACCGGCCTGAGCCGGCCGGCCCGCGGTGCTCCGCTCGTCCAGGTGCGAGGTCCTGAATGGATAGAATGTTATCAGGAAGAGACAGGGGAGGTTTCAGGCCGATATTCTTCAGGGGTATCGGGAGGAAGATACTGCTCTGGCTCATGTTCTTTTCCCTGGTCCCTCTGCTTGTCTCCAGCATCCGATCCTATCAGCACAACCGCGACGCCATCACCCTCGACGTCATGGAACATCTCTCCTCGGTCGTCAGTTTGAAGAAACTGGCCGTGCTGAAGTTCCTCGAATACAACCGGTTCACGGTCGAAAGCATAGTGGCCGGCAACAATTATCTCTTCGACAACGTGCAGCGCGCCGAGTTCTTTCCGGACGGGTCACGAGAATACCTGGATGCTTTTCGCAGGCTCGCCGCCCACCTGATAAGAAAGCAGAAAGACAACAAGAACATCGAGGAGCTCTTCGTGCTCGATCCGTCGGGAGTAGTGGTATGCTCCTCCGACCCATCGCACCTCGATGTGGATTATCGCGGCACGCCCGTCTTTCCTGCGAAACGCCCGAAGGGAACGATCATCACGCACTACTTCTCCGAGATCCTCGACGGGCCCACGATGGTGGTCACGACGCCGATAATCAATTACAACGAGCAGTTCCTTGGTTACCTGGCGCTGCGCGTGAACCTTCAACAACTCTACGACATCATCAACGACCGTACGGGCATGAGAAAAACCGGGCAAACCTACCTCGTCGACGAGAACGGGCTCCTGCTGAGCGAGCCCTCCCCGGGCGGCGGCATCGCCATGAAGCAAGCGCGGACTTCGCCCAAGATAGAGAGCTGCCTTGCGGGCAAGAACGACAGGGGCGTGTACGAGAATTACCAGGGCAAGGAAGTGGTCGGTGCGTGCAGGTGGATCCCCGAGATGAGGTGGGGGCTCGTCTCGGAGATAGAGACGAGGGAAGCCTTCCAGCCCATC
>CAYXEN010000073.1:0-14138 GCA_964464035.1 uncultured bacterium | reverse complement strand
GCCCGCTGCGCTCGGCTAACTGCCTTCGGCAGTGGATCCTCGCTTGCTCCGCGCCAATGGTTCGTCAATGGCCTGTCACTCGCTTCTTGATCTTTGGAGTGGAAACAGCGGATAGTCGTAACTCCGGGCGCCTGCCTCGACATGCTCGAGCGCGACTCCGCAGCGCGCTATAAATTGATTCATCCGCGCGCGAGGACGCCGGAGCGTGAGAGCATGTCGAGGCTGGCAAGAGCCCAAGCCGCCGACAGGACCCGCGGCACATGACTAGAGAGGAGAAAAGATGAGATACATGATTGCATGCTTGCTTGGAGCATTGTCCATCGCGCAGGGCGCCGTTGCAGACCCGTTTCCGCATTCCGCCAAGTACTACGTCTTCATCCAGGGCGTGTACTCAGGAACTAGCGCCTTCCAGGCGCGAGAAGACGGCAAGTTTCTTCTCATAGACGCAAAGACAAGAATCAAGTTCAACGATGAACAGTACGAACTGAAATCTCACACCAAACTGCACAGAAAGACATACAAACCCATCTCGTTCCGGTTCGAAGGGACCAAGCCCGGCCAAATGCAATTCGAAGGAATAGTCAAGCTGGAGAGAGACACCATCTTCGGTGACTTGAAAATCAATGGAGAGAAAATCCCCTCGATGATGCCCGTCCAGGGGGCCGACGTGCTTTTCTTCGAGAACTACGAGGCGGCCCACGAAGTAGTCCTAGCCCGCGCGTATCTCGAGCCCAGGAAGGAGTTCAAAGCCTTCGTTCTCTTCTATCCATCCGATTTCATGAAAGTGGACACCAAGGTGACCACCGCGAGCGAGGAGGAGTTGGAGATAACAGGCGGATCCATCGTGTGCACCAAGCTCATGGTCCTCATGACCGGCTCCGTACCGTTTTATTCATATTTAGATATGAACAAGAATATTCCTATATATCTTGATTTCCCGGCATCCTCGACCGAATACTTTCTCGACGGATACTTCGCCCTCGACGATATTCGACCCAAGTACCAGAAGGCCAAGAAATAGCGCACAGCCCGCCCGTGCGTCGGCTCTCCTTGGGGACATCGAGCGGATTTCTTGGATTGCCATCTCCCGAGCATTTCCGCTCTATTGTGTTGAGGTGTAATAAGTTGCCCTCCGGTTCCCCTCCTTCGGGGCCTCCTCCGGATCCCACCGCACCCCTTTTGATGTTGACTTGTGGTAAATTGTAATTATATAATTATACTCCGAAAACAGAATAGGCCTTCGGTGTTTCAGAGCATTCGATAGGCGGGGTTTCAGATCCAGACCGACAGCCCGTTGGTTTTTTTGTTTTAAGGGGTGAACGAAATGGATTGGCTAGAGAAGACAGAAGAAGCTCTCATGATGAGCATCAACCGTACCCTGCTCAAGGCCCGGAGCATCGAAGTCTCGCTGGTCCTGGCCGCGGGCCGGATATGGGATTTCCTCTCGCCGCTTCCCCGCCGGGCAGCCTGGGCCTTCGCCACACCGAGGCGAGCATGCGCCGCCCTGGCCCTCATCCTCGTCACCGTGGGGCCGACCCTGCTCTACGTTCATGAGCACCACGCCCTCGAGGAAAAGAAGAGCGCTTACAGGTATCTAAGCTTCCACGTGAACTCCGAGAACTACTCGCTAAAGAACGCGGTGAAAAAACTGCTCGACGAACAGGCCCGGATGTACGACCTGTTGGTCGATGCGGGATACGAAATCCACAACGGCGGCGAAGTGAGGCTCAAGGTCATAGCCACAGGTTACAGCAGTTCCCCATTCGAAACCGACGACACGCCGTTCATCACCGCCGCCAACACGCCCACGCGACGAGGCGTCATCGCTCTCTCCCGCGACCTCTTGCAACCCTACACTCCCGACGCTCCATTCTCCTTCGGCGACAAGGTGATGCTGGAAGGGTTGGGTGAGTTCACCATAGAGGACTCGATGAACCGCCGGTGGAGGCGCCACGTCGACATATGGTTCCCGTCACGCAGGGAGGCTCTCGTCTTCGGCAGAAGGGAGATAACCCTCACCAAGCCGGCCGGAATCAGCCCCCTTCTGGGAATGACCTCCGCTCCGGACGCCGATTGAGCGGCCGGGAATCCTCTCCATCCCCGCAACAATGGGTTTCCACTCACAACCGCGCTCATTATATTATTGAGCACGCGGGGAGACGGCGCATGTCACCCCGCTGAAAGGAGAGCGACATGGCAATGAAAGTAGCGATCATAGGCGCATCCAACAATCGAGAGAAATTCAGCAACAAGGCCGTGAGGGCTTACTTGAAGCAGGGGTTCGAAGTCTATCCCGTGAATCCGAAGGAAGAGGAGATCGAGGGGCTCAAGGCTTACAAGACCGTTCTCGACGTTCCCGGCGACATCGACCGTGTTTCGGTCTATCTGCCGCCGCGGGTCACGCTCGAGGTGCTCGAGGACATAGCCGAGAAATCCCCCAAGGAACTCTTTCTCAACCCGGGGAGCGAGAACGAGGAAGTCGTCGCAAAGGCCAAGGCCCTCGGCCTGAATCCGATCCTGGCCTGCAGCATAGTTGACATTGGAGAGACGCCCGCGGATTATTGATCCTGACGAACCATGCCCAGATCTTATTGGACGACCTTGATATGTGCGTGGATCGCGGCCGTCGCGGTCGCCCTGCTCGTTTCCGCTTCTTCACCGCCGGCCCGTGATCCTATCGCCTCGCCGGGAAGCGTATCCGCCGCCGGATTGGTTCTTCTGCTTCCCCTGCTGGCGCTGACGGCTGCGGTGGGGATGCGGATCGCCGGATCCAGCGGTTTTCCCGGGGGATGGGGAGGCGTCGCAGTCGCGGTGTCGTCGCCTTTCGTCTTCCTGGGGGCCCGGGAACCGGCTGCAGCCTCGGCCGTGGCGTCGGTACTCATTTGCATACTGCTCATCGCCGGAAGAGGAGCCGGCGCCAGGGGAGTCGTCCTCGCCGGATTCCTGCTCGCCGCTTCCTCCCTGCGTTCGCACCAGCTTCTCTATCTCCTTCCCTTCTTCTTCGCCGTCCTCGTCCTATCGCGCCGGCCGAAGCAGGCCCTTCTCTTCGCCGCCCTGACCATCCTGGCCGCAGCGGCCGCCGTCAAGCTGGGACTGGTCGATGTGAATGCTCGATCGTGGGCTGGCGGCGGCTACCGCTTCGCGTCATGGAGAGAATGGTCGAAGATTCTTCACTCCTCGCCGGCCTTGCTTGCTCTGGCCGGCTACTCGCCGCTTCTCGTCATGGCCGTCTCGGGGGCGCCGCCCGGGGAACCGGCTGCATCCAAGACCCCGGCGATTCTCTTGGCCGGCACGATCGCCCTCTCCCTTGCGCTTCTGCCCGCGGCCGCGCACAGCGATTCGGCGCCCGTCCTCTATCTGCTCGCATACGCGAGCATCGCCGCTCTCGCATGCAGGGGCGCCCGCGTACTGGAAACCATTCTCGGTGCAAGGGGGAATCTATACTGGAAGGTTGTAGTCGCGGCGCTGCTCCTGGCGCCCGGTCTCGTCACGTTCTCCCTGTATTGATCGGACTGGTGTCAATCGACGAGGTGTTCCCCGCCGTCGACTCCGATCACGTTTCCCGTCATCCAGCTCGTCTCCACCGTGCTCAGGGCCTTGATGACGAGAGCAATATCCTCGGGGCGCGTCAATCTCCCGCCCGGGTTCTTGCTTCTCACCTTTTCCACGAGCCTCTCGGAATCAGGTATCTTGCGCAAGGCGGGCGTGTCCGTCACCCCGGCTCGAATGGCGTTGATGCTGATGCCGAGCGGGACGAGCTCGACGCTCAACTGGCGCATGTGGGATTCGAGCGCCGCTTTCGCCGCGGAGACGGCGCCGTAGTAGGGCAACACCCTCTCACCGCCCGAGCTCGTCATCGCGAAGATCCTGCTTCCCTCGCCCAGAAGACCGGCCGCGATGAGATCCTGTGTCCAGTAGACGAGCGAGTGGGCCATGACGTCCAGAGTCCAACCCATCTGCGAGCTGTTCACCACTTCTTCTCCTTCGACGGGAACGAAACGCTTCAGCGCGCCGAAAGCGAGCGAGTGCATGAAAACCTTGAGCCGTGGACGAAGGTCGCTTTCAACGAGCCTCGCGCGGATTGCCTCCACCACTTCCCCGCGTTTTTCTTCGCTGGCGGCGTTCACGTTGAAAAAGACCGCCTCGCCGCCGACCGCTTCTATATCGGACCGGATCTCCTCCACTTGCGGCATCGTGCTGCGCTTGTCCAGGTGCACCCCGAAGATGTTGAAACCGCTCCTCGCGAGCTCTCTCGACGTCGCCGCCCCGAAGCCGCTCGACGCTCCGAGGATCAATGCCCACTTGCGTTTATCCATGATTCTACCGTGCTTTCCTTTGATATCGGCCTAACTTGCGCGTTTACAATTAATTATATAAAGCCCCTTTTTGGTTTTTTTATAATAAAATACAAACGCGGAAAATGGCAAGGAAGCTTTCCAAGTTTTTACCACGGCATCACGTTTGCAGGTCGTTCGGCGGCGGTCACGTAAATTCAAACGGACCAACCCGGTCCCATATCCTTTCCCGTTTTTGGTTGCGCCCTCAAGGTTCGATTCTTATTATAGGTAGATAAGTTTGCTCTTGTCGCAAAGTGACGAAGTAATCGTTCTGCTCGATACTCTCTTGTTTCGCGAAACGCTCCTTGCACCGGCGTAACCGCCTTTTCCATCGCCGCACGAAGAGAGATCCAGACCGGAAGGATGGAGACTTGAAAACATATGACCTTGCCATAATAGGAAGCGGGCCGGGAGGATACGTGGCCGCCATCAGGGCGGGCATCCTCGGCCTCGAGACCGCCCTCATCGAAAAGGATCCCCTCCTGGGCGGGACTTGCCTCCACCGCGGTTGCATCCCCACCAAGGCTTTGCTCCAGACCGCTGCCCTGCACGACGAGATAAACCGGAGCGCGGAGTTCGGTATCAAGATCGACGGAGTGAGCGTCGATTTTCCCAAGGTCCAGAACCGCAAGAAGAAGATCGTGCGCAAGCTCGCGAAAGGCATCGAATACTTAATGAAGAAAAGGAAGGTCGACGTCATGACCGGCGCGGGCACGTTGATCGGCGCTTCGACGGTGAGCGTACGGGGGGAGGCCGGTGAAGAGAGGATAAACGCGCGCAAGATAATCATAGCCACGGGATCGGTACCGGCTTCACTGCCCCACATAGTTCCCGACGGTTTACTCGTCCTGAACAGCGACCATGTACTGGAGCTCAGGGAGATCCCCAGGCGACTCGCAGTCGTCGGAGCGGGCGCCGTCGGCGTGGAGTTCGCGTCCATCTTTGCTTCATTCGGCACGGAAGTGAGCATAATCGAGCTGCTTCCCCGGATCCTTCCCATCGAGGACGAAGAGATCTCTCTCGTCCTGGCGAAATCGCTCGAGAGCCGCGGCATGAAGATATCCACTTCTTCCGAGGTGAAGTCGGCGGAGAAAACGCCGGGAGGAGTGAATCTGGTCGTTCGATCGGGGGATGCCGACGAGGAGATCGAGGTGGACAAGGTCCTCGTTTCGGTCGGGAGAAAACCTCTCACGGATGGAATCGGGCTCGAAGAAGTCGGCGTAGAGACCGAGGGCGGCTACATCAAGGTGGACGAGTTCATGCAGACCAACGTTCCGGGCATATACGCGATCGGCGACATCGTGAGGAGCCCGCAGCTGGCGCACGTGGCCAGCGCCGAGGGCATCCTTGCGGTGAATCACCTGGCCGGCAGGCCGGTCGAAGGGATCGACTACAAGAAGATCCCCTCCTGCACGTACTGTCGCCCCGAGGTCGCAAGCGTGGGGTTGACCGAGAAGCAAGCCGTGGAGGCCGGGTACGACGTGGCGGTGGGCAGATTTCCCTTCCAGGCCAGCGGCAAGGCATCGATCCTCGGCGAGCCCGAAGGGCTGGTCAAGATAGTGGCGGACAAGAAATACGACGAGGTTCTAGGCGTTCACATCGTAGGCCCCAAGGCCACGGAACTCATAGCGGAAGCCGGGGCGGCGTTGAATCTCGAAGCGACCGTGGAATCAATCACTCATACCATACATGCCCATCCGACCCTGTCGGAAGCGATGCTGGAGGCCGCTCATGACGTCTACGGCGAAGCAATCCACATCTAGGGGCTACAAGATAACCAACCCTCCCGGCTTGAAGCTGTCGAAGGAATCCCTGCTCGACCTCTACTACTTCATGAAGCTCAACCGCCGGGTCGAAGAGAGGCTGGGCATCCTCTACAAGCAGAACCGGATCGTCGGCGGCCTCTACTCGAGCCTCGGCCAGGAGGCCACCTCGGTCGGAAGCGCTTACGCGCTGGAAGAAGGCGACTACCTCGCCCCCATGATAAGAAACCTCGGCTCCCTGATGACGAGAGGGCTCCGTCCGGCCGACGTCTTCCTCCAATACCTCGCCAGGGCGACCGGGCCGACAGGAGGCAAGGACGGCACCCTGCACATAGGATCCCTCGAGAAGCGCCTCATAGCACCCGTCAGCCTTCTCGGCGATCTCATCCCTGTAATGGCGGGCATCGCCCTGGCACTGAAGAACAGGGGGGCGGGCAACGTCGCCCTCACTTACATAGGCGACGGCGGCACGAGCACGGGCGCTTTCCATGAAGGCCTGAATCTCGCGGCGGTGAGGAAGCTGCCGCTCATCCTCATGGTCGAAAACAATCTCTACGCCTACTCCACACCGGTCGAAATGCAGGCGAACGTGAAGGACCTCGCGGTCCGGGCCGAAGCCTACGGGATAGAAGGGGTGATCGTGGACGGCAACAACGTCTTGGAAGTATACCACGCGGTGCGAAGAGCCCGAGAAGCCTGCCTGGCCGGCGAAGGACCGGCCCTCATCGAGAGCAAGACTTTCAGGCGCCTCGGTCACGCCGCGCACGACGACGCCGGCTACGTTCCGGCCGAGCTCAAGAGGGAGTGGGAACGAAAAGACCCGCTCGAGGCATACACGGAATACCTGCTCGAGGAAGCGGCGGTCGATACGAAAGACCTCAACTCGATCGACGCCGGAGTCGATGAAGAGATCGAGGAGGCGGTGGAGGAAGCCATGGCTGCGCCTTTCCCGAAAGGAAGAGAAGTTCTCGAAGGGGTATACTACGACGGCTAGGACGCCCAGGACCCAAGGAGACCGAACCGACATGAAGACAACGAAAAAACGGAAACACGAACTTCTCTACTACATGAAGCTCACGCGCGCCCTCGAGGACCGCATCGAGCGCAAGCTCTACCGGCAGGGCAAGATCGTGGGAGGGGTCTACGTGGGAAGGGGGCAGGAAGCAATAGCCGTAGGAACCGCCTTCAACATGGAGAAGGACGACGTCGTCGCTCCCACCCACCGCGACATGGGCGTGTTCCTCATCCGGGGAGTTTCCGTGCGGAGGATAATAGCCCAGTACATGGGCCGCCAGACCGGTGTCACGAAAGGCAAGGACGGAAACATGCACATGGGCGACATGGACTACAACATCATCGCGTTCGTAAGCCACCTCGGTGACAACGTTCCGGTGGCGGCAGGCTGCGCCCTCGCGTTCAAGCTGCGCGGAGAGAAGCGCGTCGCGTTCTGCTACTCCGGCGAGGGAGCCACGAGCCGGGGGGACTGGCACGAGGGGATAAACTTCGCGTCGGTGAGAAAGCTCCCCGTCGTGTTTTTCATAAACAACAACCAGTACGCATACTCGACTCCGATCGAACTCCAGATGCCGGTGGCGAACGTAGCCGACCGCGCCGTCGCATACGGGATACCGGGCGAAGTGGTGGACGGGAACGACGTTCTGGCCGTCTACGAATCGGCGGCTCGGGCGGTCGCGCGGGCGAGAAAAGGCGAAGGTCCCAGCATAGTCGAGTACAAGACTTTCCGCATGACCGGGCACAGCGCTCACGACGACGCCGGCTACGTGCCCAAGGAACTCTTCGAGGAATGGGCGAAAAAGGATCCGATCACGAGATTCGAAAAGCGGCTTCTCGCGGAGAAATCCATGACGAAGGCTGAAATCGAGAAAATGGAACAGGAGATCAAAGCGACCATAGACGACGCGGTGGAATGGGCGGACAAGAGCCCTTATCCCGATCCGGAGGAGACTCTGGAGGGCGTCTATCACGAAGGCCGGGAATAGGCAGGAGAGAACAATGGCGGAAACGACTTATCTCGAGGCGATCCGACAGGGCATATGGGAAGAGATGGAAAGGGACGAGAGGGTCTTCATCATCGGCGAAGACGTGGGTATATACGGCGGGGCTTTCAAGGTCACCAAGGGGATGCTCGATCATTTCGGAGAGGAAAGAGTGATCGACACGCCGATCAGCGAGTCCGCGATCGTCGGCGCGGCGATCGGGGCGTCACTCGTGGGGATGCGCCCCATCGCCGAGATGCAGTTCATCGACTTCATTTCCTGCGCATTCGACCAGATCACCAACTTCGCGGCGAAAACGCGCTACCGCTGGGGCGCGGGCGTCCCGATCGTGGTCCGCGGACCGTGCGGGGGAGGCGTGCACGGAGGCCCCTTCCACTCGCAGAACGTCGAGGGCTTCTTCATGAACACACCGGGGCTCAAGATCGTCGAGCCTTCCACGGCCTACGACGCGAAAGGACTCATAAAGGCGGCGATCAGGGACGAAGACCCGGTGCTCTACTTCGAACACAAATTCCTCTACCGGCGGATAAAGGAGGAGCTGCCCGAAGAAGATTACCTCGTGCCGATCGGCAAGGCGGCTTTGCGGCGCGAGGGAAGCGACCTCTCCATCATCACCTACGGTGCAATGGTGCACACGGCCCTCCAGGCGGCCGATGAACTGCAAAAGGAAGGCGTAAGCGCCGAGATACTGGATCTGCGCACGCTCTTGCCCATGGACGAGGAGGCCATCCTGGAGACGGCCGCCAAGACCAACCGCGTGATGGTCCTCCACGAAGCGACGCGCACGGGGGGACCGGGTGGAGAGATAGCGGCCAGGATAGTGGAGAAGGCATTCGAGTTTCTCGACGCGCCGATCGTTCGGGTCACCGCGCCCGACACGCCGGTGCCTTACAGTCCCCCGCTGGAGGAGTTCTTCCTCCCCCAGGTGGAGGACGTGGTCGAAGCGGCGAGAAAACTCGCCGCTTACTAGAACAAGCAATCAATAAAGGAAAAAAGCATGAGCACAGACGTCATCATGCCGCAGATGGGCGAGAGCATCGCAGAGGGAACGATCGTCAAGTGGCTCAAGGCGGTCGGGGAGAGGATCGAGAAGGACGAGCCTCTCTTCGAGATCTCCACCGACAAGGTCGACGCGGAAATCCCATCCCCAGCCGAGGGAATCCTTCTCGAAATCCTCGTCGAGGAAGGCGAGACGGTTCCCATAAACACGGTCGTGGCCCGAATCGGCAGCGAGAAAGAAATTGCATCCGGCGGGAAGAAGGACGTCCCGGCGGCCGCCGGGAAAAGCTCCAAGACCACCGAGCCTGTTCCCGCCACCGCTCCCAGAGCCAAGGAACAAAAGGGCCCCGGCGACCTGGAGGCGAGAAGGTCCAAGCGCAGGGCGACGTTGTCATCGCCCCTGGTGAGAAAGATCGCAAAGGAGCACGACGTCGACCTCAGCCTGGTCGAGGGAACCGGCGCCGACGGGCGCGTGACCAAGAAAGATATCCTCCGCTACATCGAATCGGCGTCCAAGCCGATTCCTCCCGCCTCGGGTTTCGTCGAGGAAGTGGTGTCGCCGCCCGAACCCGGACCCGATATCTTCACGTCGGGCGAGAGAGTGGTGCGCGAACCGATGAGTGTCATGCGCAAGAGGATCGCCGAGCACATGACGAGGAGCAGGAGAACGTCCGCTCACGTGACGACTTTTTTCGAAGTCGACATGAGCAACGTGGTCAAGGCCAGGGAGCGGCTCAAGAACCAATACATCAAGGAAGGAGTGAAGCTGTCCTTCCTGCCGTTCATCATCGAAGCGGTAACGAGAGCGCTCAAGGCTTTTCCCGTGGTCAACGCATCGATCGAGGGCGAGACGATCGTCTACAAGAAAGACATCAACATAGGAGTCGCAGTGGCGCTCGATTGGGGCTTGATCGTCCCCGTGGTCAAGAACGCCGACGAAATGAGCATACTGGGACTGGCCAAGGTGATAAACGACCTCGCCGAGAGGGCCAGGACGAAGCGCTTGAACCCGGAAGAGGTCCAGGGCGGAACCTTCTCGATAACCAACCCCGGGATCTACGGCGGACTCTTCGGCACGCCCATCATCAATCAACCCCAGGTCGCCATAATGGGAGTGGGCGCAATAACGAAACGCCCTGTCGTCGTCAACGACGCAATAGCGATAAGACCGATGGTCTATCTCAGCCTCTCTTTCGACCACAGGCTGATCGACGGGGCGGTGGCCGATCAATTCATGGCTTTCGTCAAGAAGGAACTGGAGGACTACGCGTGACGTCGAACCCGAACGGACCATGCCGGCTGATCGACTTGGGCCTGGTCTCCTACGGCGAAGCCCTGGCCCTTCAGCGCCGGACGGTGGATGAACTGAAGGACACGGGCAAGGGCGAGAGCTTTTTCCTTCTCGAGCACGAGCCGGTCATAACCATGGGGAAAAACGCCGACGGTTCTTCCCTGATCGCTTCCCGCCGGCTCCTGGAGCGGGAAGGAATCGAGCTCGTCCACACGGACCGGGGCGGAGACGTCACCTACCACGGGCCCGGACAGCTCGTCGGCTATCCGATCATCCTGCTCGAACCCGACAGGAGGGACATCGCCCGCTACGTTCGCGACCTCGAAGAGGTGATCATAAAAACCCTGGCCGCTTTCGGCGTCGAAGGCTATCATCATCCCGAGCACAGGGGAGTGTGGACGGGGGACAAGAAGATAGCATCGATCGGCGTGCGGATATCGAAGTGGGTCACGTCGCACGGATTCGCGTTGAACGTCTCCACGGATCTCACACGCTTCTCGCTCATCCATCCCTGCGGGATCGTGGGATGCACGATGACCTCGATGGAAGTCGAGCTCGAGGAGAAACCCGACATGGCCGAAGTGAAGCGTCTCATAGCGGAGAACTTCGCCGAGGTGTTCGGGCGCGAACTCACCGTCGCCACTGGTGCGGGCACCGGCCAAGGCAAAGCGATGAGGAGCTGAAATGCCCAAGAAACCAAGGACACCGCGGCCCGAATGGCTCAAGGTCAGGCTCACCACCGGCGAGAATTTCAAGTTCGTGAGCGACCTCATCGCGAAGAATTCCCTCAACACGGTCTGCCAGGAGGCGAGATGCCCGAACATCTTCGAATGTTTTTCCAAGAAGACGGCGACCTTCATGATCCTGGGAGACATATGCACGCGCCACTGCGGCTTCTGTTCCGTCGCCAAGGGGACCCCTCCCCCACCCGATCCCGACGAGCCGGCGAAAGTGGCGGAGGCCGCGGCCGACCTCGGTCTCGATTACGTGGTCGTGACCTCGGTCGACAGGGACGACCTGCCGGACGAAGGATCGCAACACTTCGCCGGGACGATCGAGGCGATCCGCCGGCGCCTCCCGCGCTGCCGGATCGAGGTCCTCATCCCCGATTTCAACGGCAGGAGCGATTTGCTCGAGAACGTTCTCTTGGCCGGTCCCGACGTTCTCGCGCACAACGTGGAGACCGTCTCGCATCTCTATCCCAGGGTTCGCCCCGTAGCCGCCTTCGAGCAGTCGCTTAGAATCCTCGAGGAAGCGGTGAGGTTCCGTTCCGAGCGGGGGATCGACATGAAAGTGAAATCCGGGATCATGGTGGGTCTCGGCGAAACCATGCCCCAGGTGCTCTCCACGATGGAGGCCATCGCACGGACGGGATGCGACATAATGACGGTCGGGCAATACCTGAGCCCGAAGAAGAGGGCGCTTCCCGTGGAACGTTTCTACACCCCCGAGGAATTCGAGCTCATCCGCAAGGAAGGGGAGGCGATGGGCTTCTCACACGTCGAGTCCGGCCCGCTGGTGAGGAGTTCATACCACGCCAAGGAACAGCTCGAGAGCACCTGACCTCCCACCCGGCGACGTTCGGTTTCTTTCTTGGACCAGCCACAGCAGAAAAGCGGATGTCGCCCTTCGGCCCGACTCACGCAATATTCATGAGAAAAGGATTGTGCTTCTTCTCCTGCGCGATGGTCGTCGCTTCGCCGTGCCCCGGATACACGACGGCATCGTCGGGGAGAGTCAGGAAGACGTTTCTCAGCGTGTCGATTATCTGTTCGTAGTTCCCGCCGTAGAGATCCGTCCTGCCTATGCTTCCCTTGAACAGCGTGTCGCCGGCGAAGACCTTCACCGGTTTTTCATCGGGAGCGACCAGGGATATCGAGCCGGGAGAATGGCCGGGGGTCTGCACCACTTGAAGCCTGCATTCGCCGAACCTGATGTTTTCGCCGTTCTCGAGAAAGCTGTCTATCTTGATCCCTTCGGGGGCTTTCAAGCCGAAGAGGGTTCCCTGGTAGGCGAGGTTCTCGTATATGAAGAAATCATCCTCGTGCATCATCACCGGCGCGTCGAAGGCCTCGCGCACCTCGGCGAGAGCCGAAACGTGATCTATGTGGGCGTGCGTGTTTACGATCCCCTTGACGTCGAGACGCTCATCCTTCACGAACCCGACTATCCTTGCTCCCTCGTCCCCCGGATCTATGATCAATGCCTCGCGCTTTTCTTCGCAATAAACCACGTAGCAATTGCTTTGAAACATCCCGACCGTCAGCGTCTCCACCCTCATCGATGTTCTCCTTTCCCGTCATCGTTTGCAAGAAAATAAAGCAGTTTGAAATCGCTTTGGCAAGCACAATAGTTCCCCGCATTAGCGAAAGGGCACAATCAGTTTGAATGCACGCTCGAGACCGGTTACAATGATTTCCAGCCGGAAACGCAGCGGAAAGGACATCGAGGTCCAATCATGGGCACGTTCAAGAACGAGTTCTCCTGGTCGGTATCACGCGACTCCATCTTTCGGGAATGCCCGCGCAAGTACTATTTCAACTATTACGGATCATGGAGCGGTTGGGAGATCGAGGCCCCGGAGAGGGCGCGCAAGCTCTACGTCCTCAAGAATCTCAAGAACCGCTCGACCTGGATCGGCGAAGTTGTTCACAAGTGCATAGCCCATTCCCTCAAGAACGTATCGCTCGGTATAGACGTGCTCGACCTCGACAGGATCCTCGAGATCACGCTCGACGGGATGCGGCAGGATTTCCGCAATTCGAGAGACGGCAAGTACTGGGAAGACCCCAAGTCGTTCTGCGGTCTTTTCGAGCACGAGTACGGGATCGCTACGAGCGACGAGGAATGGAAGGCGGCCGCCGATCAGGCCGCGACGTGCATCCGCAACTTTTATGATTCGGACGTCTTCGAAGAACTGAGGAAGCTCCCCGCGGAGAGTTTCCTCGAAGTGGAGGAGTTCTCGAGTTTCGAACTCGAGGGAGTCAAGGTGCTTCTCAAGCTCGATTGCGCCTGCCGCGCGGACGAGGGCATAGTGGTCTGGGATTGGAAAACCGGCAAGAGCTCGTCCGCCGGGTTCCCTTTGCAGATGGCCTGCTACGCCTGGTACGCCGGCGACGCCTACGGGGCCGACCCTTCGACGATCATAACCCGCCGTTTCGACCTCTTTCGCTCGCAAGTCACCGAAAAGACCTTCACGAGGAAATCTTTCGGCGAGCTGTTCTCTTACATCCGGGGCAGCATCGACGATATGCGGAGTCTTCTCGAGGACCCCGCAAGAAACATCGCCGTCGAAGAACGCTTCACCAAGATCGAGCGCGAATCCGTGTGCAGGCGATGCAATTTCCTGAAAGTATGCGAACCGCGACTCTAATGCAGCAGCGGGTGGCAGCGATTTGCTCTCTTGCCCGCCTCGACATGCTCTCCCGCTCCGGCGTCCTCGCGCGCGGATGAATCAATCATAGCGCGCTGCGGAGTCGCGTTCGAGCATGTCGAGGCAGGCTCATCATCTCGGCTGCAGATCCCTAGTCACCAAGCAGCGGGTGGCGGCGATTCGGGGCCCCCGCCGCGCGCAACGAAGTGAGCACGGTGGGGTGAGATCGCCGACAGGACCCGCAGCATTCTGGCAACAGAGCAGCGGGCGCAGGTGAAGGTGGAAGAAGCGGATCTAGGACACTTCGCGGCCGCACCAGGGGCAGAAATCCCAGTAGTCGTCCGCGATGCTCCAGTT